>NZ_JBSFYW010000002.1:0-314116 GCF_053599975.1 Streptomyces sp. NPDC005141 | reverse complement strand
GGGGCGAGCTTGAGCCGTGTGCATTGAAAGGTGCACGCACGGTTCTGAGGGGGCCGGGATGCAGTGATGCATCCCGGCTACCCGACCTGTACCCGGACACCGGCCAGGAGTCGGCGTTGGCGAAGGCGTTCGGGTGTGCCCGTGTCGTGTTCAACGACGCGGTCCGCGCCCGTGAAGACGCCCGCAAGGCCGAGCAGCCGTTCCCGAAGGCAGGGGAGCTGTCGACGCGCCTGATCACCGAGGCCAAGCGGACAGCGGAACGGTCCTGGCTGGGTGAGGTCTCCGCGGTGGTGCTCCAGCAGTCCCTGCGGGACGCCGAGACCGCGTACCGCAACTTCTTCGCCTCCCTCAAGGGCACGCGCAAGGGCCCCAGGACCGGCCCGCCCCGCTTCAAGTCCCGCAAGGACGCCCGGCAGTCGATCCGGTTCACCGCCAACGCCCGCTGGAACATCACCGACAGCGGCCGTCTGAACCTGCCGAAGATCGGCGCGGTGAAGGTGAAGTGGTCCCGCACACTGCCCGCCACCCCCACCTCCGTCACCGTCGTCAAGGACGCGGCCGGGCGGTACTTCGCCTCCTTCGTCATCGACACCGACCCCGCCGCCGACACGACACGGATGCCCGAAACCGAGCACACCATCGGCATCGACCTGGGACTAACACACTTCGTGGTCCTCTCCGACGGCACGAAGATCGACTCTCCGCGCTTCCTTCGACGCGCGGAGAAGAAACTGAAGAAGGCCCAGCAGGAGCTGTCCCGCAAACAGAAGGGAAGCAAGAACCGCGCCAAGGCTCGCCTCAAGGTCGCCCGCGCCCACGCCAAAGTCACCGACGCCCGCCGCGAGTTCCACCACCAGCTCTCCACGAAGCTGATCTCCGAGAACCAAGGGATCGCCGTGGAGGACCTGTCGGTGGCGGGACTGGCCCGCACGAAGCTGGCCAAGTCCGTGCACGACGCCGGATGGGCATCGTTCATCAGCATGCTGGAATACAAAGCACAAAGGTACGGCCGCGCCCTGGTCAAGATCGGCCGGTTCGAGCCGACCTCCCAGACCTGCTCGGCCTGCGGCGTCAAGGACGGACCCAAACCCCTGAACGTCCGGGAATGGACCTGTACCGCCTGCGGCGCCGTCCACGACCGGGACATCAACGCCGCTGTCAACGTGAAGACGGCCGCCGGACTGGCGGTATCGGCCTGCGGAGCGCCGGTAAGACCAGGAGCAATCCCGGCACAACGCGAAGAAGCAGGAAGCCACGGATTCCCGACCGAACCCCGTGCCGCGTAGCGGCACAGCAACGATCGAGAAGGCCAGAATCCTCGGGCTTCAGCCCGAGGTGCAAGTCAAATCATCGACGGACTCGGCCTGGAAGACTGCAAGGGCACCTTCAACATCGAATTCGCCGGCTCCAAGGACGACAACAACAACACCCAATACTTTTTCGACGGTGCGATGCAGCTCCTGCAGTTGTACCTGCACAAGAAGCAGTTGGTCGTCCCGTCCGGCCAGACCGGGCTGAACAAGGTGACGACGCTGCGCTGGGACGGTGCCACCGCGCGAAAGCGTATGGAGGGCATCCTCGCCAAGTCGTACGGGATCGAGAAGGTCGACGCCGTACTGTCGCCGTACGACGGCATCTCCATGGGCGTCCTGGGTGCTCTGAAGGCGGCCGGCTACGGCTCCGGCGCCAAGCCCCTCCCGGTCGTCACCGGTCAGGACGCGGAACTGGCCTCGGTCAAGTCGATCATCGCGGGTCAGCAGACGCAGACCGTCTACAAGGATCTCCGCCAGCTCGCCGAGGTGACGGCACGTATGGCCGACGACGTGCTCAACGACAGGGAGCCGACGCTCAACGACAACGGCACCTACGACAACGGCTCCAAGATCGTGCCCGCTTACCTGTTGCAGCCGACGAGCGTCGACAAGAGCAACTACAAGGACGTGCTGGTAGGGGGCGGCTACTACACCGACGCCGATCTCAAGTAGGCGCCGCCGGGCCGCGGGTGGGGCGGCGCTTCTCCGTCTCCGGGGATCGCAGGAATTGGCCGGTGTGAGACGTGGCCGCTGCGGCGGACGGGGCGGAGGTCCGTACGCCGCTCCTCTCCCCGGACACAGGAACCAGAATTCACCCTTTCACATACAGGAATGTTGCGCCTATCCTGACGGGATGCGTGGAGTACCTGAGTCACATACCGGCTGGACGTTCCTGACCAACCATGCCCGCGTGCTGGCGGCGATCGCCGAGGACCGCACCACGCGAATCCGTGACATCGCGGCGCGCTGCCGACTCACCGAACGGGCCGTCCAGAAGATCATTTCTGATCTCGAGGAGGGCGGGTACCTCACGCACACCCGGCAAGGGCGCTCCAACGAGTACCGGATCGAAGAGGGGACCTTCCTCCGGCATCCGGCGGACTCCGGGCCGGCGGTGGCGGATCTCCTCGCCCTCCTGGCCCGGCATGACGCCGAGCACGGTGCCTCCCGCGCCGAAGAGGGCGCGGCAGCCGCGAACGGTGACAGAAGAACGATGACGCGATCGGCACGAGGTGCGGGCGAGTGAACGCGCCGACGCCGGACCGGCTCCCGCAGCCGGCGTGACGAAGCCGGCGTGACGAAGCCGAACTTCACGAACATGACACGAGATGAACTGCGCCGGACTCCCAGACCCCGGAGGCGACGTTGACGTCCGAATGGGACACGACCCAGCAGCCAGCCGTGCCCTCTGAAAGCTCGGCGGACGCCGTGACGCGCCTGGAGGGCGAGAATCTTCAGCTCAAACAGGCGGTACGGTCGCATGCCGTCGTCGATCAGGCCATCGGTGTCATCCTGGCATTGGGTCAACTGACCCCGGACCAGGGCTGGGACGCGCTGCGGGGCGTCTCGCAGAACACCAACATCAAGCTGCGCCACGTGGCCGAACTGATCGTCGACTGGGCGCGAACCGGTGAGCTGCCCACCGACGTTCGCGGCCAGCTGGAGTCCCAGCTCAGCCTCGGCACCTCCGCGAGCGACGGGGAGTAGCCGCTAGGGCGCCTCATGCCGGCACTTCGGGGCGGGGGGAGATCGTGGGTTGCCGCAGGCCTGGAGTCGGATGCGGCCCACGACCTCAGGGCGGCGCGATCCCGACGCCGCTGAGCAGCAGCGCCACGTCCACCGCCGCCACGACGACCGCCGTCGCGAACGCCGCCCGCTCCCAGCGGCGTCCCAGCACCGCCCCCGTCACCGCGACGAGGCCGACCACGGCCAGCGCCGCCCCTTCACGCCGGCCAGGTGGTCCTACGGGCCCCAACGCCAGAAGTGCGGACGCGATCACCAGGGGCACCGGAAGCAACTGCCGCGCGCGCTCCGCTCCCAGCCGCTGCGGCCATCCCCGTACGCCCGTCACAAGATCACCGCGAATGTCCGGCAGTACATCGCCCAGATGCGCTCCGATTCCCAGCAGCGCCCCGGCGCCGACGACCCACCAGGCCGGCCACGGATGTCCCGGCAGCCCGAGAGCCACGAACGCCGGGAGCGCGGCGAACGCCAGCGCGTAGGGTGCCCAGGACCAACGGGTGGCCTTGAGGCGCAGGTTGTACGCCCACGCCGCCGCGACCGCGGCCAGGTGAATGCCGCCGGCCCGGAGGCCGCAGCAGAGCGAGAGCGGCACACACAGGGCCAGCGCGACGTACGCGGCGGCCCAGAGCCGCGTCACACCGATGGCGCCGTCGACGACGGGTTTGCCCCGGCGCCCCGTCGCGATGTCCCGCCGCGCGTCGAAGGCGTCGTTGCACCAGCCGACCGACAACTGCCCCGTCACAACGGCGGCGACGGTCAGGACGTACGTCCCGGTTCCTTGGCCGGCGATCGCGGCCAGCGCCGCCGTCAGCGCGGTGACGGCCACGACGGGACCGGGGTGGCACGCTCGCCCCAGACCGCCCAACCAGCCCGTCCAGGACCCTGCCGTGCCACCGGTCGTCGAGTGCTCGGGAGTAGCCACTCGCCGATGGTAGGAGCCATGGTCCACCCGGCCGCAGCGCGCCACGGGACGAAGGGCCGGACGGGCGATCCCTGGTGGCGGAGTGCCTGTCCGGGGAAGGCCTGGTGAGCAGCCCACCCCAGTCGGCGTTCGGACGGGAGCCCTATGACGCGGATCGCCGCCGTTCACGGCGCCCTCGCGCCGCACCGCCACACCCAGCGCGAGATCACGGACATGGTGGCCCGCACGTGTCTGCCCCTAGGCGCCGACCGCCGTGTGCTCGACCGGCTGCACCGCAGCGCGAAGGTCGGCACACGCCACATGACATTGCCACTCGAGGAGTACGAGGCACTGGACGGGTTCGGTGCCGCGAACGACGTCTTCATCACGGCCGCCACCGACATGGGGGCCAAGGCCGTTCGAGAAGCACTGCGCGCGGCCGGTCTGTCCGCGGCCGACGTGGACCTGCTCATCTTCACTTCCGTCACGGGCATCGCCACGCCCTCCATCGACGCCCGGCTGGCGGGCCGCCTCGGACTGCGGCCGGACGTCAAGAGACTGCCGCTGTTCGGCCTGGGATGTGCCGGGGGCGCGGCGGGCCTGTCCCGGATGCACGACTATCTGCTCGGCCGGCCCGACCAGGTGGCGGTGCTGCTCTCGGTCGAGTTGTGCTCGCTCACGTTTCAGCGCGACGACGCCTCCCTGGCCAACATGGTCGCCACCGGTCTGTTCGGTGACGGCGCCGCCGCGGTGGTGGCCTGTGGCGCGCGCCGTACGGGCGAAGCCGACGGACCCACGATCGTGGACACGCGCAGCCGGCTGTATCCCGACACCGGTCGCATCATGGGCTGGGACATCAAGAGTTCGGGCTTCCAGGTCGTACTGGATCCGGAGATCCCCGACGTGGTGCGCCGATACCTCGCCGCCGACGTCCAGGGATTCCTGGGTGACCACGGCCTGAAGCCGAAGGACGTGACCGCCTGGGTGTGCCACCCCGGAGGGCCCAAGGTCCTGGAGGCCGTCACCGAGTCCCTCGAACTGCCCCACGGGGCACTTGATGTGACATGGCGTCACCTGACAGACGTGGGCAACCTCTCGTCGTCGTCCGTGCTTCATGTGCTGCGCGACACCCTGGCCACCCGCCGCCCGACCGCCGGTACCCCGGGTCTGCTTCTGGCGATGGGGCCGGGCTTCGCCTGCGAGCTGGTGCTGCTGCGCTGGTAGGCACCCGGTGCACGACATGGAACGGTGGGACACGCACACATGATCTGGTACGGACTGCTGGTGGCCGCCGTCGCCGCCGAGCGGGTCGGCGAACTCCTCGTCGCCCGCCGCAATGAGCGGTGGAGCCTTGCTCGCGGGGCGGTCGAGGCGGGCCGGGGCCACTACCCGGCGATGGTCGCGCTGCACACCGGTCTGCTGGTCGGCTGCCCGGTCGAGGTGTGGCTGGCCGCCCGCCCCTTCATCCCGGCCCTGGCCTGGCCGATGGTGGCCGTGCTGGCGGGTGCCCAGGCGTTGCGCTGGTGGTGCATCGTCACCCTGGGATCCCGCTGGAACACCCGGGTGATCGTCGTGCCCGGCCTGCCCCTGGTGGCCCGCGGGCCCTACCGGGTGCTCCGGCACCCGAACTACGTGGCGGTCGTCGCGGAAGGTGTGGCGCTGCCGCTGGTGCACACCGCCTGGGTCACGGCGATCGTCTTCACGCTGGCCAACGCCGCCGTGCTGGCCGTGCGCGTCCGGTGCGAGAACCGGGCACTGGCCGCCGTGACCGCCTCGTTCACGTCCGCTCCGGCGTGATCGACGTCCTGGTGGCCGGTGGCGGGCCGGCTGGTCTGGCCGCCGCCATTCACTGCGCGCTGGCCGGGCTCGAGGCCGTGGTCGTCGAACCGCGGACGGCGCCCGTGGACAAGGCCTGCGGGGAAGGCGTCATGCCCAGTGGTGTCGCCGGGCTGCGGGCGCTGGGTGTCGAGGTCACCGGCAGGGAATTGCGCGGTATCCGCTACGTCCACGGTGCCGTACGCGCTGAAGCGCCCTTCCGCGGCCACACAGGGCTGGGAATCCGCCGTACGACGCTGCACCGAGCCTTGCACCAGCGCGCTCTCGGTCTCGGTGTGCGCATCGTGCCCGGCAAGGTGGGGGAAGTGGGTCAGACCACGGACACCGTCACCGCCGCCGGTCTCACGGCGCGTTGGCTGATCGCCGCCGACGGCCTGCACTCCGGAGTCCGTCGCGGCCTGGGACTGGAACTGCCGAGCGGCGCACACCGGCGCTACGGGCTGCGTCGGCACTACCGTGTGGAGCCGTGGACGGCCTTCGTGGAGGTCCACTGGTCGGGGCACGGCGAGGCCTACGTGACACCGGTCGCCGACGACCTGGTGGGAGTCGCGGTCCTCAGCCGCATGCGTCGCGGATACGACCGGCATCTGGCCGACTTCCCGGCCCTCACCGCGTCGCTGCGCGGGACCCCCGTGACGGAGGTGCGGGGCGCCGGGCCGCTGTCGCAGCGCGTACGGCGCCGGGTCGCCGGACGCGTCCTGCTCGTCGGCGACGCGGCGGGCTACGTGGACGCCCTCACCGGAGAGGGAATCGCTCTCGGGCTGGCGACGGCGGAGGCCGCCGTCCGCTGCCTCGTGGCAGGACGCGCGGGGGAGTACGAGCGGGCATGGGCGCAGCTGACACGGCGTCACCGGTGGCTGACCGGGGCTCTGCTGGCCGCCGGCCGCCGTCCCGGCACGGCACGCCTGGTCGTCCCCGCGGCATCCCGGATGCCTCCGGTGTTCGCCGCCGCCGTCCACGCTCTGCAATAGGGCGCACGGGTTGCTCGAACCCCTTCGTACGAGGCGCGCCAGGCAGGGGCCGAAGAGGAGGGAGGCGCCGTACGTGCGCGTCCTGCCGTGCGTGGTCGCCCGTGACCGGGTATTCCCTTCGAGGGAAGGGCTATTCGTCGGCCATGAACCCGGACTCTTCCGAAATCGCCCTGTCGAACGCCGTCAGTTGTCCGAGCCGAGCGGAACGCGCAGGGCACTGCGTCGTCCCTTCCACGCGGACAACAGGTGGGCCGCCAACCGGTCTTCGAGAAGGCCGGTGACCAGCACACCGAAGGCGACGTCGGGTTCGAGTTCGGGTTCGTCCTCCAGCAGCCCGCCGATGACGTCACGACGTACGACCTGCTCGTGGACGGCGTCGGCCTCGACGTGCTCGTCGTAGAAGCGCTGCGCGGCCTTGCCGGCCCCGACTCTGCGCAGGGCCGCGGCCAGTCGCCTGGACCCCGGGGAGGAGGCGACTTCCACGGCGGCGAAGTGTCCCACCAGAGCACCCCGGAGGGCGCGGTGCAGGCCCAGCAGGGACATGAGGTTGACGGTGGCGACCGCCTCCGCGGGGGCCGCGTCGACATAGTGGCCGTAGTCCGTGCGCAACCCGAGGTCCGCCATGAGGTCCGCGAAGAGGCGGGCGTGGATGTCTTCCTCGCGGCCGGCTCCGAACTCGTCGAACTCGACCGCCACCATCGCGGCCTTGGCCCGGCCGTGCAGGCGCGGAATGACCCAGGCGTGCGGATCGGCCTCCTTGAGGTGGTACAGCGAACGCAGGGCGGCGTACTCCTGGAGTTGCCACAGTTCGCCGTCGCGCTGGAGGTAGTGACTGACACTGGTGTCGTCGTGGCCGACCGGTTCCAGCAGAGGCGCTTCGAGCGCCTCGGAGACGTCCGCGCCGACCGGAACGTCGCCGCGCAGGGCCTTGAGGAAGCGCAGTTCCAGTGGCCGGCGCAGGGCCAGCAGTCCGGGGTCCCACTCGCGCTCGTCGCTCACCTCGGCGAAGCCGCGGTAATGGAGTTCGTACAGCGTGTAGAGAGCGATCTGGAGATCGTCGCCGTACGGATCGGCGTCCTCCAGGGAGTGGGGGAGTGCGGGCAGGGGCGTGCCGTAGCGCAGTGTCGAGGCGAGAGACCGCGAGACCTCGCCCCGCGCCGACGGGAGCAGGGGGCCTGTCACGTCGTCTCCCGCTTCGCCCGAGGACGGTGGCTGGTGTCGCACCAGGGGTAGGTACGGCTGCGGCGACAGGTGCAGATCGCCGCCCGGAAGCGCCGGGAGGTGAGGACCGTGCCGTCCTCCCGCACCACCTCGACCGGGCCCTCGACGAGCAGCGGGCCGTCGCGGTCCATGGTCACGCGGCGCGGTCGTTCAGGCTTGCTGGGCACGGATGACCACCAACTCTTCCCGGTTGTCGCTCTCGTCGGTCACCAGCCCCTGGCGTCGCAGCCATGTCCGGCGTGAGCTCAGCACGGGGCCGAAAGGGACGACGGCACGATCAGTCACCGTCGCCTCGAATCCGGCGCGGGTGAGCCGTCGCAGTGTCGGCCGGGTCCCGCAGAGCGTGGAGTGGACGAGCAGCAGCACACCTCCCGGGCGCAGTGCCGCCGGTGCCTCGTCGCAGACGCGGTCCACGAACGCACGGCCGTCCGGGCCGGCGTCCCAAGCGCGTTCCGGCGACCGATGCGGCAGCCGGAGGGCCGGAGAGGGCACGTAGGGCGGATTGCTCACCACCAGGTCGTACGTCCGTCCTTGTACGGCCGCGGTGAGATCGCCGCGGCGGACGGTGACGCGACGGCGGGCGAGGAGCGCGTTGAGGCGCGTGGTGAACACGGCGCGCCAGTCGATGTCGACGGCGGTCACCCGCGCCCCCAGTCCCGCGGCGCGCAGGGCCAGGGCACCACTGCCGGTGCCCAGGTCGAGCACGTCGGTGGAGGGGTCCACGCGCTCCCTGGACAAGGCGTCCATCAGGAGCTCGGTGTCGCGTTGCGGTGCGTAGACACCGGGCGGTGTGATGAGCGGGCTCTCGCCGGGCATCCCCATGAGGTCTCTCCGGATCGCGCTTTGTCTGATTCATTTCGATATGTACCACTTATGCCCCGGGTGCCCTGTGAAGGGAGGTCTACACGCGATCTTCGTGGCCGGTTATCGCCCCGAGCCGTGAGGATCTTGCGAGCGCCGCGCTGCCGATGACGAAACGGACCATGGGCGCCGGCGGCTCGGCGGCTCCGGGCTCCGGGAGGCGGGTGGCGATGACCGGCATCAACGTCGACCGGAGGGGTACTTGCGCGTCACGCCACGTCCCGCGTGAGGAAGCGAGAGCGCCGTGAACGATCGCCGTCCGGAAGGCCCCGGTAACAGCGGGGAGCCGATGCCGAAGCCCATACCGAGGGATCTGCCCGATCAGCAGGCCACAGCCGACGAGGATCCGTGGGACGTCGTCGGCACGGAGATGCAGTCGGCTCCCGACGAGCGGGCGGACCCGGAGACTCCGGACCCGGAGGTTCCCGACACGGACGAAGCCGGCACCGGGCGGAAGGGTGCCCCACAGTCCGGCAGTCCCCATCCGGAGCATCCCGTGCCCGACGAAGCGTCCGCCTGACGCATTCTTCGCGCGCCGCGCGGGGCCCCGGTAGGTGACGCCGAAGGGGTGCCCGCAGCCGCAGCCGCAGCCGCAACCGCGACCGCTGCCGGAGCCCGGCGCGGCCGGCTGACCGGATCCGACTCGCTGGGGCGTGGCCGGGCCGCGATATCAGCCTGTACGAGGCAGCCGAGGCCGCGCACCGTCCGCACCGCTTCGGGGTTCTCGCGGCGGGCATCGCCTCCGCGGAGAACCCGGAGCGCACCGTCGTACACCTGCGGAAAGGAGTGACCTGATGGTCACCGTGTCCCTCACCGGAGCGTCCGAGGAGGATGCCGCCACCGTCTTCGGTGTCCTGCGGACCGCGTTCCCCATCGACCGGCCCTCCGACGACGTGCCCCACGAGCAGCCGGGCGACCGCCCTCCCGTGTGGACGTCGGAGTTCGAGCCCACCGAGGAGCGCATCCCGACCGGCGCGACCCCGTTGGAGGGTTCGGTCACGGCCACGCTGCAGGGCGGCTACGTCGCCGTGGACCAGCTGTGTGAAGCCCTGCACGGCGCGTTCGCCGTGCAGGAACAGGGCACGGCGTCGGGAGACCAGGAGAAGGAGGTCGACCTGCGACTTCGGGCGAAGGGTGCGTGAGGCAGAGGATCGCGCGGTCCGGCCGGCCGCAGACAAGCCGAAGGTCGGTCAGCTGCCCTGGATGGCCCGGTTCGGGGTACCCGCCCCCTCACCGGTTGCCGGAGCACATCGAGTGTCCCGGCCTGAGTCGAGAGACGGACAGGAGGTGATGGCCGTGTCGAGCGTGCGGCCGCAGGCCGATGGATCCACCGAGCAGGCACGGGGGACCGGGCCGGATCAGGTGGGTGAGCTGGTGCAGCGGGCCTCGCAGCAGCTGACCGAGCTGGTGCGGGGCGAACTTCGTCTGGCGCAGGCGGAGATGAGGGAGAAGGGCAGGCGGTACGGGAGGAGCGGCGGACTGTTCGGTGGCGCGGGGGTGGTCGGCTTTCTGATGCTCGAGGCCCTCGTGGCCACCGCGATCGCCGCGCTGGCCGTATCGCTGCCGGTGTGGGCCGCGGCGCTGATCGTCACCGTGGCGCTGGGCGTCGTCGCAGCGGTCATGGCCCTGAGGGGGAAGAGGCAGGTCGGCCGGGCGGCGCCGCCCAAGCCGGAGCAGGCGATCGAGAACGTGAAGGCCGATGTGGCCGAGATCAAGAGGAGTGCCCACCGATGAGCAAACCGTTCGACGACGAGCAGACCGCCCCCACCCCCGCCGAGGTGCGTGAGCAGGTCGAGCAGACCCGCGCCGAGCTCGGGGAGACGGTGCAGGCGCTGGCGGACAAGACCGATGTCAAGGCCCGGGCCAAGGAGAGGACCGCCGAAGTGAAGGAGAAGACGGCCGAAGTCGCGGAGCAGGCCGCGGCCAAGGCGGGGGAGCTGAAGGCCAAGGCGGTCCGGGCCGCGCAGGCGGTCCAGGACAAGGTGCCCGACCCGGTCAAGGACAAGGCCGCCCAGGCCGCGGACCAGGTGCGGGACAAGGCCGCCCAGGCAGGCGGCGTATGGGAGGAGAAGGCACCCGAACCCCTGCGGCAGCAGGCGGCACAGGGTGCGCGGGTGGCACGGGACAACCGCACGCTGATTCTGGCGGCCGCGGGCGCTGCCACCGTCGTATGGCTGGCAGTGCGCCACAAGAAGGCGAAGGCGTAGAGGCGGCCTTGTACGCGCCTTCGAGCGGGTGGGCCGCCTGCGGTTCGAGGACGGCCCATCCCGCCGGCGCAGGTGGCCGGCCGGTGCCTTCCCCCCGTACCGCCCCGTGGGCCGGACGGAAGCGCCCCTGATCCCTTGGGGACTCAATTCCGGGAGCGGCCGTGAGTCTCCGGGTGGCCGGGGTACTCGAAGGTTCACGTACGAGGCACAGCGCAGACCAGGAAGGGGCGTGCCATGCCTGCTGGATCGAGCGGCAAGCGCGAGAGGCAGTACGAACACATCAAGGAGAGCGCGAGGGAACGCGGAGAGTCCACGAGCCGGGCGGAGGAGATCGCGGCGCGTACCGTGAACAAGGAGCGGGCCAGGGCAGGCGAGTCGAAGACCGCGAGCAAGGCATCCCTGCGCGACCCGAAGTCGGCCTCGCAGCGGGGTGGCGAGCGATCGCATTCCGGCGCGCAGGGACCCACCAAGGACCAGTTGTACGAAGAGGCCAGGAAGCGCAATGTCCACGGCCGCTCCTCCATGAGCAAGCAGCAGCTGAAGAACGCACTGGGCCACTGAGATTCGGTCCGCTCGGCGGACCCGCGGGACGAGGGCGCGGCCCCGCACACCCTGCGGCCGGAAGAAGGGACTGTCGATGCAGAGCGGAGCACGGGGAGACGGGCGCGACGAGTCCCCTCAGGAGCGCGCCGACCGGATGTGGGGTGACCTGCTGCAAGAGATCCGTGTCGCGCAGACCGGCGTGCAGATCCTCTTCGGCTTCCTGCTGACCGTGGTGTTCCAGCCGACCTACCGGCAGCTCTCACAGGCGGACCAGACCCTGTACATGGTCACGATCGTCCTCGGGGCGACGGCCATCGGGACTCTGATCGCACCCGT
Source organism: Streptomyces sp. NPDC005141 (assembly GCF_053599975.1). Lineage (NCBI taxonomy): Bacteria > Bacillati > Actinomycetota > Actinomycetes > Kitasatosporales > Streptomycetaceae > Streptomyces > Streptomyces sp. NPDC005141. Next base: position 302,184 of record NZ_JBSFYW010000002.1, on the reverse strand, counting down.
GTCGATCCACCGGATCGTGTCCGGCCACCGCATCAAGCCGCAGGCTGTCGTCTGGGCCTCCCGACTGACCATGCTCGGCCTGTTCCTCCTGCTGGTCACCATGACTTCTTCGCTGCTCCTGGTGCTGCGCACGGCCACCCGGGACGACGGGTACGTGCCGTGGATCGTCTCGGGCGTCGCCGCGCTGTACATTTTGTCGTGGTTCGTCATCCCCATGGTCATCCGGTTGCGGAAGTCGGCCGACACGGACGCCGGCGCGGGGGACTGAACCGGGCGGCACGGAAGTCGGGGCGGCCATGGAATCCGGAGACGGGGTCGCTCGATCTCCACGAGGCGGAAGCCGCAGGCGTGTTGGGCCGGCGAAGGGCGGAGCGCGGTGAAGTTGGTTCTGCAGGAGTTCCTGTCGCTCGACGGTGTGGCGCAGGGTCCCGGGTCCCCGGAAGAGGACACCAGCGACGGCTTCACGCGGGGAGGCTGGCTCGTGCCGCACCTGGACGACGCGTTCATGCGGATCGTCACGGGCTGGATCGGCGACGCGGACGCGTTCCTGTTCGGGCGCCGCACCTACGTCAACTTCGCGCGCGACTGGCCGCAGATGAACGACCCGGACGATCCCGTCGCCGGCAAGCTCAACGGATTGCCGAAGTACGTGGCCTCGAGCAGTCTGACCGAGGCCGGCTGGGAGCCGACCACGATCCTCTCCGGTGACGTGCCGGCTCAAGTCGCGGAGGTGAAGCGGCAGCCCGGACGGGAGCTGCAGATCCACGGCAGTGCCCGCCTTGGAGCGTCGCTGCTGGCCGCCGGGCTCGTCGACGAGGTACGGCTGATGATCGCGCCGGTGGTCGTGGGCAGTGGCCGGCGGCTGTTCCCCGACAACGGCGTCCCGGCCGGGCTGCGCCTGCTGAGCAGTGAGACGACACCGAACGGAGTCGCCGCCCAGGTGTACGAGCCGACGGGGCTGCCTCGGTACGGGACCTACGACCCGGGCGCGCCCTCCTGAGCGGACGCCCTCCGGCTTCTCCCTGCGGCCTCCGTCGCGGTCGGTCTCTGGAGCGCTCGGCGTCGGCCGGGGTGGGGGTCTGCCCGGCCGAGTGCGGGCCTGCCGGGCGGGACGCGGCTCAGGGAAGAGGCCATCACCTGATGCCGGTCCCGGGTGAGACGGCTTTCGCGGCTGCCCCACCCGTGAGGCTGTCCGATCGCATCGACGTCGAATGCGGAGGGCGTCCAGGGATCAGCGGTTGCGGATGGCGCTGGTGGTGAAGAATCCGGTGGCCGCGGCGGCGACGAGTGCGCAGACAGACAACAGCATGGTTCGACGCATGGGACGTCCTCTCTGGTAATCGTGAGCAGGTACTTTGCACAACGCCGGTCATGCCCTCGGGGGCTCGCCGCTGGCCCATACGCCACCCGCATGGACGCGATTGTCGGTGGCCGTCGCCTGCGCCGAGGCCTGGTGACGTCACCTGCGTGGAGCTCGTCCAGGGCCTGCCGTCGGGTGCGGCAGCGCAGTGGGGGAGCGAGCACTCCGGAGCGGTGGTAACGGCTGTTACCATGCTGCTATGGCGAGGACACAAGTAGGCGCGAGGATCGACGAAGACGTCCTGGAGCTTGCCAAGGCCAGGGCCAAGGACCGTGGGCAGAGTGTCGGCGAGTATCTGTCCCAGCTGGTCCTGGAGGACGCCGACGGCCTGCGTGCCCGGGGCCTGGACGCCGCCCGCCGCTTCCTCGACGAGCACCAGGACGTTTTCGACGAGGCCGAGGTCGAAGACCGCGGGCAGGCCGCCACGGAGGCGCACGCAGCGTAATGGACCTGTACATCGACGTCCCCTGGATCCTGCAGGTCGCCGAGATCGCCGGGGCGGGGGACCCGGCCCCCGACGACTACGGGGTGCCGGTGGCCGCGGTCGCCTGCCACAAGGCACAACTGCTCGAGCAGCCGGTGTACGACGGCGCCTATGCCCGCGCGGCCGCCTTGGTGCATGTCCTCGGCCGGTGTCGATGGCTGGAGCGCTCCAACATGGCTGTCGCGGCGGCCACGGGCGTGATGTACCTGGAGGCCTCGGGCATCCCGGTGAAACCCACCCGGGACGACGCCGTCGCGCTCCGCGACCTGCTCCGCGACCCCGCCTGCACCGCCGCGAAGATCGCGGAGCTGCTGCGCTCCTGGCCCGCGGTCACCTGAGCCGCAGGCGCTCACCGCCTCAGCGGTGAGAGCGTCCGGGATCCGCGGTGACGGTCCGCGCCCGCTGTGCCAGGCCCCGCCAGGTCGAGCCGGCTCAGAGAACCCGGGCCACTCCGGCGTAGATGCCACTTCCTTCCGCTGTCGGCGCCTCGGTCGACGTGAACCACTCCGGCGCCGTCACCAGGCCGGGCGTCACGAGATCGAGACCGTCGAAGAAGCGCCGCACCTCCGCCCGGGTGCGGAAGCCGAGTTGGATGCCGCCCTTGGCGTACTGGGCGGTGACCTGTGCGGCGAGTTCCGGATACAGGTCGGAGGCGGCGTGCGACAACACCAGATAGCTGCCCGAGGGCAGCGTGTCGACCAGATTGCGGACGATGCCGTGGGCGTCCTGCTCGTCGGGGATGAAATGCATCAGCGCTATCAGCGACAGGGCTATCGGGCGGGTGAAGTCCAGGATGTGCCGGGCGTGTTGGACGATGTCCTGCGGCCGTCGTACATCCGCCTGGATGTAGTCGGTGACCCCCTCGGACCGGCTGACCAGCAGCGCCTCGGCGTGACGCAGCACGATCGGGTCGTTGTCGGTGTAGACGACCTTCGCCGCCGGCGCGATGTTCTGGACGATCTGGTGGAGGTTGGGCTTGGTGGGAATCCCGGTGCCGATGTCCAGGAACTGGTCGACGCCCTGCTCCGCGAGCCACGCGGACGCCCGGTGCATGAACGCACGATTCTGCCGCGCCGCGTCCTTCGCCTCGGGCGGCAGCCGCTCTCCCACCGCTTCGTCGACCGGATAGTTGTCCTTGCCGCCCAGCAGCCAGTCGTAGACCCGCGCGGGATGCGCCTTGCTGGTGTCGAGCGGTGGAAACGACTGCGGGTCGATCGTCATGGCTGCTCCCATCGCACCACGGAAACGCGGCAGGCCGAGTATTTGATCATCCTACTCGGAGGCGTCATATGGTCTGTGCGGTACGGGAGTTGGACGCGGACCTGTCGGCATCATCGTGCGGACGGCCGACGTTGCTGTCCGGGCGGACGGATTCGGTTGCCACGACGACCACTTGATCCTCCGCGCTCCACTCGCGGCGCTCACCCTTGTGCGGGTTGAGGCGGACACCGTGGTCGGGGGAGGACGACCACCGGTCGCGACGGCGGTAGCCGATCGCGTATTCGCCGCGGTCGCGTGCCGCCGCCACCACGTCGCGAAGGTCGCCGTCGCGCCCACGCGGACGTGGCGTCCGGCCGGACGCAGGCTGATGCTGCTGCCCTCCGCAGAGAACGAACCGGGGCGATCGGTGTCCCGTAACTGACCGATGACCAGGGGCGCCCGCCGGTTCCAGCCGAGCAGGAGCCGTCGGACGGCGTCCCCGGCGGGCGCCGCGGCGGCGGTGCGGGCCGACGGGTCGACGAGGTGACGACAGTCCTCGGCGCCCGCGGAGGTCTCGTCGCGGGTGACGACGATCAGGCGGCTGTCCGGCTCGATGATGACGGTCCGGGGGCACGGATTGAGCACCGTACGTCCCTCCGCGGTGAGCAGCCCGGCCACGCACGAGGTGGCATGACCCAGCAGGGCGGCGCCGAAGGGCCGCCCCTGGAACGCGGTGGCGTCGGCGAGATGGAACTCGTCGCCGGCGAAGTCGAGGAGATCGCGCAGTACGAGGGAGAGGCCGGGGCGCCCGGCATGCGTCGGGCGCCCAGGCCGTCCGGGCGGCGCCTCTCCCGTCTGACGGGACTCGCGTCTTCGTGGACCTGCGCGGCCGATGACACCTCGTGCCGGGTTTTGAATCACGCTTTACGCGGCACCCGCAACCGTGGACGAACTCCCGTAGTCCAACAGAGCAGTGAGGCAGGCACGATTGTGAGCCGGGGTAGATGTGAAGCGACGTAGCGGTATATCGATGGCACTCGTCATGGCCGCGGTGCTGGCGGGCACCAGCGCCTGCGGTGGGGGGACACCGAAGGCGGGTTCCGACGACGGAAAGGGCGCGTCCGGGAAGGCGAAGGCGACGGCGAGCGCGAAGCCGTCCCCCTCGAAACCCGCGGGGCCGCCGATGCTGCTGGAGACGATCACTCCGCAGACCGGCGCCAAGGTCGGCGTCGCGATGCCGATCTCGGTGATCTTCACCAATCCGGTGGCCGAGAAGGCCCGGGCCGGCGTCGAGAAGCACATGAAGGTGACGGCGTCCCAGCCGACGACGGGCGCTTGGCACTGGTTCGGGGACCGGCGCGCCGACTGGCGCCCCAAGGAGTACTGGGCTTCCGGTACGAAGGTGAAGGTCGTCGCCGACATGAAGGGCGTCGCCAACGGCAACGGCCGCTACGGCGTGCGTACCTACACGCACGACTTCACCGTGGGCGACGATGTCCGGGCGGACGTGTCCGTCACCGGGCACACCCTGAAGGTCAAGAAGAACGGTCAGCCGGTGCGCACCCTGTCGATCAACGCGGGCAGCTCCGAGTACCCCACGTGGAACGGCACGATGGCGGTGATCGACAAGCAGGAGAAGGTCCACATGACCTCGTGCAGTGTCGGCATCAGCTGCACCAAGGGCGCACCGAACTACTACGACCTGACGCTCCCCTGGGACGTCCACCTGACCCAGTCCGGAACCTACGTCCACTACTCGACGGGTGACCCGAACCCCGGCAGTGGCAGTGCCCGGGGCTCGCACGGCTGCGTCCACCTGTCGCTGTCCGACGCCAAGTGGTTCTACGGCCAGGTCAAGCAGGGCGACCCGGTGACCATCACGGGCTCCCCGCGGGCGAAGGCCTCGCCCGACAACGGCTACGCCGCGTTCAACCTCAGTTGGGACCAGTGGCTGGCGGGGAGCGCGAGCGGAGCCACCACCGCGGGATGACGCACCGCGGCAGTGGCGGTCAGAACAGCATGGCCAGATCGCCCGGCCGCACCCGTGCGGTGACGGGGAGGGTGGCCTCGACCTCCCCGTCGGCGCCGTAGGGCACGGGTCGGTCCGCCTCGATGCGGATCTCCCGGCCCCGCAGGATCACCACTTCGGGCCGCTCGGTGTGGGCGCCGGTCTTGAGCTCGTTCATCAGGGTGAAGAACAGACGACGCGGGGCCTCCCGGATCATGACGATGTCCAGCAGCCCGTCGTCTATGCGGGCGGCGGGCGCGATGATGCGCCCGGAGCCGTAGTAGGCCGAGTTGGCGGCCACGACGGTGTAGCCGCGGTGGCGGTGTTCGTGGCCGTCGACGGTGACGCGGTACGACGCCGGGCGCCAGCCGGTGACAGCGCGCAGCCCGCCGGCGTAGTAGGAGGCGGCACCGCGGAGCACGCGGGCCTGGTTGGCGTGCTGGTTGGCGAGCGCGTCGACTCCCGCGTACACGCTGCCCAGAACCACGCTGCGGGGGTGCACCGCCGATTCCACCTCGATGGTGTCGACGCGTCGCGGCTCGTTGTGGAGCAGGACGCGGGCGAGGTCCTCGGCCGCGGTGGGCAGTCGGAGCGCCCGGGCGAAGTCGTTGCCGCGGCCCGCCGGTACCAGGCCGAGGACGGTGTCCGTCCCGCTGAGGGCACCGCCGATGCCCCCGGCGATCCCGTCACCGCCGACGGCGAGCACGACCCGGCCCTGTTCCCCGGCGCGGAGTGCGAGTTCCTGGGCGTGGGCGAGGCTGCGGCTGTACTCGGTGTCCAGTCCGGCTCCGGCCTCCCGCAGCAGGCGGGCGACCTGGAGCAGCGCCGCCGCCCCGGTGGAGCCACCCGCGGTGGGATTGACGACGGCGGTGAACTGTCGCATCGGTGTGCCTCCGGGGCGGTGACGGGTGGGACGGGACGGGGGAGGGGCGGAGCCTGAGGTGCGCAACGGCTGTGGAACCGGAGCCTGTTGACGGTCCGGCGGCCTCACGGCCGCCGGACGCCGTTCGTGGGGGAGTCAGTCCACGGGCAGCAGGATCCCGGGGTTGAGCAGGCCGTCGGGGTCCAGCCGCCGCTTGACCGCGCGCAGGGCTTCGATGCCCAGCGGCCCGGCCTCCTGGACGTACGAGTCGCGGTGGTCCGTTCCCACTCCGTGGTGGTGGCTGATCGTTCCTCCCGCGCTCAGGACTGCCTCGTTGGCGGCCTGCTTGGCCGGTGCCCAGTGGGCCACGGCGTCCTCGCCCTGGGCGGAGACCACGGTGAAGTAGAGCGAGGCGCCGTTCTCGTAGACGTGCGAGATGTGGCACATGACCAGGGGCGGGGTTCCCGCCGCGGCGAGCGTCTCGGTCAGTGCGGTGCGCACGGCGGCGTAGAGCCCGGGAACGCGCGACCAGAAGGTGGCGGTCTCCAGAGTCTCGGCGAAGGCACCGGCGTCGAGCAGGGAATCCCGGAGATAGGGCGCCGAGTAGCGGCCGTGCGCCCAGCGTTCGCCGGGCTCGGCCCCCAGGTAGGTGCCTCCGGCGGCGCGCAGGACCTCGGCGGCCCGTTCGCGGCGATGGGCCGTGTCCTCCTCGGTCCCCTCGTACCCGGCGATCGCGGTGCATCCGGCGTTCGTCGGTACCTCGTCCGAACCGATGGCGTCGGGCTGGGCGAGACCGATGAACGTCTCGGTCTCGTCGGACAGCCGCAGCACCGTGGGGCGCGGTCCGTCCTGGGCGAGCCGGCGCAGCGCGGTGGCGCCCTCCTCGAAGGAGGCGAAGCGCCACCCTTCGTAGACACGGGTCTGCGGCAGCGGCCTGATCCGCAGGGTGACGGCGGTGATGACCCCGAAGGCGCCCTCGGATCCGAGGATCAGTTGCCGCAGGTCGGGTCCGGCCGCCGATCGGGGCGCGCGGCCCATGTCCAGGGTGCCCTCCGGGGTGGCGACGGTGAGTCCGAGGACCATCTCGTCGAAGCGGCCGTATCCCGCCGAGGCCTGTCCGCTGGAGCGGGCGGCGGCGAATCCGCCGATGGTGGCCCACTCGTAGGACTGGGGGAAGTGTCCGAGGGTGAACCCGTGTTCGGCGAGCAGCGCCTCCGCGTCGGGGGCGCGCAGGCCCGGCTGGAGTGTGGCGGTGCGGGAGACGGGGTCGATGTCGATCAGGCCGTTCATACGGCGCAGATCGAGGGCGACGAAGGCGTTCCGCTCGGGGGCGAGCCCGCCGACGACGGAGGTGCCGCCACCGAAGGGGACGACGGCGAGGCCGTGCCCGGCGCAAGCGCGCAGCACGGCGAGCACCTCGTCGTGGGTGGCGGGCAGGACGACGGCGGCGGGGGCGTCCCCGGCGTCGCCCGCGCGGATCTTCAGCAGGTCGGGCGTGGACTTTCCGCGGGTGTGCCTGATCCGGCTCTCCGCGTCGGTGTGCACATGGGTCTCTCCGCCGACGGCGTCCGCCAGCGCGCGCAGGGCGGCGGCGGGCGGCGGCTCGGGGACGGAGATCTCCTCAAGCGCGTGTGTGCCGGTGTCCCGCGGTTTGACGCCGAGCAGATCCCGCAGCAGTCCGGTCACCGAGTCGGGCAGCGGTGCCGCCTTGGCGGGGTCGCCCCAGCCACTCCACAGCATGTCCATGAACGTTGTCCTCATCGGTCGGTTGGTGACGCGCCGTCTCCCGCACGGCCGCACAGGGCGTTACACTGTTACACATGACGCCTATTCGTCACAACCACTCGGACAGCGATCCCGTCCTCGACGCCGTGCGCGACTGCGTGCTGGCGGTCGGAGTCCGGCGCACCACCCTGACCGACGTGGCCCGTCGCGCCGGCGTCTCGCGGATGACGCTCTACCGGCGCTGGCCCGATGTGCGCTCGCTGGTCGGCGATCTGATGACCCGTGAGTGGGTCGACGTGGCGACCCGGGCCATGCCGCAGCGGCAGCCGGACCGGGAAGTGCGCGCCCTGATCGTGGACGGGCTGGTCGCCGGGGTCGAGGCCTTCCGGGCCCACCCGCTCTTCCGCAAGATCATCGACGTCGACCCCGAACTTCTGCTGCCCTACGTACTGGACCGCCGCGGAGCCAGCCAGGAAGCCCTGCTCGGCCTCCTCGGCGACGCCTTGACGGAGGGCCACGCCGACGGGTCGGTGCGCCGGGCCCCCACGGGACTGCAGGCCCGTGCCGTGCTGCTCGTGGTCCAGTCCTTCACCTTGTCGCTGCGGACCATGACCGACGAGGACGACCCCGAACTGACCAGCACCGCCTTCCTCGACGAGCTGCGCACCCTTCTGGAGAGGACCCTCACGCCATGAGTCACACCAGCAGTCCTTCCGGACCGGCCGCCCCGCCCTCCGGATCGTCGCTCTCCGCCGCCCGCCGCCGACGCGAACTGACCGAGGCCGTGGGCGGTGACGTGGTGGACGTCCTGGTCGTCGGACTGGGCGCCACCGGCTCCGGGGTCGCCCTGGACGCCGCCGCGCGCGGCCTCAGCGTCGTCGCCGTCGACGCCCACGACCTCGCCTTCGGCACCTCGCGCTGGAGTTCCAAGCTCATCCACGGAGGGCTGCGCTACCTGGCCTCCGGGCAACTCGACGTCGCCCATGAGAGCGCGGTCGAGCGCGGTGTCCTGATGAGCCGCACCGCTCCTCACCTGGTGCGCGCCCAGCCCTTCGTGCTGCCCCTGACGCCCCTGGTGTCGCGCGGGCAGGCCTCGCTGGCCTGGGCCGGATTCCGGGCCGGCGACACCCTGCGCCTCGCGGCCCGCACCTCGCGCGCCACCCTGCCCGCGCCGCGCCGCCTCTCCGCGGTGGAGGCCCGTCACCTGGCGCCGTCCGTGCGCCCCGGTGGCCTGCGCGGCGGCCTGCTGTCCTGGGACGGCAGGGTGACCGACGACGCCCGGCTCGTCACGGCGCTCGCCCGCAGCGCCGCGGCCCACGGCGCGAAGGTCCTCACCAGGGTCAGGGCCCTGGAGGTCGGTGGGACCGGCGCCCGCGTCCGCGACGAACTCACCGGGGAACAGGGCGAGATCAGGGCCCGCGCGGTGATCAACGCGTCCGGCGTGTGGGCCGGCGACCTGGTCGACGGCATCCGCATCCGACCCTCGCGCGGAACCCATCTGGTCCTGCGCGGCGATCTGTTCGGGCATCTGCCCGCCGGCCTGCACATCCCGATCCCGGGCGAGACCAACCGGTTCGTGCTGGTCCTGCCGCAGGACGACGGCCGCGTCTACGTCGGCCTGACCGACGAGCCCGTCGACGGAGACATACCGGACGTGCCGGAGGTGCCCGAGTCGGACATCGGCTTCCTGCTCGATGTCCTCGGCTCCGCCCTCGACGCTCCGGTGAGGCGCCATGACGTGGTCGGGGCCTTCGCGGGACTGCGCCCCCTGCTGGACGCGGCGCCGACGCGGTCCGGCGAGACCGCCCGCACCTCCGACATCTCGCGCCGGCACGCCGTCCTCACCTCCGGCGAAGGTGTGATCACCGTCGTCGGCGGCAAGCTCACCACCTATCGGCGCATGGCGCAGGACGCCGTCGACGCGGCGGTCGAGGCCCGCAGCCTCCGCGCCGGCCCCTCGGTCACCGCCTCGCTGCCGCTGGTCGGAGCCGCCGCCCCGCACCGGCTCGGCTCGCTGGCCGCGCCCGGCCACCTGATCCGTCGGTACGGCACCGAGGCTCCGGCCGTCCACGCGCTCGGCGCCCGGGACCCCCACTGGGACGAGCCCGTGGTGCCCGGCCACCCCGTCACGCGCGCGGCCCTGCTGTGGGCCGTGCTGCACGAGGGTGCCCTGGACGAAGCCGACCTCCTGGACCGGCGTACCCGCATCGGCCTGGTGCCGCAGGACCGGGAAGCGGCTGTGGCCGCCGCCCGGGAAGCGCTCGACGCGGCCGCCGCCCAGCCTGCCTGACGCATCGTCACGAGCAACCCGCGTGGACGGCCCGGAGCGGCACGAAGGCGGCCCCGTCCCGCCGTCCGTGCGGGGCCGGGCCGTCCGCGATGGCGCGCGGAGCGCCGCACGCCCCATCGGCGGCGGAACGACCGCTGAGGCGTGCGGTGCCGCACCTCTCGGGACCGTCCGGACCGGCTCCGGTCAACAGGACACCGTCGGCCTCGCACCCGCTCCCTCGCGTGAACCCGGCCGTCCGCCACGGTTGCGGATGCCGTGATCGGATCAGCAGTGACGAGCCCGGCCCCCGGTCGCGGAGGACTTGATCGTCAACTTGCCGCACTCCGCCCCTGCTTCGGCCACCGTGTCGTTGAGCGCGAATCCGACGGCCGTCGACTGCCGTGTCCCGTCGCGTATCGATCGCGCGTCCCGGCGTCCACCCCGCAGCGCCGAGCGGGTCGAGGGCCGACGGGCGCACCGTTCCGTCCCGTACGTCGCCGTACGTCCGCCAGACGTGCCGGCATCAGGGCGACTTCCGATTCGACGGGTCCTAACTCCCTTGATTGCAAGGTCTGTTGGAAAACGGACCTCATGAGCTACCGTCGGTAACACCTGCCGGTAACCCATCAGTAACACCATGGCGCCTCGGCACTCCGTGCACGTATCTCCCGTTCCTCCGGCACCTCTTGACGAAAGGCAGCCATGGAGAACTCCAGAGACAACTCCGCACCACGTCACGGGAACGACGCGGAGACGGGCGTGGGCATCACTCGCCGCCGCGCCCTCACCGTCACCGGCGGGGTGATCGCCGGAGCCGCGCTCGCCGCCCAGGCCTTCCCCGCCTTCGGCGCCGAGTCCCAGGACGCGGACGCGATCGTCGTCGGCCACGGGCTCGCCGGACTGGTCGCCACCGCCGAACTCGCCGCGGCCGGACGGAAGGTCCTCCTCCTCGACCAGGAACCGGAAGCCGGCCTGGGCGGTCAGGCGTTCTGGTCCTTCGGCGGACTGTTCTTCGTCGACTCCGACGAGCAGCGGCTCATGGGTGTCAAGGACTCCCGCGAACTCGCCTGGCAGGACTGGCTCGGCAGCGCGGGCTTCGACCGGGGCGTCGGTGACCCGTCGGGCCAGGACCACTGGGCGTACAAGTGGGCCGAGTCGTATGTGGACTTCGCTGCCGGTGAGAAGCGGTCGTGGCTGTCCGGGCTGGGCGTGCAGTGGTTCCCGATCGTCGGCTGGGCCGAGCGGGGCGGCGGGCTGGCGGACGGGCACGGCAACTCGGTGCCCCGCTTCCACGTCACCTGGGGCACCGGTCCGGCGGTGGTCGAGCCGTTCGAGAAGAAGGTGCGCGCCGCGGTGGCCGCGGGCAAGGTCACCTTCAAGTTCCGGCACCGTGTCGACGGGATCGTGACGACCGGCGGTGTCGTCACGGGCGTACGCGGCGCGGTTCTGGAACCCAGTGGCGCGGCCCGCGGAAAGCCCAGCTCCCGGACCGTCATCGGCGACTTCGAGCTGCGCGCCCCGGTCGTGGTCGTCACCTCCGGGGGCATCGGTGCCAACCATGATCTCGTACGGCAGAACTGGCCCGCCCGGCTCGGCACTCCGCCGAAGTCCATGATCACCGGGGTGCCCGCGCACGTGGACGGCCGCATGCTGGCGATCACCGAGAAGGCCGGCGGACGGATCGTGAACCCGGACCGGATGTGGCACTACACCGAGGGGCTGCGCAACTACGACCCGATCTGGCCCGGCCACGGCATCCGCATCCTGCCCGGTCCGTCGTCGATGTGGTTCGACGCCAAGGGCCGCCGCTTCGGCAGTCCCGACATCCCGGGCTACGACACCCTGCACACCCTCAAGTCGATCACGGACTCCGGCTACGACTACTCCTGGTTCGTCACCACGCAGAAGATCCTCGCCAAGGAGTTCGCGCTCTCCGGTTCGGAGCAGAACCCCGACCTCACCAACAAGGACGTGTGGAAACTGCTCTCCCGCATCTGGCAGAGCCCGGAGCCGATAGAGAAGTTCAAGAAGAACGGCGCCGACTTCGTGGTCGCCACCACGCTCGCCGACCTCGTCACCGGAATGAACAAGCTCACCGGCGACGGCCTCATAGACCGCGCCGATCTCCAGCGGCAGATCGAGGCCCGTGACCGCGAGATGGACAACCCGTACACCAAGGACGCCCAGGTCATGGGGATCCGCAACGCGCTCGCGTACGTCGGGGATTCGCTCAGCCGCACGGCCCCCGCCCACAAGATCCTGGATTCCAGTGCCGGGCCGCTCATCGCCGTACGGCTCAACATCCTGACGCGCAAGACCCTCGGCGGCCTCCAGACCGACCTCTCCGGCCGCGTCCTGAACGCATCCGGCAGCCCGATCCCCGGCCTGTACGCGGCCGGCGAGGTCGCCGGTTTCGGCGGCGGCGGCGTTCACGGCTACCGCTCTCTGGAGGGCACCTTCCTGGGCGGCTGCCTGTTCTCCGGTCGGCAGGCAGGACGCGCGGCGGCGGCTGCCACCGCGACCTGACGGTGTGCCGGGGAGGACCGGGCGACCGGACCTCCCCGCCGTCGCACACCGCGCCCACGCGGCACGCTAGTCCGCCGTCACTCCCCAGTAGCCCATGTGCGTCGGCTCACCGTCCGTGTACAGGACCGTGCATCTGCCCTGTGCCCGGCGGAACGCGGCCGCCAGGTCTCGCTCGTACGGACCCGTGTGTGTCCAGCAGTTGCCGCCCATGCCGAATGCCATTCCCCTCAACTCGTCGATCAGCCGGCGAGCAGCCCAGGAGTGGGCACTGACAGTGGGCCGGACAACTCGTAGCTCGTCCCGCGGGCATGTGTCGTAGCTCGGGCCGAACGCAGGGGCAGGGCAGCATGCCGACGGCGCGATGCGGCGCACCGTCCATTGGCGGCACGGTCGTCGCGTGTCGGCCCGGAGACCACCGCTGGGGACTCGGCGTTCACGAGACTGACCTCATGAGTGAAGAATCAGGACCCCCGCCGTCGGCGGAACGACGCGAACACGAGCGGACCGTCGTCATGGCGACCCTCACCGTCCTGGCGGGCGCGGTCGACGCGGTCAGCTTCCTGACCATGGGGCATGTCTTCACCGCGCTGGCCACGGGCAACGTGCTCTTCCTGTCCTTCGCCGTCGCCGGCGAAGGACAGGTGCCGGTGGCGCGCCCGGCGATCGCCCTGATCGCCTTCGTCCTGGGGGCCGCGGCCGGAGCTCTGGCCACCAGGGGACTCGTCGCACGGCACCGTCACTGGTTCGCGGCCGCCCTGGCCGTCGAAGGGGTACTCCTGGCCATCGCGGGCGCGACGGCTCTGTGGCGGCACGGTTCCGGCTCACTCACCGACGACCCGGACAACCTGGTCATCGCCATGGTCGGCTTCGCCATGGGCCTGCGCGCGGACACCGCCCTGCGCGCGGCTGTTCCCGGCATGCCCACGCTGCTCGTCCAGGTCTCCCTGGTCCGCCTCATCCACGGCCTCACCGGGGCCATTCCCGCGACGCCGCAACGGGGGGCGATCCGGGTCCGGCTCGTCGCGACCGTCGTCGGCATCTTCGCGGGCGGCGCCCTCGGCACACTCATCACGCCGTGGGGTACGGGTCATGCGCTGCTCGCCATCGCGGCCGCGGTCCTGATCGTCGCCGCGCTCAACGTACTCCTGGCGCGGTATCACCTGCTCGCGCCGGAGCTCATCGGCTGAACTCCCTTCCCGCGCAGCCCCGCCCCGCGAGGGCGCCACGCACACGGCGCGGGGCGGTTGCCGATTCTTTGGACGGAACCTAGCCGCGCCATGGGCCCGTCACCGCGAACGTGGTTCCGGGCGTATAGCAGTTCACGTACATCGTGCCGCCGTCCGGGGAGAAGGTGACGCCCGCGAACTCGCCCCACTCCGGGGCCTGTGGCGTGCCGATGTTCTGGGCGCCGCGCGCCAGGGCGTAGACCTCTCCACGCCGTGTCACACCGAAGACGTGCTGCGCGCCGTTGCCGTCCTCGCAGACCATGAGGCCGCCACCGGGGGCGAGACAGATGTTGTCGGGAGACTCGCCGGGCAGCTGGACGTCGGTGTCAGGGCCGAAGACGATCACGAGAGTGAGGCGGCGCGCCGACGGGTCGTACCGCCAGACCTGGCCGTAGTGGTCGGCCGAGGATCCGTCGGCGCCGCGGGCGAAGGACGTGACGAAATAGACGCAGCTGCCACCCCAGTAGCAACCCTCCAGCTTCTGCCCGTGCGTGATGCCCTTCGGGCCGAAGTCCTGGAGACGGACGGGGGTTTGGGCCGCCAGTGGCTCAGGGACGTCCACCCACTCGATGCCGTGGAAGGTCGCGCCGGTCTCCTGGACGGAGGAGAGGTCCGCGACGCCGGGGACGCGCATCGCCTGGAGCTGTCCGCCCGCGCGCAGGGAGCCCGTCCCGCCTTGCGGTCTGTTGGGCAGGAAGCGATAGAAGAGGCCGAAGGGCGAGAGGAAGGCGTCCTCGGTCTCGTACACCACTCCCCGCCCCGGGTCGACGGCGATCGCCTCGTGCTGGAAGCGGCCCATGGCGGCGAGCGGTACGGCTCCGGTGCGGTGCGGGTCCACCGGGTCGACCTCGAAGATGAAGCCGTGGTCCTTGGTGTAGCCGTTGGTGCCGGCCTTGTCCTCGGTCTCCTCGCAGGTGAGCCAGGTGCCCCAAGGTGTGGGCCCACCGGCGCAGTTGACGGCCGTGCCGGCGATGGCGACGCGTTCCGAGAGGACGTTCCCCTGCCGGTCGAGTGCCAGGGACGTACAACCGCCCTTGCCCATCGGGTCGTACGTGAGGCCCTCCACGGTCGGGACCGGGATCTTCGCGGTGACCCGGTTCTCGTGATTGCGGACCAGGTGGACCCGTCCGCGGCCGTCGCGGGCATGCCCCGCGAAGGCGGCCATGCCGTCGTGGTTGCTGGGCACCGGGCCCTCGCCGGAGCGGAGCGGGTCACCCTCGCGCGAGAGGACGCGGTAGCGGAAGCCCTTCGGGAGGTCGAGCAGTCCGCTCGGGTCCGGGACCAGGGGGCCGTAGCCACGGTGGCCGAGGTTCTGCGCGGCGGCGGTGCCCGCGAACAGTTCGGAGAGATTTCCCGCGAACGCGAGGGAGCCGCCTAACACCGCGGTCCGGGCGATCATCTGACGCCTCGTCGCGGACTGGCTGTTTTCGGGCATGGGACAACCTTCCTGCTGGCGGACAGGACTGTGACCCAGCTGTGTGTAGCACGCGGAGGAGGTCACCGGAACCACGCACGTCGTATGTGTCACTCGTATCCCTGGGGTTTCGCCGGGGGAGGTGGTGCCGCTCCCGTGACCCTGGGCCGGCCGGGAGCGCCGACTCCCCTCGCGGGACCGGCGATTGGTGCCGCGATCGTGGAGCTGGCACGGGGGCGACATCATCTGTGCAGGTCACAGCCGTGCATCGGTTCGTGGGACAGTATTTCTGCCGAAGATCGGCAGCGGCTATTCTCCGCGTATGTCCCCAACCGCTGCGCAGCGTCTGCTACGTGACGACCCGCGCACCGTCGAGGTGGCCAACCGTGAGGTCGTCCCTCTTCCCCTCGGCAAGGCGCACGCCCTGCTCCGTACGCTCCGGTCCGAGGAGAGGGTGCTCGCCCTCTACCACCAAGGGCTGGGATACGCCGCGCTCACCGACGACGCGCTCCTTCTCCTGAGCGGAGGGGCGCCCTCGCGGGTCACGAGACCTCTGGTGATTCTGCGCCCCGCCTACGGGGCCGCGTCTCGCGTGGACGTGTCCGTCAACGGGCGACCGATCACCCTCTGGGGATCCCGGATCGACGCGTCCGGCGAGCTTCTGCGGGGGACGGGGAAGACGGTGTCCAGCCTGTCCGCCGAAGATCCGCGCCTGGCCGCGGCCGTCGCGGGGGAGCGGATCTCCTTGCCCGACGACCACAAGAAGGCGCTGCTCGCGGAGCTCGAACCCGGCGAAACCGTCCGGTCTCTCTACCAATGCGGCTGGGGCTACGCCGCGCTCACCGGGAACGGACTCGTCCTTGTCCGCAGCCTGATGTCGCCCAAGGCGACCCGGGTGCCCGAACCGGTGGCCATCCTTCGCCGTGAGTCCGGCATCCTCAACGCCGCCGTGATCGTCGTCGACGGCAAGGTGTACAGACTTCACGGCTCCCAGCTCGACCCGAAGGGGGAACTCCTCGCCGAGTCGGGAGAACTCCTGCCCGCCGGTTCCTCCCTGCGCCCTCGTGGCAGGGCACGTCTGTCGGCATGGGTCCGCAGGCGCCCCGTCCTCGCCTCCATGGTCGCTGCGGCGATGGTCTCCGCAGCCTGGAACGCGGGACACGAGACTCCAGCCCGGGCCGGGGCCGAACACTCCGTCGTCGTGCCGGACTTCAACGGTGCGGCTCTCACCACGGCTGTCGCGGACGCACGACGCCAGTCCTGGCTGACGGTGTCGACGGCCGACGCCTCCTCGTCCTTCCGGCAGGTTCCGGCCTCGGCGCCCGGCTGGCGGGTCTGCTTCCAGACGCCCTCCCACACCGAGACGGTTCGCCCGTCCGCAAGTGCGCTGACGCTCTACGCGGTCCCCGAGAAGGAGGCATGCCCGACGCGGCTGCTCGACGTGCGGCGGATCGTCATGCCGGACCTCGTCGGCGAGAGGTTCGACGAGGCATCACGTGTCCTCGGTGACCTCGGCATCGAGCACCCGAACGCCTGGCACGCCTACACGGGGCGGCGTGTGGACGGCGGATCGCAGGACGTGGACGACTGGCGGGTGTGCCGCCAGGAGCCGGAACCGGACCGTGAGGTCTCGCTGCCCGTCCAGCCCGGCCTGTGGCTGATCGGTCCCGGTGAGCCGTGCGCCAAGCCCAGCCCGAAGCCCACTCCGAAGCCCAAGCCCAAGCCCAAGCCCAAACCCAAGCCGAAGCCCGAACCCGAGCCGAAACCGCAGCCGCGCACCGGGGGCACGAGCGGCTCCACCTCGACAGGTGGCACGTCGGGTGGCACATCGGGTGGCACGTCAGGCGGTGGCACCAGCGGTGGCGGTTCCACTGGCGGCTCCTCCGGGACCTCGGGTGGAACCACCGGCGGCACCGGCAGCCAGTCCGGCATCCAGTTCGGGCAGTACTGCTCTCCCGTGGGCGCCGTCGCGACCACTGCCGACGGGCGACCCGCGAAGTGCTTCATGGGCAGGGACGGCCGGGCTCGATGGGGCTACAACTCCGGCTGAGCTGAGACGGGGCTGCACCTCCCGCTGAAGCGGGCCGAACCGTGCGGGAGCCCTCGAAGTTGCCGGACACCGGCAGTCCAGCGGGGGCTCTACGTTTCCGAGCCGCACCCTGTCGACGATCGGTGGCGTGTGGCTGACTGGCCCGGAGCGAAGAGAACGCGGGGGAGCGGCGGTGCGGACGGTGGACGAGTGGGTGTCGGCGCGGAGTCGGCGCCGAGGGTGGCGGCATGCGGCGGCCTGGTCTCTGCTCGGATCGGCCTTGCTGGCGGTGGCCTTCGGTCTGACCACCGCCGTTCCTGATCGGGTCGCCACGGAGAGGGCGTTCCTGGCCGCCCGGCCCTGCGAAAAGGACGGAGCGGCCCCGGACACGGCGAACTGCCTGCGCACGATTCGCGGGACGGTCCTCTCCGCCGAGAACGCCAAGAGCGGCAGGGCGACGGTCTTCCGGGTGCGGTTGCGGCCGCCGGTTCCGGCCCCTGCCGACCAGGCGCTCGACCTCGACTCGCACGGCGATCTGTCGGAGCTCATCGAGGCGGGCGATGAGGTGGAGGTCACCGCCTGGCGGAACGTCCGGGTGTCCGTCAGCCACGACGGGGTCCACGAGACGCTTCCCGGGCTGCCGGACGAGGACGCCACCGTCTTCGTCGGATTCGCCCTGGCCGGTGACTGGCTCGCGGCGCTGGCCTTCGTCGCGGCTTTCGGGAGCGTCCGGCGGGCACGCCGCCTCGTCACGGGCCGCCCCGTCGTTCCCCCGGTCCCGTTCGGCGTGGCGAAGTGCCTGGGCGTCGTGGCCCTGCCGTTTGTCACGGCGCTCTGCGCCGGCCGGATCTGGGACGCCTGGACGGCCGTGGTCATGACGGTGGTCATCTCGGCGCTGACAGCCGTGCCGGTGACGATTCTCGCTCTGCACTGGGACCGGGAGCCGTCCCCGACACCCCTGCCCGACCGGCAGCCCGACCCTGAGCTCAGCCGGGCCGACTGACGGCGCACGAGACACGATTCATGGGTGTCGACGCCCGCGACGCCGGACCCGCTGCTTCAACGTATCGGCCATGGTGGGCAGTTCCTCGTGCACCAGTCGCCCCAGCAGTGCGCCGTCGAAGACGACGACGCCCACACCGACCAGCCAGGACTGGACGACCAGGACGGTACCGAACGGACCGTAGGTGACAGCGCTGGACGCGATCAGCGGTGAGAAGACGAGACGGGAGAAGACTCGAAGTCCGAGCAGCCCGAGGGCTGTCAGGGCCGCGCCGGGCAACAGGGCGCTCAAGGCGACGCGTCCGCCGAGCAGCATCCACTGAGACCACCAGAAGAACAGGACGGCGCTCAGTGCCGCGGTCAGTGTTCCGGCGGCCGAGTGGCGCCACAGTGTGGTCGTCGCTGTCACGTAGAGGGTTCCGATGAGAACGGCGAGCCACAGGACCTGCCGCCATCTCGCGTACCAGCGGGCCGGAGGCAGGTCCCAGACCTTCTCGTAGCCGGTCTGTACCGCCGCCCCGAAGCTCAGACCGAAGACGGCGAGCGCGGCGAGGCCGAAAGCGGTCGTGGTCTGCAAAACCTGGCCGGGTCGCGCGAACAACTGCGCGACCTGCTGCCGGGCGTCCCTCGACACGCCGAGCCCGTCCCCCAGCCACTGGGCGAACCCCCGCCCGTGCTCCGGATCGGCGGCGGAGACGACGATCAGGAGGGGTACCAGCGTGAGAAACCCGAGCGCTGCGAAGCCCAGCGACCTCTGCCCCACTTCGATCTCGTTGCTCCGCCGCCATCCCCGGCCGACCGGGGAATCGCGCAGCACACGGCACAGCCGTACCCGCACGGACGGGTGGTCGTGGGGGTCGGCGGCAGGGGAGCCCTTCTTCGGCATGCACGTCGACTATCACAGATGGCGACATGACCGACAGTCTCAAGGGATGGGTGACCCCGGTCGGACGCAGCGCGTCCGGCCGGGGCGAGGTGTGGTCAGCCCAGGGCGAACTTCTGGGCGGCGGATCCGTTGCAGTCCCAGATCCGCAGGCGGGTGCCGTTGGCCGTGGAGCCGTCGGGGGAGTCCAGACAGCGTCCCGACTGCGGGTTGAACAGCGAGCCGTCGGCGCGCTGCACCCACTTCTGGCCTCCCACCCCGTTGCAGTCCCACAGCTCGACCTGGGTGCCGGTGCCGTTGCCGATGATGTCCAGGCAGCGTCCGATGGTGACGAGGGACCCGTTGGAGTTGTGTGTCCAGTGCTGGTCCTCGGCATAGGACTGGCAGTTCCAGAGGCCGACGGCGGCACCGTTCACACCGGTGTCGTCAGCGGTGACGTCGACGCACTGGGCTCCTGGGCCGGTGATGGTGCCTTGCGGGCCGTTCGGGACGTTGGTCTGGCCCGAGTAGCCGACCGCGACGATGTTCGCCTGTACGGCGTTCTCGGCGGCGTCGGTCGGATAGCCCGACACCATGGCGCCCTCGAAGAACGTCCCCATGTTCCAGTTGCTGTTGTCGCCGCCCGTGCCCAGGATGATGCCGCCCTCCTGGTGCATCGGCCGGTAGCCGCCCCGCGAGGGCAGCGCCCCGTCCCACCAGGTCGTCAGACCGCCCGATTGCGCGTTGCCTCCCTTCAACGCGTAGGTGGTCTGCCCGTTGTTCTTGAGGACGGCCGTCACATACGTGCTGCTGTTGCCCTTGTTCGCGGTGTTGGAGCCGTTGTCGCCCTGGAACATGCCGTTCTCCAGGTCGGCTTCGACCCAGGGTCCGGAGCCGCTGCAGGGAGCGAAGTAGCAGGTGGTGGCGATGGACACGGCGTCCATGTGGCCGTTACCGGTGTCGGCCGGTGTGGCCTCCGCGTTGCCGTAGTCGAAGCAGCAGGCGGAGCCGACGTGGGTGCCGCTGGCGACCATGTAGACGCCCTCCGGCTGTCCGTTCACGGCGACGCCCGACGCGGCACCGTGCGAGCGGTAGCCGACGCCGGGAGAGATCCAGATCCCGTACACCTTGTGGCCGCCCGCCGTGACCGACAGCTCACTGGCGTCCGCGCCTCGGTCGGCGCCCATTCCGGCCGTGCCCGCCGGGCCGAGGAACAGGTCGTTGTGGCGGGACGTCTGGTCGTACACCTTGGAGATGCTGCACGTGCTGTTCGCGCAGAAGGTGTCCTGCCCGGCGGCGTTCGCATAGCCGCCGGCCGACAGCGGTCCGACGTCGGTGGTCGCTCCGTCGGAGGCGCGGGTGACTTGGTAGAGCGGGCCGTTGAACGCCGAGAACAGCGCACGGGTCGTGCTGTGGGCGGCGACGCACGGGGTGCCCGCGGCCGCGTAGATGTCGCAGGGCTGTGATCCCGCCGCCTGGGCGACACCGGTCAGGCCGCCCAGGACGGTCACCAGGAGGCCGAGGACGGCGGCGACGGACAGCAGGGCGTGACGCAGCCGGCCCGGTCGGGGAACCGGCCCGGACGCCGGAGACGGAGAGAGACGCGAGGAGCAGATCTTCTTCTGCGCATATGTGCTCCCAAGTGGAGGATGGAGCTACAACTCGCCCTCGGAGCAGCTGAGTTCAGGCTGCCTGACGACTGTGACGGAAGTTACGCGCGCTGGTCGATTGCGTCAATATTTGTTGCTTTTCTTCTTGGTCCACCCTTCCTCGTGTCCGAACGTGTGGCTTTGGAGCGGCCGGTGGCCGCTGCGGTCCCCTGCCGTGCCGCAACCTCCTTGCCGCGCAGGGGTGTCGGCGTCGGCGCGGGCATATGCGGTGGTGCGGACGGGTGCCACCGGCCGCGATCCGGCCCGCGTCCGGCGCGAGGCGGGCCCGCGTCCGGAGCCGGGCGGAGCCGCTGTGACCGGATCGTCCCGTTCCGTGTCGAGGTCCGGCGGTCGTCGTGAGTGGCGCCGGGCAACCGGAAATTGAAAAGGCTACGACGACCGAAAAGTGCCCATGGTGGCCCGCCGAAGTGTTTTGGACGTGCCCGCTGTGAAACATTCGGTCGAGACCGAGCAACACCCATGGAGGGGAAACGCGTTGTCGCCCACCACGGGATCCGAACACCGGTCCCTGCGCATCCTTACGCCGTCCAGCGACGAATCCATGACCGCGAAATGGGCCGGTGGAAAAGGGAAGAACCTGCACACCCTGACCATTTCTGGATTTCAAGTACCGCGCTGGTCGATCCTCGGGCTGGACGTATTCGCTGAATTCTGCCGCGGCAGCGGACTGGACGAACACCTGGCGCGGCTCCTCGCGGGCGGCCGGGAGTCCGACGCCCGGCAGGTCGCCGCGGAGATCGCCCACCTGATCGAGGCAGCACCGCTCGACGACCGTGTCGTCGATGCCGTCGGACTGGCCTACGGGCTGGCCGGCGGCGGCACGGTGGCCGTCCGCTCGTCCGGCGCTCAGGAGGACGGCGCACAGCACTCCTTCGCCGGCCAGTTCGACAGCTTCCTCAACCTCCGCGGACTCGACGAGGTCATCGCCCACGTCCGCCGCTGCTGGGCCTCCGGATTCTCCGAACGCTCCCTGCGCTACCGCGCGCAGCGCCGGCTGCCGCCCGACGCCGGTGGCGTCGCCGTCGTCGTGCAGCGCATGGTGGCCGCCGAGCGCAGCGGTGTGCTGTTCACCGCCGACCCGATGACCGGCCGTACCGACCGATACGTGGTGAGCGCCGTCCACGGGCTGGGGGAGGGGCTGGTCTCCGGCGCGGTCGACGCCGACACCGTCGTCCTCGACGCCACCTCCGGCGAGCAGCTGACCACGGTGATCGGCGACAAGCAGGAGCGCTACGACGCCGGATCCGGACCCGGCTGCCAGGTGTCGCCCGTCCCCGACGAGGACCGTGCGGCGATGTCCCTGTCCACGGCCGACCTGGCCCGACTGCACGAGGCCGGTGCCCGTGTCACCGCACACTACGGTGCTCCCCAGGACATCGAGTGGGCCATCGCCGAGGGCGCCCTGTGGATCCTGCAGAGCCGCCCGGTCACCACCCTCGCCCCGGCCGCGGGCCCGGCGCCGGAGGCCGACGGAGACCTGCGGATCTGGGACAACTCCAACATCATCGAGAGCTTCAGCGGCGTCGTGTCCCCGCTCACCTACAGCTTCGCCGCCGACACCTACGCGAAGGTATACGACAGCTACGCCCGCGCCCTGGGCGTCCGCGGCGAGCAACTGCGCGAGGTGCAGGAGTGGACACCACACCTGCTCGGCTACGTCCACGGACGGGTCTACTACAACCTGTTCCACTGGTACCGCATGGTGCGCCTGGCCCCGCTGTACCCGCTCAACCGGCGCGTCCTGGAGAAATCCCTCGGTGTCGCGGAGAGCATTTCCGACGAGGTCGCCGACACGCTCCATCCGTTCACGCCCCGGTCCGGGATACGCGGCCGGTTCTCGCGAACGGCCCGCACGCTGATCTTCGTCGGGAGATTCCTCACCATCCGGAAATCCGTGGAGATGTTTCACCGAGATTTCTATCGGGCGTACGCGGTATTCAACAATGTCGACTACGACGCGCTGACCGGTGACGAGACCTACCGCCGATTCCGGCGACTGCAGCGGGAACTCATCGAGAAATGGGGCCCGATGCAGACCCTGGACGCGACGATCCTGCTCTCCGTGGGACTGCTGGCCCTCCTCACCCGCCGATGGCTTCCGGCGGCGCCCGAGTGGTTCACCTGGGCCGCGGCGGCACCCGGCGGCGCCGTGGAGTCCGCCGAACCGGTCTGGGCACTGCGCGAGTTGGCCGCGCTGGCACGCGCCGATGCCGAGATCCTGCACCTGTTGGAACGCACCCCCGATGCCGAGGCCCACCGGGCGCTGCGCGACGCGGGCCACACCCGGTTCCTGGCCGCCGTCGACGCGTACATCGCCGACTACGGCTACCGCAGCCCCGATGAACTCAAGTTGGAGGTCCCCGACCTGCACGAGAACCCGGTAGGGCTGTTCACGCTGCTGCGCGACGCGCTGCCGGACACCGCCGGCGGCGGCCCGGCCGACCGGGGCGGCGAGGCCGACGCCTATCTCGACGAGCATCTGCGCGGCCCGCGCCGCCTGTTGTACGAGCGGGTCCGGGGGAAGGCCAGGGCGGCGCTCGCGGACCGGGAACGCCTGAGGTTCTGCCGCACCCGCGCCTTCGGAGCGGCCAAGCGCATGCTGCGCGCCCTCGGCCGTGATCTGGAGCGTGCCGGTGCCATCGAGGCCTGGGACGACGTGTTCCTGCTGCGCCTCGAGGAGATCCGGGGTGCCTACGAGGGCATGATCGCCCACACCGAACTGCGGGACCTGGTCGCACTGCGGCGCAGGCGACTCGCCGCCGACACCGCGCTGCACGCCCCGTCCCGCTTCACCACCCGCGGCGCCCCGTACTGGTCGGGCAACCTGGAGCGGGCCGGCTGGACCAGTGGCCCGGCCGCCCGCACCGGCGCCCGCGAGCTGCGCGGCGTCCCCTGCTGCACAGGCGTCGCCGAAGGGCCCGCGGCGGTCACCGACACTCCGGGCGACTTCGGCGGCGGCATCCTGGTCACCTACCGCACCGACCCGGGATGGGTGACCGCGCTGCCCTCGGCCGCCGCCCTCGTCATCGAACGCGGCAGCCCGCTCACCCATGTGGCCGTCGTGGCGCGGGAGTTGGGCATTCCGACCGTGGTGCAGGTCAAGGGCGCCACCACCGAGATCCGCACCGGCACCCGACTGCGGGTCGACGGCGCCGCGGGGACGGTCACCGTACTCACCGACCCTCCCCGCGACAGCGTGAGCGCCGCCAAGGAGAGCCCCCGAACGGAGACACGTCTGTGATCCTCACCGAGGAGAGACTGCAGGACCTGCTCGACAAGTCCCTCGCCGAACTGCCCCACGGCACCGAGTGGGCCGTGACCCTGGAAGGCTCCATCGCGGAGGGATTCGGCAACCCCTCCTCCGACATCGACTTCCTCCTCGTAGGCCGCTCCGACGACGACCTGCCGACCATGCCGTCGCTGTTGTTCGTGGACGGCCGACGCGTGGAGATCCGCACCCGGTCGGTGCGTCAACTCGCCGACCAGTTGCGTGCGGTGGAGGAAGGAGCCGGACGGCCAGGCCGTCTCTCCGAGGATCTCCTCAACCGCTGCCAGCGGGTGCTGCACAGCCACCCGCTGCGCGGCCACGCCCTGGTCGAGGAGGTGAAGGCGATGCTGCCCGTCGAGCGGTTCCGCCGGATCGCCGCCGACTGGTGGGCGCACCGGGCCCGTCAGTCCCTGCGGCACGCCATGGCGCTGCTGTGCCTCGGCGAGAGCGACGAGGCCGTCGACTGGACCCGCGCCGGACTCGTCCAGGCCGTCAAGTCCTGGGCGGCCGGACTGGGCGAGACCTATCTCGAACCCAAGTGGCTCTCCATGCAACTGGACCGGACCGGCCGGACCGACATACGCGACCGCTACTGGGAGCTGGAGACCGCCGCTCCCCGGCCCGGCGACGCCGCCGAGGACCACCTGACCGCCTGCCTCGCCTTCGCCGAGGACCTCGGACTCGCCGGCGTCCCCCGAAGCCCCGAGCGGCTCACTGTCGAACGCGTGGCGGGGGTGACCACCTGGCAGACCGGCGAACGGGTCCACGTCATCCGCGGCCGGCGCGACGTGTTCGCCCTCGGCGACGACGCCGGAGCCGTCTGGCGCTCCCTCGTCCTCGGCCGACCGCTGCCCCGCGTACAGGCCACGGCCGCCGACACCGGCGTCTCCGACCCCGGCCCGCTGCTGGCCGCCTTCCTGCGCTACGGGCTGATTCGCCTCGCCTGGAAGGGCGGCGGCACCGTCACCCCCGCGCTGCCGCTCGCAGCCCCGCCCGGCCCCGTGACCCCGCCGCCGTCCACCGCACAGCCGCTCCTGTCGGTGCGCGGCGCGGCCGTCGGCGAACCCCGCGCCATCGACCTCATGCCCCTGCCGGCCGACCGGTTCGCCGCCGCCGCCATGGCCCTCGTGTGGTCCAACGTGGTCGTCGAGAACGCCGTCGAGGATGTGACCGGCGCCCTCCAGCGCGGACAGTGGCGGGTCGCCGAACTCACCGCGCGCCGCGCCGTGCACGCCGTGCTGCGCGGACTGTTCAGCGCCCATGGGGTCCACCCGCTGCCCGCCGACTCCGACCTCGTACGCCGTACGGACCTGCTGCCCCCCGTCACCCGGCCGATCGGGACGTACGCCGGAGAACTGCTGCGGCGCGGTGTGGACTCGGCGGAGGACGGCGACACCCTCCTCGCGGAGCTGCGCTCCTACATCGCCCTGGTACGCGGCGCCATGGGCGCCGACTCCTTCCCGCTCTCCTTCGACTCCGCGGACACCTGGCGGGCGACCCTGCAGCTCGGCCACGACTGGCTGCGCGTCGGCGTCCATCTCGGCGCGGAACTGCCCATCGAAGAGGCCCGCGACCTGCTGGCCGGCCAGGGAGCCCAGCCCCACCAGACCCTGTGACGCCACCAGACCCCGGACCGCACCCCACCCGACGTTCCGCTCGGAGGTTCCCTCGATGTCCGATCCGATGACCGTACTGGTGACCGGTGCCAGCGGTTTCGTGGGCGCGGAGGTGACCGCCCGGCTCACCGCCGCGGGCCACACCGTCCTGGCGCTGCTCCACAGCAACGGCGACCTCGTCCGCAACAACGGCAGAAGGCTCACCCCCGGCCCGGGCACCCTGACCCGGCTCACCGGCGACATCACCCGCCCCGGCCTCGCCCTGACCGACGCCGACCGGCGGCTCGCCGCGACCGCCGACCGGATCGTGCACTGCGCCGCCATCACCGACTTCGGACTCCCGCAGGACCGGTACGACCGCATCAACGTCGAGGGCACCCGAAACATCCTCGCCCTCGCCCTGGCGGGCCGGACCCCACTGGTGCACGTCAGCACCGCCTATGTCTCCGGGGAACGTGACGGCACCGCCCGCGAGGACGAACTCGATCTCGGCCAACGTCCCGGCAACGGCTACGAGAAGAGCAAACTGGCCGCCGAGACCCTGGTCCGCAAGGCCGCGACGGACGGCCTGCCCGTGACCGTGGTGCGCCCGACCATCGTCACCGGCGCCACCCGCACCGGCCGCGTCCGCGACCTCAAGACCATCTATCCCGTGCTCCGGGTCCTCACCAGGGGCCTGGTGCGTACCGTGCCCGGCCACTACGACGCCGTCCTCGACCTCGTTCCGGTGGACCGCGTCGCCGACCTGGTGACCGAGGCCGCCCTCCGTTTCCAGGACGCCGAGGGCCACACCCTGCACGCCGTCGGCCACGAACTGACCCTGCGGGACATGTCCGACGTCCTCGCCGAGTACCCGTCCTTCCACGTGCCGCGGTTCGTCCCCCCGTCCGCGTTCTCCGCCTCGGCCCTGCCCGACCGTGAACGCCCCTACTACGACCGGGTCGTCTCCCTCTACGACACCTACTTCCGGCGGCGTGTCCACTTCGACGACACACACGCCGCGGCGTTCAGCCGCCGGCCGGCTCCCTCCGGCGGACGGCCCTACCTGCGCCGACTCCTCGACCACTGCCTCGCGACCGGCTACCTCGGCCCGGCCCCGCGCAAGGAGCCGGCCGCCGCCCGACCCGACGGGAGCCCCCACCCATGACCGCCGCCCACCTCGCCGAGCCCCCGCACGGCATACCCGTCTCACCCCTGCTCACGTGCCACCCCGACAAGCGACTGCTGTACGGCGCGGACACCTACTACCAGGAGAGCCACGAACAACTCGCCGCCCTCACCGACGACATCACCGGCTTCGCCCACCGGCACGCCGCGCTGCTGCTGAAGCCGGACGCCGTCGTGGCCCGCAGGCTGGACGCGGCAGTGGACTGGCTGTCCGGGCAGGGCTTCCGGATCGTCGGCGCGGCGGTCACCCGGCTGACCCGCACCATGATCCGCTCCCTGTGGTACTTCCAGTGGAACCTCGCCACCCCCTACCGCAGGCGGCTGGCCGCGCTCTTCCTCGAGGACGCCGACGCCCTCGTCCTGCTCGTCCGCCCCGAACACGACCTGGACATCCCCGCCTCGGTCGAACTCACCCGGCTCAAGGGACCCACGGACCCGGACGCCCGGCGGCCCGGCCAGCTGCGGCATCTCCTCGGCCGCTACAGCTACCTGCTGAACCTGGCCCACACCCCCGACGAACCCGCCGACGTCCTGCGCGAGTTGGCCGTCCACTTCGACGACACCGCACGCGACCGCCTGTTCCGCTCCGCCCTCGCCGACGAGGACCGCACCGCGGACGCCCTGGAGCTGACCGGCCGGCTGTACGCCGCCACCAAGCCCCGGGACCTCGACTTCGACCCCGCCGTCGCACGGCTGCGCGACGCCGTGTCCCGGCACCGGTACGCCGACCCCGCGGCCACCCCGCGCATGCTCCTGGAGACCGCGTGGGAGCAGGAGATCGACCTCGACCCGTGGGACGCCGTCATCGTCGGATCCAAGGTGCTCCCCATGCGGCAGCCCGGCCGCGCGCCCGTACTCGACGGGGCCGACGTGGGCACCTGGCGCCGCCACCTGGACACCGTCCGCGCCACCCCGAACTGAGGAGCGGCCCATGCAGTTCACCCGG
Organism: Streptomyces sp. NPDC005141; assembly: GCF_053599975.1. Lineage (NCBI taxonomy): Bacteria > Bacillati > Actinomycetota > Actinomycetes > Kitasatosporales > Streptomycetaceae > Streptomyces > Streptomyces sp. NPDC005141. The sequence goes on along the minus strand of NZ_JBSFYW010000002.1, from coordinate 274,550 downwards.
ATACTCCCCAAGGAACTGGTGCACCGCTCCGCGGCCGCGGAGGTCTTCCTGACCGACGCCGAGCGCCACAGCGAGGACGAGATAAGGCTGGCCGCGCGATTCCCACGCCGCCACGCCTTCTACGACGACACGCTCGGCCCCCGTACCCACCACGACCCCTTCCTGCTGCTGGAGGCGTGCAGGCAGGGCATCTTCGTGGTGGCCCACCGCTACCTCGACGTCCCCCCGGAGCGGAAGTTCCTGCTGCGATCGGTCGAGTTCGCGGTGCCGGACCCGGCGGCCCTCGTCCGCGGCGACCGGCCCACCGAGGCGGTCATCACGACGCGGGTCGAGCACCGGTTCCGTACCCGGACCGGGGTGACCGGCCTGCGGCTGCGCTTCACCCTGACCATCGGCGCACGCGAGGCCCTGCTGGCGCGCATCGACTACTCCTGGATGCCCCCGGAGGACTGGACGCGTCTGCGGGCCGGACAGCGCGGCGCGCTCGGCCTGCCCGATGCGCCCGTCGCACTGCGCGGACCACGCGTCGAACCCGCCCAGGTCGGCCGGCGAGCCCCGGCCAACACGGTCATCTCGCCGCCGCGCGTCGCGAGCGACGGCAGCCACACGGCACACCTGGTCGCCGAGACCACGCACGCGACCCTGTACGACCACTGGGTGGACCATGTGCCCGGCATGCTCGAACTGGAGGCCTTCCGCCAGCTCGCCCTTCCCGCGGCCGTCGCCGCGGGCAGCGTCCGCACCCCCTCGGCCCTGCCGGTCGCCCTGACCGCGCGATTCCGCCGCTTCGCCGAGATGGACCTGCCGCTGGAGTGCAGGACCGCTCCGGTCCTGCCGGGCGCCGACATCGAGTGCGCTCTGCGCCAGTCCGGCGCCGTGGCCGCCGAGGCCCGCGTCAGACTCGCCGACCAGGACACGTCCGGACTGGCGTGTGCCCTCGCGTCGCCGGCGGCCCACGATGCCGCGTGAGCCCCGCCCCGACTCCCCGACCCCACCCCACCGGAGAGCCTTCGCAGTGACCACCGTCGCCGCCCCCCAGGTGCCCGCCAGACTGGGCCGCTTCGTGCTGCGGATGTTCCGGCCGCACATCTACGTCACCTACGGACTGCTGTGGGTCCTCGCCCTGGAGGGTTCGGCGTCGGCCGCGACCGGCACGGCCTGGCGGCCGTCCGGTGCCACCTGGGTGCGGGTCGTCAGCGTCGTGCTGGCGCTGCTGTTCCTGCGGATGCTGGACGAGCAGAAGGACCTCGCCCACGACCGTGTCCACCACCCCGACCGGCCGCTCGTCACCGGCGCGATCACCGCGGCCGAACTGCGCGGCGCGATGGCGGTCATCACCGTCGTGGTGACGGTCCTGAACGCGGCGCGGTCCGCCACGGCCGCCCTGCTGATCCTCGCGGCCCTCGCCTACGGGCTGTTCCTCGCCGTACTGGAACGGCTGTCGCCCGCGGTACGCGACCGGCAGCTGCTCAACCTGGCGGTCACCTACCCGGTGCAGGTGCTGCTCGGTGGCTATGTCTACGGCTCGCTCGTCGCCGCGGGGACCGTCACCGCGGACTGGCGCGGCGCCGCACTGCTCGCCCTGTGCGCCTGTGTCTTCCTGCACTTCGAGTTCGCCCGCAAGACGGCCTGGGAGGCGCCACCCGGTGCCCGCCTGTACTCGGTGGACCTCGGCCCGCGCCGCAGCGCCTGGGTGACCGCGGGCTTCGCGGCCGGGGCGCTCGCCTTCCAGGTCCTGCTGTTCGCTCCGCAGGACCCGCTCCTGCTGCTGCCCTGCCTGGCCGCCGTCCTGCCCGCCCGGGGCTTCCGCCGGTTCCTGGCCGCCGGCCGCGGCGAATGGTCCGTACCGGCTGCCATGGGCTTCGTCGTGATCACCTACCTCGCGCTGGCCGTCGGGGCGGTGCTGCTGCCGTGACCGACGAACCTCCGCTGTCCTGCGAGGAGTTGCTGACCACCACGCGGTGCGTGCGGCGTGGCCTGGATCTGGACCGGGCGGTCGACCCGGAACTGGTCAAGGACTGTCTGCGCGTCGCCCTGCAGGCCCCCAACGGCAACAACCGGCAGAACTGGCGCTGGATCCTGCTCACCGACCCGCGGATTCGCGCGGAGGTCGCCGAGGTGTACCGCGCCGCGTTCCACGACCGCAACGCCGCGAAACCGGAGCCGCGCGCGGAGCCGTCCGAGGCGACGCGGTCCGTGATCACCGACGCCCGCGTGCTGGCCGACCGGCTGCACAAGGTGCCCGTCCTGGTGATCCCGTGTATCGAAGTGGCCGACGGCCGGCTGCCGACTGGCAACCAAGCAGGTCTGTGGGCATCGTTGCTGCCCGCAGCCTGGAACTACGCGCTGGCCGCCCGCAGCCGCGGTCTGGTCACCGCCTGGACAGCGGTCCACCTGGACCGCGAACAGGAGGTCGCCGACCTGCTGGGTCTGCCGCCCACGGTCCGGCAGGGCGCGCTGCTGCCGACGGCCTACCCGCTGCGCGGCACGTTCCGGCCGGGGCCACGGCTGCCGCTCGAGCAGGTCCTGCACCACGACGGCTGGCGGGGCGCCTGAGCCCACGCACGGCCGGCCTGCTGCGCACCCGGTAGCACCGCGGGTGCATACGGCGTTCCTCGCAAGGGAGCCCGTCGGCCCGCGCCGGATCAGCCGACCGTAGGGCTGGGTGTCGGGGAGGCGGTGTTCACGTTCAGGTCGGGCCGCGGGGCGAGGACGAGGACCGGGGAGCCCGGCTGCGGCGGGGGCGGGGTGACCTGGTCCGCGGGGAGCGCCGGCGGGGCGCTCTGCTGGGCGAGGACCTGGCCGAAGTTGATGGTGCCGGTCTTCTCCAGCACGGTGATGTGGTCGAGGACCGTGTCATTGGCGAGGTTCGCGAGCTCGCGGACGAGCGTGTTCTCGGTGGTGGCACGGACCTTGGCGATGGCCGGGAAGATCTGGCCGTGCGTGACACGCATGATGTTGGCGGCCGTCGTGTCGAACTGCTTGCCGGACTGAGCGGCCGAGGTCGCGACGAACTGCTGCTGCTGCGGGGTGGCCTGGTTGGGCAGCGTGATGTTCAGCTCCGGGGCGATCTTGCGGCACAGCTCGTCGAGACGGGCGTGTCCCACGATCAGATGCTTGCCGGCCTCCCGCATCTCCGGCGTCGAGCCCTTCTTCAGCGCGATCTCGCCCAAGGGGTACTCCCACAGTCCGGCCGAGCGGACCTTCACGACGAAGTCGCGGTCGGCCTCGGTGAGTGGGCCCCACTGGGTGTTGGCGATGATGCGGGTGGGGGCGCTGGACGTGTTCTGGACGCCGAGCATGGCGGGGTAGGCGAGTGCGGTGAGCGTCAGGGTCAACGCGCCGCCCACGAAGACCGTTCCTGCCAAGTTGCGTGAGACGGGCATGATGCCTCCTGACGTGACTGTCCGATACGGCAGGAGGTACGGACGAGACGAGTCCGGTGATCATCGCGCTGGTCAAAGAATGCGTGCCGCCATGTGCCGTGTGTCACAGGCGGGGCGGTGTGGCGCGTGGTCGATGCCCCAGGCGGTGCTTGTGCGGCGACGGACGTGCTTCCCGATGGCCGCCCGCGATGGTCGCCCGGACCGAACAGCGGGTCCCGATCGGTACCTTCGACAGTCCGCCACTGCCACTGCCACTGCCACTGCCACTGCCACTGCCACTGCCACCGCCACCGCCACCGCCACCGCCACCGCCGACGGCGATGACTCCGTGTGCGCCGTTGCCCGTTGCGGGATCAGGGCTCCTGTCGAGCGTCGATCTCGGCGATCAGTGCCTCGATACGGGTCTTGATCTCGTCCCGGATGGGGCGGACGGCGTCGACGCCCTTGCCCGCCGGGTCTTCGAGCGCCCAGTCGAGGTACTTCTTGCCGGGGAAGATCGGGCAGGCGTCGCCGCAGCCCATGGTGATGACGTAGTCGGACGCCTGGACGGCCTCGGTGGTGAGGATCTTCGGCTCGGCGTCGGTGATGTCGACGCCGACTTCCCTCATGGCCTCGACGGCGGCGGGGTTGACCTGGTCGCCCGGGATCGAGCCGGCGGAGCGGACCTCGATCCGGTCGCCCGCGAGGTGGTTCAGGAATCCGGCGGCCATCTGTGAGCGCCCGGCGTTGTGGACACAGACGAACAGCACGGAGGCGAACGGGCTGGAGGACATCGGTTCTTCCTTCGTGGGTGATCGAGCGGGTCGCGCGGGGTGTGTGGGAGTGAGGTCAGGTGCCCGGCCCGGGGAACTCCCTGCGGGCGCGGGCGTGGATCTCCGACACCGTTTCGATGCCGGTCCCGAGGGTCGCTCCGGCTGGTATCAGCCTGGAGTGATGTGACAGTATCAGTCCATGATGATGTCAGTCGACGCTGATCTGATGCGGGTTCTCGCCGACCCGCTCCGGCTCCGGATCGTCACCCTGCTCGCCAGGGAAACGCTCTGCAGCACGCACCTGATCGAGGAGACGGGCGCCGGTCAGACCAACCTCTCCAACCATCTGAAGGTGCTGCGCGAGGCAGGGGTCGTGGAGACCGAGCCGTGCGGCCGGTTCACCTACTACCGGCTCAGGCCCGACGTCATCGCCTCCCTCGCGGGCCAGTTCGCCGACCTGGCGGAGACGGCGCGCGCCACCGCCGAGAACAACGTCAAGCGGTCCTGCCCCTGATCTCCGCCCCGCGGAGACCTGCACCGAGGAGTCCTGTTGACCGCCACCGAGGCCACCGAGCACGACCTTGCCGAGCCGGCTTCCACGGCCCCCGCGGGCAACGTGCCGCAGCCCGACCCGGGTGCCACTCCGTCCCAGGCGCCTCCGCTGATGGCCAAGGCGGCCGCCGAACTGGTCGGCACCGCGGCCCTGGTCGCGATCGTGGTCGGCTCCGGCATCCAGGCGACCGGGCTGACGAAGGACGTCGGCCTGCAACTGCTGGCCAACTCCACCGCCACCGTCTTCGGTCTCGGTGTCCTGATCACCCTGTTCGGCCCGGTCTCCGGCGCGCACTTCAACCCGGCGGTCACTCTGGCCGAGTGGTGGACCGCCCGCCGCGGCGGAGCGGGAGTCACCCTGCGCGAGACGGCTGCCTACGTACCCGCTCAGATCGTCGGTGCGATCGCGGGCGCCGTCCTGGCCGACGCCATGTTCGGCGAGCCGCTGGTGAAATGGTCCACCCACGACCGCTCGGCGGGCCATCTGCTGCTGGGTGAGGTCGTCGCGACGGCCGGGCTGATCGTGCTGATCTTCGGGCTGGCCCGCACCGACCGGCTGCGCTTCGCGCCCGTGGCGGTCGCCTCGTACATCGGCGCCGCCTACTGGTTCACGTCATCGACGTCCTTCGCCAACCCGGCGGTGACGATCGGCCGCGCGTTCACGGACTCCTTCGCCGGCATCGCGCCCGGCTCGGTCCCCGGGTTCATCGGCGTGCAGCTCCTCGGCGCCGTGGTGGGGCTGGTGCTGGTGGCGCTCATCTTCATGCCCGGCCGGAGTGAGGCCGAGTAGCCCGTCGCGCGACGCGCCGTGGATCGGCGCCGCTGTCGGACTGGCCGCGTCGAACCGGCGGGCCGATGGGGTCATTGGGTCATCCCCAAGTCGCGAGCATCTGCCCCATCGCGGCCAGCACCGCGGGCTCGACGCGGTAGTAGACCCAAGTCCCGCGTCGCTCGGAGGTCAGCAACCCGGCCTCCTTGAGCTTCTTCAGGTGGTGGGACACGGTCGGCTGAGACACGCCCACGTCGGAGATGTCGCACACGCACGCCTCGCCGCCCTCGTGCGAGGCGACCAGTGAGAAGAGGCGCAGCCGGACAGGGTCACCGAGCGCCTTGAACATCGCGGCCGTCCGCTCCGCCTCCGCCGCTGTCAGAGGCCGCTCGGTCAGCGGGGGGCAGCACGGAGCCTCGGCGACGGGCGCCTCCGGCTCCAGCAGCCGCAACACCTTCATGTTCGACATGCGTCTATGTTGACACATGTCGAACCAGGGCGGCTGGTGCGTGCGAAGCGCGGTCGGATCCCGGTCGGATCCCGGGCGGACCTCGAGGTGCCGATGAATTCGACGTCTGTCTATGTTGACGCTCATCGAATCAGGTGTCATTCTTTCTGTGTAAGACATCGACGAACGTCGAAGCAAAAGGGGATCCCGTGAACGCGCCCACCACCGACCACCTGCCCGTCGTGGTCATCGGAGCCGGCCCGATCGGCCTGGCCGCCGCCGCGCACCTCGTCGCGCGCGGCATCGAACCGCTGGTCCTGGAAGCGGGACCGTCAGCGGGAAGCGCTGTACGCGAGTGGTCGCACGTGCGGCTGTTCTCCCCTTGGGGCGAGGTCGTCGACTCCGCCGCCGAGAAGCTCCTCGCCCCGACGGGATGGGTCCGCCCCGACGGCGCCACCTGTCCGACCGGCGGCGACTGGGTCGGGCGGTACCTCCAGCCGCTCGCCGGCATCCTCGGCGACAGGGTCCGCTACGACATCACGGTGACCGGGGTCGCCAGGCAGGGCCGCGACCGGATCGTCGACGCGGGCCGTGACGAGCAGCCCTTCGCCGTGCACGTCCGTCATGCGGACGGCCGTGAAGAGCTGATCACCGCCGACGCGGTCATCGACGCGTCCGGCACCTGGTCCGTGCCCGGCCCCGTCGGAGCGGACGGCCTGCCCGCTCTAGGCGAGAGGGCCGCCGCCGAACGCATCACCTATCGCGTCCCCGATCTGAAGAACACTGAGGTCCGCGCCCGTTACGCGGGGAAGCGCATCGCCGTGGTCGGCTCGGGGGCCTCGGCCTTCACGGTCCTCGCCCACCTCGCCGACCTGGCGAAGGAGGAGGCGGGCACTCACGCGGTGTGGATCCTGCGACGCGGGATCACCGGCTCGACGTACGGGGGAGGGGAAGCCGACCAACTGCCCACCCGCGGCGCGCTCGGCCTGAGTGCCAGGGCCGCCGTCGAGGACGGTCACGCGTCTGCCGCGACCGGCTTCCGCACCGAGGGGGTCGAGCGCGACGCCAACGGTCGGCTGGTGCTGGTCGCGGAGGACGGCCGCCGTCTCGACCCGGTCGACGAGGTCATCGTCCTCACCGGTTTCCGCCCCGACCTGTCCTTCCTGTCCGAGCTCCGTCTCGGCCTGGACGAGCGTCTCCAGGCCCCGGCCGCGCTGGCCCCGCTGATCGACCCCAATGTGCACTCCTGCGGAACGGTCTATCCGCACGGCGTGAACGAGCTGTCCCACCCGGAGAAGGGCGTCTACCTGGTCGGCATGAAATCCTACGGCCGCGCGCCGACCTTCCTGGCGATGACCGGCTACGAGCAGGTGCGCTCGGTCGTCGCGGCGATCGCGGGTGACCAAGAGGCCGCCGATCGGGTCGAGTTGACGCTGCCGGAGACCGGGGTCTGCGGCGGCGCCGGCCTGTTCGACGAACCGGATACCACGCAGAACAGCGACGGCGGTGGTTGCTGCGCGGCCCCGGCCACTCTCCAGATCGGCGGTGGGGCCGAGGCCCCTTCCGGCGGTTGCTGACCCACCCCTGCCGACCACCACTCCATTCATCACCAGCAGGAGGCTCGCCATGTCCCGCGTCCAGCTCGCCCTCCGCGTCCCCGACCTCGCCGCGTCCATCGCCTTCTACACGAAGCTGTTCGGCACGGAGCCCGCCAAACTCCGCGACGGGTACGCCAACTTCGCCATCGCCGAGCCCCCGCTCAAGCTCGTCCTCATCGAAGGCACCGCGGGAGAGGACACCCGTATGGACCACCTCGGCGTCGAGGTCGAGACGACCGAGGCGGTGCACGCGGCCACCCTCCGGCTCGCCGAAACCGGGCTGGCCACCGTCGAAGAGAACGACACCACCTGCTGTTACGCCCTCCAGGACAAGGTCTGGGTCCACGGCCCAGGACAGGAACCCTGGGAGGTCTACGTCGTGAAGGCCGACGCGGGCACCCTGGCCAAGCAGCGGGGCAGCACCTGCTGCACCGGGCAGGTCGATGACGCCCCGGGCGAGACGGCCGCCTCAGCGGCAAGCTGCTGCTGAGCGCTGAGCGCTCTCTCCTGACCCCTGACGAACCGGTCAGTGAGGCCGGCGGGCGTTGAGCCGGGCGGCCTGGCGCGTCAGGTGGTCGCGCTCGGCGAGGTTGGGTGCCTTTCGGGCCGCCTCGGCGTACAGCCGTGCCGCCGTCGCCAGGTCACCGTCGCGCTCGTGGAGGTACGCCGCCACCGCGGTGTGGCGGGGCAGTGAGTCCTTCAGCGCCGCGAGCGCCGCCAGGCCGGCGCGCGGTCCGTCGGCCTCGCCGACGGCCACCGCGCGGTTGAGCCGGACGACCGGGCTGTCGGTCAGGCGCGTGAGTTCGTCGTACCACTCGACGATCTGCACCCAGTCGGTCTCCCCGGCGGTGGGCGCGTCGGCGTGGAGTGCCGCGATGGCGGCCTGGGCCTGGAACTCGCCCAGCCGGTCGCGGGCGAGGGCCGCCTGAAGGATGGTGACGCCCTCGGCGATCCCTCCGGTGTCCCACCGGCCGCGGTCCTGCTCGGCCAGCGACACCAGGCTGCCGTCCGGCGCGGTCCGGGCGGCACGCCGGGCGTGGTGGAGCAGCATGAGGGCGAGCAGGCCCGCCACCTCGGGGTGGTCGATCGCGCCCGCGAGCTGACGGGTGAGCCGAATGGCCTCGGCGGCGAGGTCGACATCCCCGGAGTAGCCCTCGTTGAAGACCAGGTAGAGGACGCGCAGCACGGTCGCGACGTCGCAGGGCTGGTCGAAGCGCACACCGGACACGGTGCGCTTGGCCCGGCTGATGCGCTGCGCCATGGTCGCCTCGGGCACCAGGTAGGCCTGGGCGATCTGGCGGGTGGTGAGCCCGCCCACGGCGCGCAGTGTGAGCGCGACCGCGGACGACGGCGTCAACGACGGGTGGGCGCACAGGAAGTAGAGCTGAAGCGTGTCGTCCGCCGATGGTGCGGGGCCGGGAACCGGCTCCTCCTCGACCAGGTCCTCACGCCTGCGGCGGGCGGTGTCCGCCCGCGTCGCGTCCAGGAACCGCCGCCAGGCCACCGTGACCAGCCAGCCCTTCGCATCCCGCGGCGGATCGGCCGGCCAGACGCGGACCGCCTCGACCAGCGCGTCCTGTACGGCGTCCTCGGCCGCCGCGAAGTCTGCTCCGCGGCGGACGAGGATCCCGAGCACACTCGGCGTGAGGCTTCTCAGCAGGACCTCGTTCACCTCGCGGGTCACTCCGTGACGGTGGGCTGCACGCCAAGGAACGGGCGCAGCTCCAGCCACTCGTGGATCGGCTTGCCGCCGGCCCCGGGGGCGGCCGACAGTTCCCCGGCCAGCTCCACGGCGCGCTCGTAGTTGTCGACGTCGATCACCATCCAGCCGGCGATGAGGTCCTTGGTCTCGGCGAACGGTCCGTCGGTGACCGGGGGGCGCCCCTCACCGTCGTAGCGGACCCACGCTCCCTCGGGGGCGAGCGCCTGACCGTCGACGAACTCGCCTGTCTTCTCCAGCCGGGCCGCGAAGTCGTTCATGTACTGCACATGCGCCGAGATCTCCTCCGGGCTCCACTGATCCATCGGCACGTCGTTGGCCGGAGCCGGGGCGCCGCGGTAGTGCTTGAGCAGCAGGTACTTGGCCATGGTGTTTCTCCTCGGTGCTGGTGCGCCCCATTGTGGTCGCGTTCACCCCGGGGACGGAGCCGGACGCGGGTTCTCGACATCACCGCCCGACTTTTTTTGCCGCATCCGACTTTCTGCCTCTCGGGGCCCTCGCGGAGAGGCAGGACGAGGCCATCGAAATCCTCTCCATCAATCGATTGATCGGGGGTCTCCAGCGGCGTAGTCTCCCCGCCATGTCAGACTCGCCGCCCGCCTCGCCGGCCCCCGACCCACCGCCCGCCGATGCCAGTCGTGAACGCATCATCGCGGCCGCCACCTCCCTCTTCGCCGACAACGGCTACGACGGGACCAGCACCCGCCGGATCGCCGCCGAGGCGGGCCTGAACATGGCCACCGTCGCCTACCACGTCGGCGGGAAGCCGGATCTCTACCGCGAGGTCATGCTCCGCGCCCACCTCGCCGAGCAGCGGGTGCTGACGGACGCGCTGGTCGCGTTCCGGGCGCTCGCGCCCACCGATCCGGTCGCGGCCGTCACCGGCCTGGTCGACCGGTACCTCGACTTCTGTCTCGACCAGCCACACATCCCTGCCCTGTGGATGCGCCGCTGGCTCTCGGACGCCGCCGAGTTCGCGGATCTGGAGGCCACCTACGCGCGACCGCTGATCGAGTCCGTCCGTGACACGGTGCGCGAGGTCGTCCCGGCCGCACTGCCGGCCGGGACCGCCGCGCCCGCCGACGTCGAGATGACCGTCTGGACGGTGCTCTGGAGCACCCACGGTTTCTGCCGTTCGGGCATCCGCGCCGAGGTCCCGCGCTTCCGCGCGCACCTGCGTGCCCTCGTCTTGCGAGATCTCGGGCTCGGTGCCCGGGAAGCACGCGACCAGGGGCACGGATGACGACCGCCGTGCTCCCCGCGAGCCCCGCCGCCGAACTCACCCGCCGCCGCCTCTTCGTCTACGGCCTCGGCTCGGTCGGCACCGGCGTGTTCTCCACCGTCCCCGGCCTGCTGCTCCTCTACTTCATGACCGACGCGCTGGGCGTCCCCGCCGGTGTCGCCGGACTCGTGGTCACGCTGCCCAAGGCCTGGGACGCCGTGTTCAACCCGTTGGTCGGTGCCGCCAGCGACCGTGAGGCCGTCCGCACCGGCCGACGTACGCGGCTGCTCGTCGCGGGAGCGCTCGCCCTGCCGGCCGCGTTCGCGGCGATGTTCCTGTCACCGATGACCGGCACCGGTGCGGTCGTCTGGGTGACCGTCACCTTCGTACTGGCCGCGAGCGCCTTCTCGCTGTTCCAGGTTCCGTACGTCGCCCTGCCGGCCGAGATGTCGTCCGTCCCGGCCGTCCGCACCCGGATCATGGTCTGGCGGATCGTCTTCCTGACCCTGGGCATCCTCGTCGCGGGCGGCGCGGCCCCCGCCCTGGTCGGCGTCGCAGGCGGCGGCCGGTCAGGATACGGAGCGATGGGGCTGACCGTGGGCCTGGTCATCACGGCCGTCCTGCTGGTGCCCGCCCTCGGTACCCGCTGGGTGCGCTCACATCCCGGACGCGAACCCCTCGGCCTGGTCGCGGCCTTCCGGACCGCACGCGGCAATCGGGCGTTCTTCGCGTTGCTGGCCTCCTTCGTGCTGCAGGCCGCCGCCGTCGCGATCATGCTCGCCGCGGCACCCTACGTCGCCACCTACCGCCTCGGTGGCTACGGCCTGACCTCGGTCCTGTTCGTCTGCCTGGTCGCACCGAGCGCGATCGCCGTTCCCCTGTGGGCCAAAGCCGCCGGACGCTGGGGGCGGCTGCGCTGTCTCACGGTCGCGACCTGCGGCTACGCCGTAGGCGCCGCGGCCCTCTTCCCGGCTGCCGGAAACGGCACCGCCGCGGTCGTCGCGACGCTCGCGCTCTGCGGGCTGCTCGGCATCTGCTACGCGGCCCTGCAGGTCCTGCCGCTCGCCCTGCTGCCCGACACGGTGCACGCCGACATGGCCAGGACCGGCCAGGTCCAGTCGGGCGCGTTCACCGGGCTGTGGACGGCCGGCGAGACCGTCGGCCTCGCGGCCGGCCCCGGCGCGTACTCGATAGCTCTGGCCGCGACCGGCTTCGTCTCCTCGACCCTGGACCATCCCGTCGCTCAGACCGCCGCCGCACGAACCGGCATCCTGCTGGGCTTCAGCCTGGTCCCCGCCCTGCTCATGCTGCTCTCCCTGCCCGCCCTGCGCGCCTACGGCCGCCGCCGCGACCGGCAAGAAACGGAATCCATCTGATGACGACTCCTCAGCGGGCCCCCGCCCGGGCCGCCCACCCCGGTCTGCCCGAGAGCGGCCGCACCGGTACCGACCTCCTCGCCGAACTCGCCGTCCTCACCGCCGGAGACCTGCCGACCCGAGGCGGGCACACCACCGCCTACGTCTACGACAGCGGCCGTCCCGAAGTGCGCGAAGCCGCCGAGCGGGCCTATCTGTCCATGATGGAGGTCAACGGCCTGGACCCGACCGCGTTCCCCAGCATCGTCGCCCTGGAACGCCAGGTCGTCGGCGCGACCGCCGCCCGACTCGGCGGCGACGACACCACCCCGGGCATCTTCACCAGCGGCGGAACCGAGTCGATCATCCTGGCGGTGAAGGCCGCCCGGGACGCCCGCCCGGACATCCCCGCCCCGGAGATCGTCGTCCCCGTGACCGCCCACGCCGCCTTCCACAAGGCCGGCAGCTACCTGCGGGTCACGGTGCGCAGCGCACCGGTGGACCCGGTGACCTACCGGGCCGACCCCGCAGCCGTGGCGGCGCTCTGCAACGAGAACACCGTTCTTGTCGTCGCCTCCGCCCCGTCCTATGCCCACGGCGTCATCGACCCGGTCGCCGAGATAGCCGCCGACGCCGCCGCCCGCGGCATCCCCTGCCATGTCGACGCCTGCGTCGGCGGCTGGCTGCTGCCCTGGCTCGCCGAGGCCGGCGCGCCCGTCCCGGCCTTCGACCTCTCCGTCCCCGGCGTCACGTCCCTCTCCTGCGACCTGCACAAGTTCGGGTACGCCCCCAAGGGCGCCTCCGTGCTGCTGTTCCGCGACGAGGCCCTGCGCCTGAACTCCTACTACGCCTGCGCCACCTGGCCCGGCTACACCGTCGTCAACTCCACCATCCAGAGCAGCAAGGGCGCCGGCCCCCTTGCCGGGGCGTGGGCCACGCTGCAGGCCCTCGGCGCCGACGGCTACCGCGAACTCGGCCGCGCCGCCCTGTCCGCGACCCGCAGACTGATCAGCGGCGTCGAGGCCATCGACGGCCTCACCGTCCTCGGCACCCCCGAAGCCACCCTCGTCGCCATCGGTACCGATCCGACCGCCGACACCCCGCTCGACCTCTTCGCCCTCGCCGACGAGACCCGCGCCCGGGGCTTCTTCCTCCAGCCCCAGCTCACCCTCGACGGCCTCCCGGCCAACCTGCACCTGACCCTCACCGGGGTCAGCGAGCACGGCGTCGAGAATCTGCTCGCGGTCCTGCGCGAATGCGTCGACATCGTCCGTCCGCTCGGCCCTCCGACGCCCCCCGCGGACATCGTCGACCTGCTCCAGCAGGTGGACCTGACCGAACTCGACAACGCGTCCTTCGCGGCACTGCTCCCCGCTGCGGGCGTCGACCTGACCGGCGACAACGCGGCCCGCATGGCCCCGGTCAACCGCCTCCTGGACGCACTCCCGGCGGCGACCCGCGAGGTCATCGTCACCCGCTTCCTGTCCGCGCTCTACAGCCCGTACCTGGGCGGGTGAGGACAACTCCGGTCACGCGGCGCCGGTTCCGGCCGACGAGCCGTGAGGGGTACGACGGTCATGGCCGGGTGCGGGAGAGCGCGGACCCGGCCATGAGCGCTCTGATCCCTCTGCGTTCGAGGCGCCGGCGGCCCTGATTCCGGCACTGCCTGATCATGAGGACCAGATCGGGTCGTCCGGTGCCGGTCGCCCGGAGAAGCGCCGAAGTGGATCCCCGGCGAGCGAGAGCCGGTGCCGCGCGGTGACGATGAAGCCGTTCTGCGCCGCTTCCACGCGCGCACGAAGGGCGAACCAGTTCTCCTCGGGGCGCAGGCCTCGTTTGACCATGGTGTGAAGACGCCATATCTGCTCGTCCAGGGCGTGTGCGGCTTCCGCGATGTCCTGGTCGGCGACGAGGTTGACCATGCTCAGCGCCTCGTTCCACGGCCGCCAGTCGATGGTCGTAGGGATGACGACACCGTGAGGAACGGAGTCCGAGCGACTGGACTCCATCTCGCTGAGACCCACGAGTACGCCCGATGACTCACGGAGTACGCGTGCGCAGGTCGACGTCACTTGGTCCCGGACCCAGTGCCTGTCCTGTGCTCTCCTGCTGACCGTACTACCCGCGAAGACTCCGATCAGCGTCGTCGCGACCGCTCCGACAGGGGCGGCAAGCAAGCTCCACAGGGCAGACATGGATTCAGTCTGAAGCGATGAAGCTCTGTCCGGGTTCGAATTCCCGACGATGCCCTGAAGCCTCCGAGGCCGGGCCGACGGCCGGGACGGTCGGGCTCACCGGGCCATGCGATGCTTTCGGCCGCCGCGACGGAAGCGCATGCCGGCGTAGGCGAGATCGGCGAGCAGGACGAGGCAGCCGATGATCAGCAGGTAGAACAGTCCGTGCGCGGCGAACCCGATGATGCCCAGGACGAGGGCTACAAGGAGCAGGAACAGAAACAGGCTCATCGGTTCTCCAGGCGGCTTCGGCGGATCAGCGACGGGCGAGGCGCCGCTCGCCCTTGACGCCCGTCATGTAGTCGAGTTCGTAGTGGGCGAAGACTCCCGGTTCGTCCTCGGCGGGCAGCACGCCGTCCGTGTCGATGGAGGGGGCCTTCTTCACCAGGTTCCTGTCGTGGGCGACCTTCAGGTACCCCGGCCCGACGGTCGCGCCGTCGAGAGGAACGAACACCAGGCGACGGCGCGTGGGCAGGCCCACCGTCACCGTCGCGAAGGAAGGGCTGTCGGTCGCCGTGTCGACGTAGACGGACTCGAGAACGCCGATCTTGTGGCCACCGGGGTCCACCACGTCGTGACCACGCCATTCGCGGATGTCACCTGCCTTGAACATCATGAACCTCCACAGGGGGGAGTACCCCCGATCGCGGACCTGATGCCCCGGTCGCCCGCGTCGGGCCGGTGAACGCCTGCCGGCTGTGGGCCAGGAACTCGCGCACGGCGGGGCTGGTCGTGCTTTTCCAGACCAGGGCGAGCAACGCTGGTGTCTCGGCGTCATCGATGGTGCGGGCGGTGAGACGGTCGCTGTGGCCCGCGGCCATGGAGGTGCTGAGGATGGCGGCGCCGAGACCGCGGGCGGCGAGGTCGGCGATGGCGTCCGCGACGCCGGCCTGCAACGCGATCACGGGTTGGAGGCCCTGTGCCGCGCAGGCGCGGTCCAGCGCGGAGCGCAACCCGGTGCCGGGCGGCATGCACACGATCGGATGGGCGACCACCTCGCGGAGAGTGACCCGCCGCTGTTTCGCCAAGGGGTGCCCGGCCGGGACCGCCACCACGAGCCGCTCGCTCGCGAGGGTGAGCGACTCCAGCCCATCCGGGTCGGCGGTCACGGTCCCGATGAGAGCCACGTCGACGGTGCCGGCGCGTACCTCCTCGACGAGCCGGTCGGAGTTGTGCTCCAGCAGCGAGAGCTCCACACCGGGATGCGCCCGGTGGAACGCGGCGAGGGCGTCGAACAGCGGCGTGAGAGTGCAGCCCATGACCATCCCGATCGTGAGCCGGCCCCGGATCAGGTCCGAGACCTCGCCCACCGCCTGGCCCACGGCCCCGGCCGCGGCGAGCGCGGCGCGGGCGTGTTCGAGCGCGGCCTTGCCCGCGGCCGTAAGGGTGGCGGTGCGCGCCGACCGGTCGAACAGATCGGCACCGAGCTCACGCTCCAGCCGGCGGATCTGAGCGCTGACACCGGGCTGGCTGATGTGGACTCGCTCGGCCGCCCGGGTGAAGCTCCGCTCCTCGGCGACCGCGACGAAGTACTCCAACTGCCTCAGTTCCATAACTGTCGATTCTAGCTTTCAGTGAATCCATCTATTGGACTTCTGATCGGCGTGCTACCACGCTGGGACTCGCGACCACGCCGGGACGCACCGAAACCGACGGCAGGAGGCACCCGTGCCGGAGTACGAGAAGGCCATGCGGCCCGAAGACATCACGCGCTTGTTCGTCGAACGGTCCAACGCCGGTGACGCTGCCGGAGTCGCCGCGCTCTATGAAGAGGACGCGGTGATTGCCTACCCGCCCGGTGGCCGGACGGTGGGCCGGGAGGCGATCCGGGCACTGTGGGAAAAGGTGCTGGCCAACCGTCCCCGCATCGAGCCGGAACAGCCGCTGCCGACACTGATCAGCGACGGCATCGCCCTCACCTCGACCCCGCCGAAGGACGGAGCCGGTGCCCGGGCGCAGGTCGTCCGGCGCCAGCCCGACGGCAGCTGGCTGCGCCTGCTCGACCAGCCCGAGTTCGTCACGCCCGTCCGCTGAGCCCCTTGTACAGGCCGGCCCGCGCAGGCCGGCCCGCGCAGGCCGGCCCGCGCAGGCCGGCCCGCGCAGGCCCGTCCGCGCGTCAGGAGGCGAAAGCCCGCCGCTGCCTCGGACTGCGGCGTCACTCCGTGCCGCGGGCTCCCCGCAGTTCGCGTCCGGTGACCATCTCGGATTCGATCCGCACGAACACGGCGTTCCGCAAAGGCATCCAAGAAATGAGGCCGACCTGCGACAGCCGCTCCCGGTCGGCGGGGTCCGTCATGACGGTGGCCCGTCCGGTGACGACCACACTCCAGCCGGACCGGGTCGCCGCGTCGAACTCGTCCGCCTCGAAGGCGACCACGACGCCGTCGACGGCGCGGACGAGATCCGAGTCCGCCGAGGTGCGCAGCAGGACGGAGGCGTCCGTGTCCAGGCGGAAGTTGACGGGAAGGACCGCGGGCAGCGCCTGTCGGGTGTACACCACGCGGCCGACCGGGACCTTGGCCAGGAGGCGCATGCACTCCTGCCGGTCGAGCTCGTGAAAGGCGTCGGACTGGGACATCGAACCATCGTCCCTCCGCGCGCCGGGACCGAGTAGGGCCGGTCGGCCCTACTCCCGGGCAGGCAGGGCTGCCGAACGGCGTTCGAGGGATCCGCCTTCTGCGGGTGAGGGCCCGAGGGCCCCGGCGAAACGCCGACCTGCCCGTCGCCTCGCCGCAGGTGTTCGGCGACCAGACCCGACGTGCCGGAGTCGGGGGACTGGTGGGACGCCGGATACCTGATCATGTGGGGTTCCAACCTGCCGGTGACGCGGACCCCGGACGCCCACTGGATGGCCGAGGCACGTTACCGCGGCCAGAAGGTCGTCGCGGTGGCGCCGGACTACGCGGACAACGTGAAGTTCGCCGACGAGTGGCTTCCCGCCCAGCCCGGCACCGACGGCGCCCTGGCCATGGGCCATGTGATCCTCCAGGAGTTCTTCGTCGACCGGCCGACGGAGTACTTCACGTCGTACGTGAAGCGGTACACCGACCTGCCGTTCCTGGTCACGCTCGACGAGTCCGGGGCCGAACCGGGCACCTACGAGCCGGGCAAGTTCCTGACCGCCGCCGACCTCGGTGGCGCGGCGGCCGAGGCCGAGCACGCGGAGTCCGCACCGTGCTGCTGGACGCGGCCACGGGAGAACCCGTGGTGCCGAACGGTACGCTCGGCGACCGCTACGGCGAGTCCGGGGCCGGAAGATGGAACCTCGACCTCGGCGACACCGACCCCTTGCTGTCCGTCGACGGCGCTGACGAGCCACCGGTCACGGTCGGCCTGCCCCGCTTCGACGCGCCGGACGGCAGCGCGGGACAACTGCGGCGCGGGGTGCCGGTGCGCCGGGTGGCCGGGCGTCTGGTGACCACGGTGTACGACCTGATGCTGGCCCAGTACGGAGTGGGCCGCGACGGCCTGCCCGGCCGGTGGCCGACGTCGTACGAGGACGCGGAGGAGCCGTACACCCCGGCCTGGCAGGCGGCGATCACGGGTGTGGACGCCGGGCGGGCGGCCCGTATCGCCCGCGAGTTCGCCGCCAACGCCGAGGAGTCCGGAGGTCGTTCGATGATCGTCATGGGGGCGGGCACCAATCACTGGTTCCACTCCGACACGATCTACCGTTCCTTCCTGACGCTGACCACCCTCACCCGCTGCCAGGGCGTCAACGGGGGCGGCTGGGCGCACTATGTCGGTCAGGAGAAGGTCCGCCCGATCACCGGATACTCGGCGATCGCGACCGCCGCCGACTGGAACCGGCCGGCCCGGCTCATGATCCAGACCGCGTACTGGTACCTGCACGCCGACCAGTTCCGCTACGACCCCTTCTCCGCGGACACCCTCGCGGCGGCCGGTCCCGGCAGGAGCGGCCCGTTCGCAGGGAAGACCACGGCGGACGTCATCGCCCAGTCGGCGCGGATGGGCTGGATGCCGTCCTACCCCACCTTCGACCGCAACCCGCTGGACCTGGCGGACGACGCCGACGCCGCGGGCCGTCCGGTCGCCGAGCATGTGGTGGACGAACTCAAGTCGGGGCGGCTGCGGTTCGCGGGTGAGGACCCGGACGCTCCGGAGAACTTCCCCCGGGTGCTGACCATTTGGCGGACCAACCTGCTGGGCTCCTCGGCCAACCGGCACCCGGGCACCGCGCCGCGGCTGGGAACGCACGGGGTAGTGAACGGCCCGTTCACCGGGCGTCCCGGAGGACCTGGTGGCCCCGCTCGGGGACGTGCCTACGGCGTGCCGGGAAGCCGGACCGTGACGAGGAGACCGCCGGAGGGCCGGGGGACGAGGTCGAGGGTCCCTTCGTGGGCGCGGACGATGCTCTGCACGATGGCAAGCCCGAGGCCGATGCCGACGTGCTCGTCGGTGCGGACGCGTTCCGTTCCGCGCTGGAAGGGTTCGGTGAGGGTCGGTACCAGTTCCGGCGGGAGCCGGCGGCCCGTGTTCTCGACCCTCAGCACGCTCGTGTCGCCGTGCGTCCCGGTGCGGACCGTCACGGTGCCGCCGGCGGGGAGGTTGTGGACGATGGCGTTCTGGACGAGGTTCGTCACCATCCGCATCAGGAGTTCCGCGGAGCCGCTGGTCCGGGCCGCCCCGCCGGTGACGTCGAGGGTGATCCGGCGCTGTTCGGCGAGGGGAAGCAGCGTTTCGGCGGCTTCTTCGGCGATGAGGGAGAGGTCGACGCTCTCGCGGGTGACGTTTCCGCGGTCGCCGCGGCTGAGCAGCAGGAGGGCCTCGGTGAGGTCGATCGCCCGCGTATTGACAGCCTGCAGGCGTTCGATGAGTTCGCCCCGGTCCCGCGTGGGGTCCTTGCGGGCGACGTCGAGGAGCGTCCGCGAGATCGCCAGCGGGGTGCGCAGCTCGTGGGAGGCGTTCGCCGCGAAACGTCGCTGTTCGGCGACGTGGGACTCGAGCTGTCCGAGCATCGAGTCGAAGGCGTCGGAGAGTTCACGGAATTCGTCCTGGCGGCCCTTCATACGGATCCGGTGGGACAGCGACCCGTTCCCGGCCGTCCGTGCCGCATCCGTGATCTGTGTGAGCGGTGCGAGCATCCGGCCGGCGAGGATCCACCCTCCCACGAGGCCGAGCACCAGCAGGAACGCCAGTACGGCGGCTGCCCTCGGAGCGAAGACGTGCAGGAGGTTGGACCGGATGGGAAAGACACCAGAGGTGGGGGTGTCGGTGGACCCGGGGACGATGAGTGCGCGATCGGGGACGTAACGCAGGAGGAACACCCACACCGCCGCGAGCAGCAGGACGCCGGCCAGCATGAGGAATCCGGCGTAGCTGAGGGTGATCTTGAAGCGAACGCTCAACCCGGGCGCTCTGTCCACGGGCGCTCTATCCACGGTCTCCTCCCTCGCGTCCGGCCTCTGCTTGCGTGTCGATGCGGTAGCCGACGCCGGGCACCGTGGCGATGACCCATGGTTCGCCGAGCCGTTTGCGCAGTGCGGAGACGGTGATGCGCACGGCGTTCGTGAGGGGGTCGGCGTTCTCGTCCCAGGCCCGTTCCAGCAGCTCCTCGGCGCTGATGACCCCTCCCTCGGCGGCGACGAGGACTTCCAGCACGGCGAACTGCTTGCGGGTGAGTGCGACGTAGCGTCCGTCGCGGAAGACCTCCCGGCGGAAGGGATCGAGCCGCAGGCCCGCGATCTCGCGGACCGGGGGCCGGGCGTACGCGCGCCTGCGGTCGAGCGCCCTCAGCCGCAGGACGAGCTCCCGCAGCTCGAACGGTTTGGTGAGGTAGTCGTCGGCGCCGAGCCCGAACCCGGAAGCCTTGTCGTCGATCCGGTCGGCAGCGGTGAGCATGAGGATGGGGATGCCGCTGCCGGAGGCGACGATGCGCCGGGCGACCTCGTCCCCGGAGGGGCCGGGGATGTCGCGGTCGAGGACCGCGAGGTCGTAGGAGTTGACGCTGAGCAGTTCCAGGGCGGAGTCACCGTCGCCGGCGATGTCGGCGGCGATCGCCTCCAGCCGCAGACCGTCACGGACGGCCTCGGCCAGGTAGGGCTCGTCCTCCACGATCAGTACGCGCATGTCCGAAGCCTAAGCAGCACAACATATCGCCGACGTATGCGAAGACGCGTGCATACCGGACAGGAGCCTCAGCCTGCCGGTGTCAGCACGGGGCGAGGCCGGTCCGACGGCGCTTCCGCCGTCGTGCGCCACCAGCGGCGCGACGCCAGCGCGGCCAGCACGGCGCCGGCGGCGTTGACCAGTACGTCGTCCACGGAGGACACCCGGTCCAGCCACAGGACGTACTGCGCGACCTCGACCAGTACCGAGCAGCCCGCCCCGAGCGCCAGGATCCGCGGCACGGACGCCGCCGCCGCGAACCGCATCGGGGCGAAGAACCCCAGCGCCGCGAAGACCAGCAGGTTGCCGACGATCCCGCCCGGCCCCATCGTCACCAGATCCCGCAGCGGTACCAGGCTCACCCGCCGGGGAGCGACGCCGGGCCCGCCGCCCGGCATCATGGTCATCCACAGGAACGGCACCGTCCCGTGGACCATGCCCACCTCGGCCAGCGACTTCCGCCACGCCCACGCCGGCGGCACGCCGGCGGCACGCCGACGGCGCGCCAGAGCCCACACCACCAGGGCGGACAACGGCAGCGCGACCAACGTCATGAGCACCACACCGTTGAACGTGTCGAAGCAGCCGTGCCACCGCCCGGCCATGCACATCGGAGCGGACATCATGAGCGGCCGCCGTACGACGAACACGGCGCCCGCCATGCCGAGGATCGCAAGGCTGAGAAGCACGATCCTGCGTGTGCGGCCGGGCGGTGCCGACGGGGAGGGGCTGTGGTCCATGCCCTCATTGGAGACGGAGGGCCGTTGCGGTGGCGTATGCGATTTTCGATACGCCCGCGATACACGGAGTCCCCGCCATCAAGGAACGGGCCCATGGCCTCCCAGGTGAGCTGATCAAGCTCCGGAGCCGGGAAGGCACACGCCCCGCGATCCCGTCGCCCGCAGTTCTCTGACCAAGGCGCGTACGACTGCCGATCCGGCCAGTTCGGAGGTGGTGACGTAGCCGACCTGGCGTGTCGGGCCTTCGGGGCCGAGGTCGGTGATTCCGACCGAGGTCGGTGCGGCGGTTAGGGAGAGTGCGGGCATGATCGCCATTCCGTGGCCTCCGCTCACCAGGGAGAGCACCGCTCCGTCGTCCTCGGCCTCCACGGTAGCCGTGGGGATCCAGTCCTGAGCGGACCACCAGTCGCGAGTGTACGAGCCGCAGTTCTCGGCCCAGTCGACCAGCGGCAACGAGCGCGGGGTGGTGTGGCCCGCCGCGTGCACCAGGGCGTACGGCTCTTCGAAGAGTCCGCTCGCGATCAGACCCGGTGGCAGCGGCGCGGAGCCGCCCAGTGTGGCGATGCCTATGTCGGCCTTCCCGTCGGCCACTTCGCCCGCGGTGCCGCGTCCCACCTCGCGGACGATCCGCACCCGCGGTTCGATGCCGGGGTGCCGGGACCGCAGCCGCCGCAGGACAGGCGGCAGCAGGTGGAGAGCGGCGCTGCGGAAAGCCACGATCCGCAGAATGCCCTCCGCGGCATCGGGCCGGGCCGCGCCACGTGCCTCGGCCGTCAGGACGTCGAGCAGGCGGAGGACGCGGCGGGCGTGCGCGACGGCCTTGGCCCCGGCCGGGGTGGCGCGGGCGCCGGTGCGGCCACGGTCGAAGAGGACGGTACCGATCTTGCGCTCGCTGCCGCGAACCGAGTGGGAGACCGCGGACTGGGTCAGACCGAGTGTGCCGGCCGCGGCGGAGAAGCCGCCGGTGTCCGCGACCGCCACCAGGACGCGGAGTTCGTGCGGGGCAAGATCGGAGTCGATCGTGCGGGCCACGGGGCGCTCACCTCAACGTATGAGAAGTACTCATGGAACGGTGTGTCGCATGAGCCCAACCGTCTGCCCCGGCGGCCCATTCCCGCCCTACGGTCCGGACATGAACGAGACCGCGCTCACCGTGCACCAGACCGCCCGTCCTCACGGCTTTCCCACCGCCGAACACTTCGCCTTCGTCGAGTCCACGCTTCCCGAACCCACCGTCGGGAGCGCGCTCGTGGAGAACCTCTACTGGTCCGTCGACCCCTACCACCGCGAGATGATGGACGACGTGCCCGGCGGCTTCGTGCTCGACGCACCGCTGGAAGGCCGCACCATCGGGCGGGTGATCGGCTCACGCACGCCCCAACTGGCCGAGGGCGAGATCGTGTTCCACCGGCAGGGCTGGCGGACTCACGCGGTGGTCACCCCTCAGGAGATCCGGCGGCTGCCCCGCTTCCAAGGGGTGCCCCTGACCGCTTACCTGAGCACCCTCGGAGGTACCGGCCTGACCGCCTATGTGGGGCTGACCCGGATCGCCCGGCTCCAGGAGGGGGAGGACCTGTTCGTGTCGGCTGCCGCGGGCGGGGTCGGCACGGCGACCGGGCGCTTCGCCCGACTCCTCGGCGCCGGACGGCTCGTGGGCAGCGCGGGCTCCGAGGCGAAGGCCGGCCACCTCATGCGGGAGGTGGGCTACGACGCCGTCTTCGACTACCACGACGGACCCGCCGCCGACCTGCTCGGCAAGGCCGCGCCGGGCGGCGTCGACGTGTTCGTCGACAACGTCGGCGGCGAGCAACTGGCCGCGGCGATAGGGGTACTGCGCGAGTTCGGACGCATCGTCCGCGTCGGCACGATCAGCCAGTACAACACCCCCGACGCACCGGCGCCCCGCTTCAACCACGCGGACATCGTGGAGAAGAGCCTCCGCATGGAGGGCTTCCTGGTCAGCAACTACCGCGACGTGCAGCAGGAGTTGTACGACTTCGCCGTACCGCATCTGCAGAGCGGACGACTCGCACTGGACGAAGCGGTGGTCGACGGGTTCGAGGGCATCGTCCACGCGTTCCTGGGCATGTTGCGGGGCGAGAACACCGGCAAGATCATCGTGCGGGATCACACACAAGCGAGCCGGCGAACCGGTACCCGGGCTCCGGGGGCATGAGGCTCATGCCGGGCCGCATCCGTCTCGAACCCGTCGCGCAGCCGCAGCCGCAGCCGCTGCCGTACGCCTTGCGCGCCGTACTGCCCGTGCCGTTCCGGATCCGACCGCGGCGCAGGGGTGCCGCGAGGCCGGCCGCGGACGGTCCGCGGCCGTGCGCCCGCTATCCCACCCGCGCAGCGGCCGCCCCGCGGTACTGCTCGGCCTGCGTTCCGGCCGGCTCCCGCTGGGCGGAGGGATCATCCGTGCGGAGCCGCTCCTCTGCCTCCGTCCGGCAGGCCGGCTCGTAGTCCGGGCGGCGAGCACCTCCAGGGCCCCGTCCAACCGGACGGCCGCGACGTGGGCCAGCGCTTCCCCCGGTGTGTCGAACATGCTGTCCACGATGCCTCTGGATGACGGCTCGGTCTGTCGGCCAGTCCCTGCGTGCTGAAGCCAAGAGGCGGGGCCCACGTCCCTACGCGGGCGTGGACGACGGGGCTCCCTCTCCGGAGGTGGTGTCGAGGGCGTCGAGGAGCTCGCGTTCACGTGGTGTCAGAGGGGGCTCCGACAGAGGGGGCAGCGGGGAACCGGTGAGGGCGGCGAGCACGGTTTTGGGGCGCAGCAGACGGGTGGGGCCCGCTTTGAGGCCGGTCACATCCCACAGAGCGGTCGCGGCGGTGTACGAACCGGTCGCGGCCTTCATGAGGCGGCGTGTGTACCGGCCGGCCACGCGGTCGGCTGCGGTCCGCTTCCCGCCGCGGACCTCCGGGTACATCCCGTCCTGGCCGACCGCGACACTCCACGCCGTCTCGACGAACTTGGCGGCGGCGCGCTGCACCTTGCGGGCGAGGCCGGGGGTGGCCAGGTCGGCATTCTCCAGCTGGTGCCGGAGGGCCTGGGCGCCGAGTGCCGCCACCGACATGCCCTGCCCGTAGGCGGGGTTGAAGGTGGCGAGCGCGTCGCCGAGGACGACGAGGCCGTCCGGCCACGCCCGCGCCTTTTCCAGGTAGCGCCGGGAGTTGCTCGTGCTGTGGCTGACGAACACGTCGGTGAGGGGCTCGGCTCCGGAGATGAGCCGGCCCACGATGGGGTGAGGGAGGTCGAGGGTGTACCGCAGGAAGCCCTCCGGATCGGCCGGGGGCTCTCCGCCCCGGGAGCCCGCGAGGCTGACCATCCAGCGGTTGCCCTCGATGGGGACGATCACCGCGCTGCGGCCCGGCCGGAACACGTAGGGGTTGGCCTGCACCATGGTCAGCGGGAAGTCTTCCGCCCCTGGCGGGGTGCGGTAGATACGGGTGGCGTTGACGAGACCGGAGTCGACGTTCTTCTCGTCTATGCCGGTGATGCCGAGGTCGGTCAGCCAGGTGAGGATGCGCGAGCCGCGTCCGCTGGCGTCGACGACGATGTCGGCGTCGAGTTCCGAGGGTCCTGTGGGTGTGTCCACGCGGACGCCGTGGACGCGCTGGGCGCTGCCGGTCAGTTCGGCCACCTGCGCGGTGCGGATCTCGACGTTGCCCGTGTTGTCGGTGACCGCCGATCGCACGGCCCAGTCCAGGAGTGCCCGACTGCAGGTGATCATGTGGTGGTCGCTCTGCCGCCAGCGGCGGAACCAGCCTTCCGGGCTCAGGGTCACCACGTCCGAGCTGAGCGATATCTCGTGGGCACCAGCGGCGAGGAGGTGATCCCTGATGCTGATCTTCGGCACCAGGTACTCCATGGCGGCCAGCCCACCGGGCAGCAGAAGGTGCGCGTGACGTCCTTGAGGGACCCCCTTCCGGTGCTCCGGCCCGTCGGGCAGGTCGTCGCGGTCCAGCACGATCACCTCGTCGACGAGAGGGGACAGCGCCGCCGCCGCCAGTACACCGCCCAGTCCGGCTCCGATGACGACAGCTCTACTCATGGTGCTCCTTGAATTCAGTCACGGAATGCTGTCACCGATCCCTGACGGGCTGCGGCGACGAGGGGCGATTGGCCCATGGCCTGGGCGAGTTCCACCAGTCCCGTCGTGCCGAGGGCGTTGGTGGCGTGCAGGCGGTAATCGCTGGGTTCTTTGAGCTGGTCGTCATCGGGGGTGTCCGCCTGCCGTGCGGCGTCGGCGAGCATGGCCGCCTCCGCTACCACGCGGGCCTGGCTGGGGGACAAGCCCGCGTCGAGCGCCGTGGCCAGCGAGATCCGGCGCACCCGGTCGTCGAAGAGGGGGGCCAGGGCGAGGAGGGCGTCGTGAATGGATACCTCCAGCCATTGGAGCCGCGCGTGCGGGAGTTCCCACCAGGAGGGCGAAGGCTTCGGGACGGTCGCTGCCCGCTTCACCTCCTTCCACAGGGGAGTCAGCCTGCGGTAGTCGGTCAGACTGCGCCAGTGGGTGATGGCCGGCGGCAGGAGTCTGGGGAGCGTGAAGCCGGCGGAGCAGAACAGCGCGCCGAGGGAGACCACGGGCGGGGCGACCGTCGTGGAGAGCACGTCGAGGTCGTGGCCCAGCCACCGCGCCACCACAGCGGTGATCTTGGCGATCTCGAAACCGACGACGTCCAGCAGCAGGCCGAGGAGGATGAGGCGAAGTCCCGTGCGGAGCGGGCCCGTCACCTCGCGCAGCCATGTCACGCACACGGCACTCATCACGAGGGCGCAGGCACCGTGGCCGACCAGGTACAGCACGATCATCTCGCGCATGTACGGCGTGTTCGCGTAGTAGGTGTCGAGATCGTTGAGTCTCTCGGTACGCGCGTCCGCCAGGGTGAAGAGGACGATGATGGCGGCGATCAGCAGGCCGTAGACGACGATGGCGTGCAGCGTGCTGCGCCTGACCCGTTCGGGCGGACCGCCTCTCCACTGGATCAGCAGAATGATCACGGAGCAGCTGTATGCGGAGATCATGCTGTACGTCAGCGGGGCACCGAAGTTGGGTATGCCGGTGAGGCGGTTGACCGCGGACAGGGTGACGGGTGCGGAGCACGTGAAGCAGACCGCACCGATCGAGACGGCGGCACAGGTGGAGGCGGTCAGCGGATTGCGCAGCGCCGTGCGCGGTCGGCGGAACAGCAGGACGGCGGACAGGGCTAACAGCCCGGCCGCCAGGTAGACGACAAGACTCATCGGTGAGAACTCCGTTCAGCGCCCCGTGCGGTGGAGAACGGCGCTGATGCCGGCGCCGTATGGTTCATACGGCGCCCCGGGTGGCCGTCCTGCGGTGAGTTCGCGTGCCCGCGACGGTGCCGGCCGCGGACAGAGCCTCGGCGATACGGACGAGAGCCGAGGCATCCGGTGCCGGGAGCCTGCGGCCGGCCCCCTGCGAGGAGTCGGGAGCCGGCTGCCCGCTTCGCTCGTCCCTCATGGCCGCCGCGATGATGGCGGCCCAGCCCGCGGCCTGGGCCCGCTCCTGGTCGCCGGTCGCTCGCAGCGCGGCGTCACGGGTCTGTTCGTACAACTCACGGCTGAACAGCGTGTCGAGGTGGCTCAGGGCGTTGTGGATGCTGGTCTGGCGCCAGATGAGCAGGGTGGCGGGCGAGGACGGCCGTGGGCGTGGCAGCCGCAGACTGCGGCGCGTCAGCACGTCGTCCAGTTCTTGTTCGAGCGGCGCAAGGCGCACGTAACTGCGCCAGGAGAGGAGCCAGACCGTCAGGCCGGGCCCGGCCCAGGGGACGAGGATCCCCGTGACCGTCAGCAGAGCGCTGAGGCCCGCGAATCCGGGCGACAGTTCCGTGTCCAGTGCCGACCAGTCCGGGCCGCACCAGCGTGCGACGACAGCCGTGAGCTTGGAGACGCTGTACCCGGCACCGACCACCGTCCCGGCCCCCATGGCCAGCAGGCCCGCGCGGAGCCAGCCGCGGACCTCGCGCGCCCAGCGCAGTGACCACATCGCCGTCGTCACCACGGCGGCCAGGTGAGCGAGCAGATACAGCACGATCATCTCGGCGGTGAAGGGGGTCGTCGCGTAGTACGTGTCGAAATCGGTGCGACGCTCCAAGGGCGTGTCCCCGAGCGCGAACAGCACGGCGATGACGACGAGGACGAGGGAGTAGCCGCTCATCAGACAGCGGACGATCCGGCGGACATGCGATCCGCCCTGCCAGTAGACGATCAGCACCAGCGACATGGCGCTGTAGGCGGTGATGGACGCATAGGTCAGCGGCGCGGCGAGATTGGGGATGCCGCTGACGCGGTTGATCGCCCCTACCGTGGGCGGTGCGCCCAGAAGGAAGCACAGGCTGGCGAGAGCCATGACCGTACAGATGACGCGCAGGATGGGATCACGCCAGTGGCGTACGAGATCGGGCGCCCGCACCGTGAGGCCGAGCCACAGCACGCCGCAGCTCACATAGTTGATCAGACCGCTCATCGTCGTGTCCCGCGGTAGTTGAGGGCAGCCCCGATGCGGCTGGCGAGGTCGCCGGCGCCATCGGCCCCGGACGCGAGGACGGAGTGGTCGGATGCCTCGAGCAGCGCTCTGAGACGTCGCCCGAGCAGCATGCCGAACAGGTCGGCATCCTGCTCGGCCCGCAGGCTGAAGTCCGTGCGGGCGGCGGCCGGTTGGGAGTCCTGGGGAACGCCCAGCTGGTGCGGTGGTGCCGCGTGTCCCTGGCTCATGTGCCACACCTCGTGACCGAAGATCACGACCTGGTGCCACAGGGCGGCGCGCTCCTCGATGATGACGTCGTCGTAGGTGTCGCGCTCGAGCCAGAGCCCGGTCGCGGTGTTCGGGGGGAAGGCGGCCTTGTGGACGAGGACCTCGCGTCCCCGCCACTCGTTGACCGACGTGACGAGCGCGGCGAACAACTCCTCGGGGTCCGCGGGAAGCTTCACCCGGATGGGATCGATGAGCGCGTCGGCAAGCCTGCGCATCTCCTTGTTCCTACGCACCATTCTCCCCGTGGTCTCTTCCGGTTCCGGGCGGCGCGACGCTCTGCCCCAAGCGCCTGAGGACGTCGCCCGGTCGCCGTCGGGCGCAAGATCGATGAGGGTGGCTCACGGCTGGCTACGCTCGCCGTTCGGCGAGTTGGGCGTGAGGATCCGCTGCCACCGAGCCTTCTCCAGGGCGCTTGCAGTGATGAGGAGTTGAGGTCTACGGGAGACTATCCGGCCTCGCCCGGGATGTTAAGTTTTCCCGCACCTCTCGGTGGGCGCAGGGCTGGTCGGAGGCTGTCCTGAGCCGGCTGGGTCTCGTTGGCCAGGCGCTGGTGGGCTGCCGAATCACCCCGGGTCCAACAGCGGCCGGCCGGACATCACTTGATCGTCCCGGCGAGTGCACACGCCCTCCCGCGCCGTCGGTGGCATCCGGCGTTCCGCGCGGGCAGGCGGGCGTCAGGGCCGGTGGTGGGACGAGCTCTGGTCCGACGGAGTGGAGTGCGGGGCCGACGGGGGCGCGGTCATGTCGAGCAGGAGCAGGGCGTCGTGGTCGGGCGTGCCGGGTTCGGCGGTGTAGACGCCGAGGCGCTGGCCGGGGGTGCCTTCCAGATGCATGGACTGGGGGACGAGGCTGATCGTGCCGACGTGAGGATGGTGGAACGTCTTGTGCACGGGTTTGCGGCCGGTCACCTCGTAGCGCTCCCAGAGTTTCGCGAAGTCGGGGCTCTTGAGCAGGAGTTCGCCGACGAGGTTGGTCAGGTCGGGGGCGTCGGGCGCGGTGCCGGCCATGGCGCGCAGCCGGGCGACGCAGGAACGGACCTGGTTGTCCCAGTCGGGGAAGAGCTCGTGGGCGGTCGGGTGGAGGAAGAGGTAGCGCGCGAGGTTGCGCTGCTTGGCGGGCCAGTCGTCCAGGCCCGCGTACAACGCCAGTCCACCCGGGTTCCAGGCGAGGACGTCCATGCTGCGGCTGACGATGTAGGCGGGGTTGGGCCGCATGGCCTCGAGGAGCAGTCTGAGGTGCGGGCGCACGGTGCGACTCGGTGGGGGCGGCGGCTCGGGGGCGTACCGCGCGGCGCGGGCGGCCAGCTCCCGCAGGTGCTGGTGCTCCTGGTCGTCGAGCTGGAGGGCGCGGGAGAGCGAGTCGAGGACGGCGGGGCTGGGCCGGGTCTCCTTGCCGCGCTCCAGGCGTACGTAGTAGTCGATGCTGATCCCGGAAAGCGTCGCGAGTTCCTCCCTGCGCAGCCCCGGAGTGCGGCGCAGCCCGGTGCCGACCGTGAGACCGACCTGCTCCGGTGTGGTCTGCGTACGCCGGGCCCGCAGGAACCGGCCCAGCTCCGCGCCCTCGCTTCCGCCGCCGCTGGTGGGAGTGTGCTCAGGTGCCATGACTTCAGTGTCACACCGCACTGATCTGCTCGGCGGCGTGGTGGGGGGCCCTGCCATTACCCCCGAAGAGCTCGGCCTGCCACAGGGACCGAAAGCGCGCGAGGGTGGGATCCAGGACGCCCCGCGGGGTCCGTGAGCACGGCCGCGGTGCGGGCCGGAAGCCGGACCAGTGCCCAGGAGTCGCCCACAGCGGGCGCGGGCCGGGTGACGGGGCCACAGTGGAACCGCCGAAAGGCGAGGAACCGGAGAGAGCGAATGCGCTACATCAAGCTGCGTGACCTGGAGGTTTCCCGGATCGGTCTCGGCGCGATGGGAATGTCCCACGGCTACACCGGCTCCGGGACCGACGAGGCGGAGTCCATCCGCACGGTGCACCGGGCCCTGGAGCTGGGGGTGACGTTCATCGACACCGCCGAGATCTACGGCCCGTACACCAACGAGGAACTGCTCGGCCGGGCGCTGAAGGGCCACCGCGACCAGGTCGTGCTGGCGACGAAGTTCGGTCTGGTCTCGCACGCCGGACAAGGGCCCTGGAGCCTGGACAGTGGCCCGGCCAACATCCGCACGGCCGTCGAGGGCTCGCTCGAGCGCCTGGGCACCGACCACATCGACCTGTACTACCAGCACCGCGTCGACCCGAACACGCCCATCGAGGAGACCGCCGGCGCAATCGGCGAGCTGGTCGCCGAGGGCAAGGTCCGCGCGTTCGGCCTGTCCGAGGCGGGCCCGGAGACCATCGGTCGCGCCCACGCCGTGCACCCGGTCACCGCGGTCCAGTCGGAGTACTCGCTGTGGACCCGTGGACTGGAGGACCGGGTGCTGCCGGTGCTGCGCGAGCTGGGCATCGGCCTGGTTCCCTTCTCGCCACTCGGGCGCGGCTTCCTGACGGGCACGATCCGTTCCGCCGACGAGTTCGACGAGTCCGACTTCCGGCACGGCAACCCGCGTTTCACCGGCGAGAACTTCCAGCGCAACCTGCGGATCGCCGACGAGGTCCAGGCCGTCGCCGCCGAGGCCGGTGCCACCGCGGCCCAGGTCGCGCTGGCCTGGCTGCTCGCCCAGGGCGACGACATCGCGCCCATCCCCGGCACCAAGCGGGTCCACCGGGTCGAGGAGAACAGCGCAGCCGACGCCGTCCGGCTGACCGACGAGCAGCTCACGCGGCTCGGGAGTCTGCCCCCGGCCGCCGGCGAGACCCACACGGAGGCCGGGCGCCAGATGCTCGAACGCTGACCAGGCCCTTCGTCCCGTCCGCCGCCCGGAAGGGCGGTCCAGCACCCGGCCGCTTCTTCGACCCGGAGCCTCGGCCTCGACCAGATACCGCACGCCTACCGGGCCACCCCGCCGGCCCTCGATCGACCGCACACCGCCCGGCTCCCTTCCATCCACCACACACACACCCGAACAGCAAGGAAAGATCCCCATGCAGACCGTCACGCTGAACAACGGTGTCGAGATGCCCGTCCTCGGCTTCGGCGTCTACCAGATTCCGCCGGAGCAGACCGAGCAGGCCGTCACCGAAGCCCTCGCCGCCGGATACCGCCTGCTCGACACCGCCGCCGCCTACGGCAACGAGGAGGCCGTCGGCCGTGCCATCAAGGGCAGCGGCATTCCGCGCGAGGACCTGTTCGTCACCACCAAGCTGTGGGTCCAGGACGCGCCCGCGGAGGAGAACACCCGGCGCGCCTTCGACGACTCTTTGCGCAAGCTCGGCCTGGACCACCTCGACCTGTACCTGATGCACCAGCCGTACGGCGACGTCTACGGCCAGTGGCGCGCCATGGAGACCCTCAACCGTGAGGGCCGTGCCAAGGCGATCGGCGTCGCCAACTTCTACCCCGACCGCCTCGTCGATCTGATCGCCAACAACGAGATCACGCCCGCCGTCGACCAGATCGAGACCCACCCGTTCTTCCAGCGGGTCGCCGACCAGGTCCTCATGCGCGAGCACGGCGTCCAGATCCAGTCCTGGGGCGGCTTCGCCGAGGGCAAGAACGACCTGTTCAGCAACCCGCTGTTGAGCGAGATCGGTGAGAAGCACGGCAAGTCCGTGGCACAGGTCGTGCTGCGCTGGCTGACCCAGCGCGAGGTCGTGGCGATCCCCAAGTCCGTCCCCGCCGAGCGCATGGCGGAGAACATCGACATCTTCGACTTCGAACTCACCGGCGAACAGATGGCCGCCATAGCCGGCCTGGACACCGGAGAGACCCTGTTCTTCGACCACCACGACCCGAAGATGGTCACGTGGCTCGCCAAGCGACGCCTGGACGCCTGAACCGGCCGGAGCACAGGGCGGAGGACGCGGATGTCCCGGCGCGAGGACAGAGGGACATCCGCTCACGCGGCAGGTCGTGCACGCACGGTCACTCGGTGTCGCCCGTCCGCCCCGCCAGACGGGCGCGCACCCTGGTCAGGCGGTCGATCTCGGCGTCGAGGGCGGCAAGCCTGCGGTGCACGACCCCGGCACCGGGCCCGGCCGGGTCCCCCGTGCACCGCCGACGCGGCTCGTCGACGAGGAGCTGGACGCGGTCGCCCAGGCCGCACAGGTCTTCCACCGTGAGCCCGAGAGCGAGCAGCTCCCGGATGACCTTGACCCGGGCCACCTCGGCCGGACCGTACTCACGCTGACCCGCGGCCGTGCGCCGCGGCGGTGGCAGCAGACCGCGCTCCTCGTAGAACCGCAGTGCGCGTGGCGTCGTACCCGCCGCTCCCGCCGCATCCCCGATCCGCATCCCGCTTCTCGCCCCCACCCTGTGCCGTGCTGCTGTGCTGCTGTGCTGCCGTGCTGCCGTGCTGCCGTGCTGCCGAGCGGCGCCGGAGCCTGCGGCACGAGGTAGCCGTCCCGCGGTCATCCCGGCGGGAGTTCCACGACGACGGTTCCGATGTGCCGCCCCTCGAACAGTTCCTGCAACGCCCAGGGTGCCCGATCGATGCCCGGGATCCGTGCGTACGGGAAGACGATGGAGCCGGAGCGCAGCCAGTCGCCGAACTGTTTGTTCCACTCCTCGGCCGCTTCGCCGAGATCCGCGCTGCTGAATCCGCGCAAGGTGACCCCCAGCGTGATGACGCGGAAGGTGTCGATCTCCGCCGGTGCGTCGCCGCCGTCGCGCCCCGGTTCGGGCGACAGCTGCCCGGAGAGCGCGCCGACCAGTGCGAACCGCGCGCCGCGGCGAGCCGCACCGATCGCCGCGGTCAGCTGCTCGCCGCCGACCGTGTCCAGCAGTACGTCGATGCCGTCCGGCGCCGCCGCTGCCAGTTGCTCGGCGAACGGAGCCGCGCCCGTCACCACCACGGCGTCGTAGCCGAGTTCGGCCCGGAGCCGTTCAGCCTTGTGCGGTGAACGGGTGCTGCCGACGACCCGCGCGGCGCCCAGCAGCCGCGCCACCTGCCCGGCCAGGCTGCCCACGGCTCCCGCGGCTCCGGTGACGAGAACTGTGTCGCCGGGGCGGAGTGCGGCGAGCCGGGTCAGCGCCGCGAAGGCGGCGACCCCCGACGACAGGTACGCCACGGGGTCGGGCAGCGCATTGCCCAGGGGTGCGCACTCGGCCTCGGGCAGCAGCGCGTGTTCGCGCCAGCCCAGCAGGTGCGTCACCTGGTCACCGGGGCGCAGCCCGCTGCCGGGGCCGACGGCGACGACCTCGCCGACGGCGGGGCCGAACAGGGCGTCACCGACATGGAGGGGAGGCAGTGGCACACCCTCGGGTTCACCCCCGATGAGGGTGCGCAGCCCTGGGAAGACGAGGAAGTACCGGTTACGGACGATGACTTGGCCCGGTCCGGGTGAGGGGAGCGGGGTCTCCACGAGGGCGAAGTGTTCGGGGCGGGGGAGGTGTTCGGGCGCGTGGACGAGCCGGATCTCCCGGGTCGTGGGCGGCGGTTCGGCGGTCATCGAGCGACTCCAGGCGTCGGGTGGGAGGGTGGACGGGAACCGGTGCGGGGCACGGCTGCGGACGCCGGGCTGGGGCGGCCGGCTGCGACCGTCGGGCCGTACCGGACCTGCCGGCCGTACCGGTCGACGCACGCTAATCCCTGACGCGTACGTCAAAGGCAAGGCGGCCGCAGCGGCCCGGCCCGCTCGGCGAGTCGGGGGCGAAGGGAGCCTCGGTACAGCCGACATGGCGGTTCTCGGCCCACCGGCCGGGGCGCCGTGACGGGCGGGTGGCCACCCGCGAATCCCCGTTACGAGGCCGCCACAAGCTTGTCATCCAGGAGCAGGAATGCCCCTCGCGCACATGGCGGTTGCCCCAACCATGACTATCGGAGTGACGCTCAGTTCGAACCCCGACCAGCACCCGATCGAGAGCAAGGTGCGGCTTGCGAGAGAGGCCCATGAGGCCGGACTGCGTTCCGCATGGTTCGGTCAGACCTTCGCGTACGACTCTCCCTCCCTGGCCGCGATCGTCGGGCGCGAGGTGCCAGGACTGCATGTCGGGACGGCGGCGATCCCCGTCTTCGGCCGCCATCCGCTGCTGGTCGCGAGCCAGGCCCAGACAGCCCAGGCGGCGACGGGCGGCCGCTATCACCTCGGCCTCGCGCTCGGTACCAAGCAGTTCACCGAGGCAGGCTTCGGCATCCCGTACGAGCGTCCCATCGCCCGGCTCCGCGAGTTCCTCACCGCCCTGCGTCAACTGGTGGAAACAGGCGGTGCCGATTTCCACGGGGAGTTGCTGACCGCCACCACACCGCTGCCGGCGGCGGTGCCGGGCGCCGAACCCCAAGTGCCGCTGCTGGTGGCCGCGATGGGACCACAGGCGCTGCGCGTCTCCGGCGAACTCGCGGACGGCATCCTTCCCTTGCTGGCCGGGCCGCGCGCACTCGCCGAGCACATCGTCCCGGCCGTGACGGCCGCGGCCGAGGAGGCGGGCCGCCCCGCACCGCGGATCGTGGCCTTCGTCCCCGGAGTCGTCACCGCCGACGTGGAAGGAGTACGGGAGTCCGCGACCGAGGCGCTCGCGTTCTACGAGCGGTTTCCTTCCTACCAGCGTGTCATCCAGCTCTCCGGCGGCACCCGGGCCGCCGATCTGGCCGTGATAGGAGACGAGGAGACCGTTGCCGCAGAGGTGCGGCGATACCGCGAGGCCGGAGCCACGGAGGTGGTGTTCACGGCGACGGACCTGGGCGGTGCGGCCGACCGTCGCCGCACCTGGAAACTGCTCGGAGAGCTGGCACGGCCGACAGACGGTTGAGACAAGGCGCGGCGCCGAAGCCGTCGGCAGCGCCAGGGTCGGATCTGACCCGCTCGCACCCTCGTCGCCGCCGTGTGCGCAACCGCGTGTCCACGTCCCGCTCACGAGTGAGCGGGACCGCCGAAGCGCGCGACCGAGGTCCGCCGCCCGGACGGCTCCGGCACCCGAGCCGTGGCAGTGTTGAAGTGGGCCGGCAGCGACGCCGACGAAACCTCGCGGGTGTTCGACCGCCCCTGACAGCCGTGGGTCGGCGCGAAAACCGCGCCCACCTCGCCGAAGTCGCCGCGTGAGCGAGCCGAAGGAGAGCCGGTCATGACCACATTCCCCACCGCGCGAGCTGTCAGGACAACCCCGGAGGGCCTCCTGTGGGAGCCCAGCGAACGCTGGGTGCGCGGCCGCAAGGGCGAGGTCACCGTCGTCGACAGCAGGCACCCTGTCCTCGTGTGGGAGCCGGGGGTGCCGGTGCCGCTGTACGTCTTCCCGCGCGAAGAGGTCCGCGCGGACCTCCTCCGCCCCGCGAAGAACCCGCCGACGGGCACGCACACCGGATCACGGATCTTCTACGACCTCGCGCTCGACGGTGAGGTGCTGGAGAACGCGGCATGGACGTTCTCCGCCGCCGACCTGGCCGGCCACATCGGCTTCGAGTGGTTCCGGCGCGTCGGCCGGGGCCTGGACCACTGGTACGAGGAGGAGGAAGAGATCTTCATCCACCCCCGCGACCCGCACAAACGGGTGGACGCCCTCCCCAGCGGCCGCCACGTCCGGGTCGAGATCGACGGCACACTCGTCGCCGACACCCACCGCCCGGTCCTGCTCTTCGAGACGGGCCTGCCGACGCGGTTCTACCTTCCGCGCGAGGACGTCCGTCTGGAACTGTTCGCGCCCACCGATCACAGCACCGGCTGCCCCTACAAGGGCACGGCCGCGTACTGGTCGTGGCAGGGCGAGGCAAGTGTCCCGCCGAACATCGTCTGGAGCTACCCGGAGCCCCTGCCCGCGGTCGGCGCGGTCAAGAACCTCCTGGCCTTCTACAACGAGGCGGTCGACATCACCGTGGACGGTGAAGGCCTCGAACGTCCCGTCACGCCCTTCACCAGAACGCTTTCGGCGCAGACGCCGAAGTGACGGCACCAGTCGTGGTGAGGCGGGCACGCGCACAAGGAACCCCAAGGTCCAAGTCTCCCTGGTGAACAGGCAGTTAGACCGGCCGAGCCCGAGCCCAGGGTGCCAACGGCCATGGCCCCGGGATGACGGAAGGCGGCGCGCGGGGCGGGTCGGGGCGGCATAATCCGGGCGTGATCCTCACCGCGCGACAGCTCGCCCTGGCCACGCTGGACCGACAGCTCCTGCTCGAACGCGGACGCCTCGATGTGGCGGAGGCGGTCCGCCGGGTCTGCGCCCTGCAGGCACAGTCGCCCGCGTCGCCCTACCTGGCACTGTGGAACCGCGTGCGGGACTTCGTTCCCGAGGACCTCGACGCGGCGTTCACGGATCGCCGGATCGTGAAGGCGACCCTCATGCGGATCACCCTGCACGCCGTCCACGCCGACGACTACGCGCACTACCACGCCGCCATGCGGAGCACTCTGCGGGCGTCGCGACTGTACGACCGCCGCTTCACCTCGACAGAGCTGGCCGATACCGACGCCGACGCGCTGCTCCCGTGGCTCGCCGAGTTCCTGGCGCGACCCCGCACCGGCGCCGAGGTCGAGGAGGAAGCCACCGATCGTTTCGGCGAGGACGCGCACCGCTTGTGGTGGGCACTGCGGACGTACGCGCCGATTCATCATGTGCCGACCGGCGGCCCGTGGTCCTTCACACTGCCGAACGCCTACCTCGCCTCCCGCGCGGCCCCGGGGTCTGCGCCACCGGACCCGGCAGCGGGGGTGCGGCGGCTGCTGCTCGCCCACCTCCGGGCGTTCGGACCCGCGTCGGCCCAGGACTTCGCCCGGTTCACCCTGCTGGGCCGCAAAGTGATCACTCAGGCGCTGCACGAACTCGGAGACCGAGTGGTGCGGGTGACCGGTCCGGACCGTGCCGTCCTGTTCGATCTGGCAGGCGCCACGGTGCCCGCCGAGGACACCCACGCGCCGCCGAGGCTGCTGCCGATGTGGGACAGCACGCTGCTGGCCCATGCCATCCCCGGGCGGGTCATGCCCCAGGCGTACCGGCCACTGGTCGTCCGGCGCAATGGCGACATGCTGCCCACCCTGCTTGTCGACGGGCAGGTCGCCGGAGTGTGGCGCGCGGTTGACGGCAGGCTGGAACTGACCGCCTTCCGCGAACTCGGCAAGGCCGCGTGGCAGGGTCTGACCGAGGAGGCGGAGAAGCTGGCGGCGCTGCTCGCGGACCGGGATCCAGCCGTCTACCGACGCTACGGACACTGGTGGGACAAGGGATTCGCCGGCGTGGAGAGCACGACGGTCAAGGTCTGACCGCGCGAAGGAAGGCACGGTCCGGCACGTGTCGGGGCCGAGACGCTGAGAGCGCGTCGAATGCCGCTTGGAGCGCTGCCTGGAACGCTTCCGCCGTGGGGCCATGACAACCGCCTCCCCCCGGAGGCCCGCAGGAAGACGACGGCGCTCGCCGCCGTGGACGAGCGCGGGCGCGCATCCGGCCCGGCGGCAACTCCCGGGCCGGATGGGTCACTTCTGGCCCCGGGCCGGATGGGTCACTTCTGGCCCGGTGAGCACTCCCACCCGCCGGTACGGGCTTCGGTGGACTCGGCAGATTCGGTAAACGAAGCAGGGATGCCTCAGCGCTTCAAGTGCCCCAGCACAGACCGCACCGCGCGTTCCACCGCGCGGCTCGCCCGCTCGGTGTGGTCGGTCGTCTCGAACCCGTGGTGGCCGAGCGGCACGTCGATCACCTCGACATCCGCGTCGCACTCCTTGGCGGCGGCCAGGAACTCCTCGACCGTCACGGCGATCTCGGCGCGCTCCAGTTCCACCCGGGTCAACACGATCGGCAGGCGTCCGGCGGTACGCACCGCGTCCGCCGGTCGGAACCGGGAATCGACGAGCCCCCAGTTCGGCAGCGGGGCGAGGATCGGATAGGTCGCCGCCACACACCGCAGCCACGGCGGGGGCGCCGCGAGCCGGTCCGCCGACAGCAGCCCACCCGCGGAGAAGTACCAGAGCGCCACACGGTTCTCGTCGACGCGCGGATCGGCCCGTACGAGGTCGACCGCGTCGGCCAGGTCCTGGGCGGCCCGCCCGTAGTCGGCGAGATCGTGCAGCCGATGGTCCAGTGTCACGCCGACCGCTCCCCTGCCCGCCACGTAGCGGGCGTAGCCGACGAAGGCCGGCCAGTCCCTCGGTGTCGGCCGCACGTCGGGGTGGACCGGTCCGCCGTGGACGAACACCACGGCCGGCCACGGTGAACCGTCTTCGGCGGGGGCGTCGGGGAGGTGGAGATCGACGCGTCCCACCCGCTCGCGACGCCGCTCCGGTACGTCCATGAGGAACGGGCGAAGGTGTGCCGGCTCTTCGCTCACGGTCGCGGCGACCCGGTGCCCTTCTCCCGCGGCGGCCCGCAGCAGTACGTCGGCCACTTCGTCGGCGCGGGAGAGCATCGGCCAGTGCCCGGTGTCGAGTTCGAAGAAGCTCACCCCGGGGTCGGTGAGCACCTGGAAGCGCGGGTCTCCCAGGCCCACCAGGCCCTCGACCATGGCGATGCTCGAACCGTTGGCGGTGCAGAGGACGCCGGTCGACGGCAACTCGGAGACCGCCCCCGAAAGGCGGAGCGGCTGAGTCAGTGTGCCCACCGGCTGAGCGACGGCGTTCTCCGCCAGCCTCGCCAGCACGGTCGGTGAGAGCCCTTCGACACTGCCCCAGCGGTGCCACTCCTCGAGAGCGGGTGGCTGGATGCGCCACTCGTCCTCTGCCGCACCGACCCGGTTCAGCAGCCCATCCCGGACTGCTTGTTCGGGCACCAGGGCCAGGGCCTGGTCGCCGTTCCCGGGCATGCCCGCGTCCAGGTGGACGATCCGCGCGATCCGCTCCGGACGCCGGTCGGCGGCGCCGAGCACCGGGTAGATGCCGTAGCAGTGACCGACCATCACCACCTCCGCCGCGTCCACCTGGTCGATGAGCCGCAGCAGATCGTGGACATGCGTCTCCAGGTCCGTTCCGGGTCCCGCCGGGAGGGCCTGCTCACCCATGCCGGTGAGCGTCACCGGATACACCTCCGCCCCCGACTCCCGTAGCCGAGCGGCCACCTCCTGCCAGATCCAGCCGCCGGTGTGGGCGCCCGCCACCAGGACGAATGCCGTCATCCCTGCCTCCTCGCACACTGTGGTCCGCGGGGCCGGCCGTACCGGCGCTCCGCGCTCGCCGGTACGGTAGGAACTCCCCCTGAGGGAGGTTCAAGTCGTGCCGCCTGACAGCATGTGGAGCATCGGAGAGCTCGCCGAGCGCGCGGGCGTCACCGTCAAGACCGTCCGCTTCTACTCGGACCGCGGTCTGCTGCCCGAAGGCGCCCGCAGCACCGGTGGCCACCGCCGGTACGGCCCCGACGCGCTCGACCGGCTGCACCTGATCCGCTCCCTGCGCACCCTCGACCTGCCGGTTCCCGCGGTGGGCCGGATCCTGGACGAGGAGGACACGCTGGAGGACGTCGTCGCGGGGAAGCTGCGGCAGATCGGCTCGCGGCTGGCCGCGCTGCGCTGGCAGGAGGCGGCCCTCCACCTGCTCCAGGAGTGCGCCCCGGAGGAGCGTGCCGAGCGACTGCGGCTGATCGGTGCCGTGGCCGTCCCGCCCAGCACCGCGCCCCTCGCACGCTTCTGGCGGCGCTGGCTGCCGCCGCGGCTCCCGGCCCGGCTGGTCTCCGCCATCCTCGATCAGGCAGTTCCGCAGCTCCCCGAAGGCCCGACTCCGGCCCAGGTGCTGGCCTTCACCCGGCTGCACGCCTTCGTCACCGCGCCCTGCCCCGGCACCGGCCAGGGCCAGCCCGCGGCACACGGACCCGACGGGGGCCGCCCGGCCGTGCTCTACGACGGTCTCGGCGAGGCATATGGACTGGCCGCGGGGCAGTTGCGAGCGGAGCGGTCACCGCACGAGGGGGAGGCACTCGACTGTTTCGTCTCCGCCTACGCGCGCTCTCGGGGGACGCGGGACACTCCCGCCTTCCGCCGCCGGCTCAGTGGGCTGCTGGCCGCGGACCCCCGTATCGACCGCTACTGGAAACTCACCGCCGAGCTCACCGGCCCGTCGGAACCGACCCCCGGTGCCACCCATGACTGGCTCTGTGCGGCGCTGGACCATCAGATCGCCCACGTGGCGGGCTGAACCGGGCCGCCATGGTGGGTGGCGGCCACACAAGCCGCCGCCTCCGCTGTCACGGACCCGCGGAAGGAACGGCGAGCCAGGCACGGTCCGGCCGGTGACGGCTCGTCAGTGAACGGTGAGCCCTGTCGGCTCCTCGGGGCCGGACGGCTTCTCCCCTGGAACCTTGCACGCGACCGGTCAAGCACGAACGCTTCGGCCCGTAGGACCCGTAGGACCCGTAGGACCCGTAGGACCCTTAGGTCCGTGGGATCCGTAGAGCCCGTACGGCCCGACGCACCGTCGTGCGGCCGTGCGGCCGTGCGAACGCTCGCGCCGCCGCCGTGCAAGTACGGGATGAGACCGCCACCCGGCGGGCTCGGACAGGAGATTCCATGGACCCGGACGAGGATCTGCTGGTGCGCGCCGCACGCGAGCCGGCGGCATTCGAGCCCCTGGTCGATCGGCATTCCGTCGCCCTGCACGGCTATCTCGTACGCCGTGCGCCGACGGTCGCCGACGACCTGCTCTCCGAGGTGTGGCTGCAGGCCTACGCCACCCGTCACACCTACGACGTCGCGCGTGGCTCCGCCAGAGGCTGGCTGTTCGGCGTCGCCAGGAACGTACTCGCCCGTCACTGGCAGACCGTGTCCCGGGCGACCGGCCGTCCGCGGCCGTCGTCGGAGGCCTCGGAGGGCGACCCGTGGCAGGCGGTCGACCAGCGACTGGACGCCGCCGCGGTGGGACCGGAACTGCGCAGGGGGCTCGCCCGGCTTCCCGAGTCGGAGCGGGAGTTGATCCTGCTCGTGGCCTGGGAGCAGTTGACGCCGACCGAGGCCGCGGCCGTCGTCGGCATCCCCGCCGGCACCGCCCGCTCCCGTCTGCACCGGGCCCGCACGCGACTGCGGGACGGACTGTCCGGGACCACCCTCACGAACCTGACGGGAGACTTCGCATGACGCACATGGACCAGGACACCGACGTACTCGACTTCCCGGACGCCACGGCCCTCAAGGACGCCGGCCGGACCGAGCCGCCCGACCCCGCGGTGCTGGCGAGGGCCCACTCCCTCCTCCGCGGCGCGATCGCGGCGGACACCGGGCATGCCGTACCCGCCATCGCCTCGGCC
Organism: Streptomyces sp. NPDC005141; assembly: GCF_053599975.1. Classification (NCBI taxonomy): domain Bacteria; kingdom Bacillati; phylum Actinomycetota; class Actinomycetes; order Kitasatosporales; family Streptomycetaceae; genus Streptomyces; species Streptomyces sp. NPDC005141. The sequence continues at coordinate 233,686 of NZ_JBSFYW010000002.1, read as the reverse complement.
ACCACCGTGGTGACGCCCCGCTTCGGCCGGCGCCGGCTCGTCGCGTGCGCCGCAGCGGTCGCGGCCGTCGCGGCGGGTGTGGCCGTCCTCCCGGTGGTCGGCGTCGGCAGCGAGCCGGCGGCCAGTGCCTCGGCGGCCGATCTCTTCAACACCATGGCCGACCGCGCCGCTTCCGGGAGCGAACGGAACGCCCTCTACTGGAAGACCACCGTGAAGACCTGGGTGGAAGGCGACAAGCCCCACACCGACGACTTCTACCTGAGCCGGAACAAGCTCGTCATCAAGACCCAGAACGGCCGAACCGTCACCAAGAAGGCTCCGCCGGGCGGCACGAGCTGGAGTGTCGGCAACCGGCAGGTGAGCTGGGACAACCTCGGCAAGCTCCCCACGCGGCCGGACGCACTGCGCCGAATCCTGTCCGCGGGCGCCGAGGGATCTGCCGCCGCCGAGCAGACCGTCCGGCAGTCGGGCGAGCTGCTGACCGACTCGCCGGCCTCTCCGCGACTGCGCGCCGCGCTCTTCCGCGTTCTGGCGGACACCCCTGGCGCCGAGGTGACGGAAGGTGTGAAGGACGGAGCCGGCCGGATCGGCACGGAGATCTCCTGGAAGTGGTCCAAGGACTTCGCGCACAGCCCCCACAACCCGAACTGGATCGTGAGGCCGTCCGACGGGCAGCTCCTCGAGTTCAACAACGTGCGGGAAGACGACGCGGACCACATCACTGGACGGGGCACGTACCTGTACGCCGGGCCGGCCGACCGCGTGCGCTGAGCCGTCGTCAGCGGGAACCGCGGAGCCGGTCATCGGCGGTTCCCGCCTCGACGAACTGGGCGCCCGGACGAACCGGACGGATCATGCTTCACTGCCGAGTCGGGTCGAGCCCTTCGGTGAGCGAGTTCCCCCGGTGGTCAGCGCGCAGCGGCCGTCATGGGCGAGGTTCCTCGCCGAGCTGTGCCGAAGGCAGCCGGCTCCAGGGGTGCTCGCCTGCGACGGTGACGAGCCCGTCGGCTGGGCCGCCGTGGCACCACGCTCGGACACCTCGTTCGCCCGCAGCCGCAGGATCCCGCACATCGACGATCTCCCGGTGTGGTCGCTGTGGTCGCTGTGGTGCGTCCGCGTACGCCCCGGCCATCGGAGGAAGGGGATCTCGCACGTCCTCATCGCCGGCGCGGTCCGGGTTCTCCCGTCAAGGGACGCTGCCTGCGACCACCCCGGTGTAGCCGCCCGCCCCTTCCAGTTCCCGGGGGGATCCGACGAAGACCTTGCGGGACGCTCGGATGACCACCGCGGTGTCGCAGCAGGTACGCACGTCCTCCATGAGGTGGGTGGCCAGGACCACGGTCGTGGTGGCGCCCAAGTGCCGGAGCAGGGCGTGGAAGCGGTCCCTCTCGGCAGGGTCGAGGCCGGTGGTGGGTTCGTCGAGCAGAAGCAGCTGGGGGCTGTTCACCAGGGCCTGGGCGATCCCGACCCGGCGCTGCATTCCGCCGGAGAGCGTGCGGTACTTGGCGTCCATCCGCGCGGTCAGGCCGACTTGGTCCACGGCGCGCTCCACGGCTTCGAGGGCGCCGCGGTTGGGCATGTCCTTCAACCAGGCGGCATAGCTGACGCACTCCCGCACAGTGAAGCCTCGGAACATGCCGAACGTCTGGGGCAGGTAGCCGAGTCGGCGGCGGATCTCCATCAGTTCGGCGGGACGTCGTGGGTCGCGCCCCAGCAGCTTCAGCTGCCCTTCCACCGCGCCGGCGGCCGTGGCCAGGACGCGCAGCAGGGAGCTCTTACCGGCGCCGTTGGGCCCGAGGAGGGCATGGACACCGTGCTCCAGGTCCAGATCGAGGCTGTCGACGGCGGTGGTGCGACGGTGCCGCACGGTCAATCGGGTGGCGCTGATCACCGAGACCTCAGATCGTTGAAGGAATGCCGGCGGAGTACGAGCAGGGCGCTCAGCAGGCCGGAGGCCGCTCCCCAGACGAATTGGGCACCGCCGTCGAGCAAGTTCTTGAGCACACTGAGCAGAACGGTCCTGAAGGAGCTGACTCTGCCGTCCTGGCGCATGGACAGCTGGGCGACGGCGGTGATGATCACCAGCCAGGTACCGCTTGTCACGGCCGCGGCGAGCGTACAGCCGATGTAGGAGCCCAGAACCAGCGTGACGAGCGTCAGTCCCAGGCTGGGCACCAGCCAGGCGACCGCCCACGCCGAGACGCCCACACCTGCCGTCGCCGCGACGACGAGGAGGGGAAGGCAGACGGCGAGTACGACGCCCGTGCGCACCATCAGCAACCGCAGTCCTCCGGCCGGGGTACTGCGGATCACCGGTGCGAACGGATCGGCCCTACCGCCGTAGCTGGCCGCCACCCACATCAGGGGCAGCACCGGTGCGAGCAGCAACAGGAAGGGGAGGGAGTCCTCCGCCCCGGCTGTCGAGGCGAGCCAGGCGCCCGCCGCGCAGACTCCGGTGACGGCCAGCAGCCAGGGCCAGCGCAGGCCGGGTACGGCGCGCAGCCACGGGGGCGGGTGAGGGACGGGAATCAAGGCAGTCGTCCTCCGTCGGATTCAGGGATGCGGGGCGGGCGGCTGCCGTGTTCGACAGCTGTCAGATACCGGTCGATCCACGTCGCGCGCTCTCGTGCGGAGAGGCGGGCCAATCGGTCGGCTGCGGAGCGCTCGTCGGCGGTGGGACGGTGTGCCGGAGCTTCCCGCGTGAGCCATCGGTACAGCGCGGAGGCTTCCGGCGAAGCGGCCCCCTCGGAGGAAGCGGGACCGACGAGGCAATCGGCGAGGTTTCGCAGGCTTGCCTCTTCGCGCGGTGAGATGCCGATCGTCCACGCGGAGTCGGCTCCGTTCCTGCCCCGGCATGAGTGCAGACTGCCCTCGGTCAGCAGGTAGTGGGTGGGACCGACGCCCTCCAGTCGCCGGGACAGGCGTGCGGCCAGGTGCTTCAGGCGCTGCCGCCGTTCCTCGTACGCGGAGGAGACGCAAACGGCCGGATGGTGTCCATTGCATCGGAGCTCCCTCGCGTTGAGCACCGATCCTGAGGCATTCGCGTCCGGCGTGAGCGCCATGGACGGGATCGCTGCCACCAGCACGAGGATCAGGGCGCCCGATGTCTTCCACCGACGGGCGCACAACAGAACCGCGGTCGCCGCCACCGTGGTGAACAGGGCGGCTCTGCACCAGGGCAGCCAAGCGGGCGGACCCGGCGGCGCCCCCAGTTCGGCCCCTCCCGGGACCGCATCTCCGCTGTAGGTGAACCGGAGATCGAGGTAGGGACCGAACAACGGCTCGCCCCATGGAGAGGCGGACACGATCACCGCGGCCGGAGCGGCGAGCAGGAACACCCCTCGCAGCGGTATCGTCCGGCCCACCAGATGGGCCAGGCATGCCCAGGCCCCGAGCATCGCCGCGTCGACGGCCATCGTGTCGAGGGGCGGACGGCCCACGGGCTCCTGCGGATAGGGCGACGACACCATGACGGTCATGGCCAGCAGATAGCCGGCCAACGGCCACAGGACTCCTGAAGCCAGCCCCAACAAGTGGTAGGACACCCCACCTCGGGCGGACGTCTTCGCGGCCCAGCCCGCGTCGTCGCGTGATTCCGACCCGCCCTGCCACGCCGCGAGGAGCACCGCGCATCCCACTCCGACGGTTCTCGCGGCCAGGCCGCACGTCTCACCGATGTAGACCCAGCCGGTGTCCCGCCACATGCCCCGGGCGTACAGCCCGTCCCAGACCACGGACACGATCACCGCGGCCACCACGAGCGCCACCAGCGGACCGGCCTGCCGCCGCAGGTTCGCCCGGAGGACGATGCCGAGCGGAGTCCGTTGTTTCGGGAACACGCCTTAAAGAAGGCGTGCGGAGGTCTACGGTTCCTGGTGCTCAGGGGCGTGAAGAGGCGGAGACGAGCGTACGGGGCGCACGCGTGCACTCTCGCACGCACAGGCACGTCGCCGGTCCGGCCCGGGCCCGGGAGGGCGTAGCGCTGCAGCTTCTGCGAACTCCCGCCCGGGCGCCGACGGTTGGGGCCGTCGAGTCAGGCGCCGGTCCGACTGCCTCCCCGGTTTCTCGCACGCCTGGATATATCGTCTCAGTGACGATAACGTGGTGGCCGCAGGCATCGCGGGTGTGGAGATCCGCACATGCCGTCAACCACCCATGTCCGAGAGGAACTTCCATGCCTTCCACTCGCCGTCGCCCGAAGCATTCGGGCGGTGGGAGCACAACGGTTCGGCTCATCCCGCAGGACCCGACGTGGCTGTACGACTTCTACATGACCCACGACCTTGTGCTCGCGCCGTATCACGCGGCCTGGTCCGTAAGCCGGCGCTTCGTCGACGAGGAGATCGACGCCGCCTACCCGCCCGGGTTGGAACTCCTGCCCGAACTCGACGCCCCCACCTGCCTCGACGCCTGGAGCCGGATCCATCACGCGCTCCCGTCGGCGCTGCGCAGCAGATGGGTGGTGCACGACACTTCCCCGGACCTCGCCCAGGACAGTGCCCTCTCCGCTCCCGACGGCAGGCCGCTGATCCCCCTCCACCCCGTCACCGTGGCGGAGGACGATCTGCGCGCACTCAAGGGCGTTCGCCGGACCGTTCGCCTCGGCGCCGAAGCCAACCCCTCCCTGGTCGTGACCCGTGGAGCGGACGGTTCGGCGGACATCGAGAGCGTCGCCGGCCCCGGCGACTACCTCGGGACGATCGAACGCACGGTGGCGGTCCTCACGCTCACCCCCGACGAGGACGTCGCCACCCTGGCCGCCGCCCTCGCCTCCGACCGTTCTGACCCCGGTGCGCACGGCATCCGCCTCTCCGACCACGAGTACGCGGCCTATGAGCGCTTCGCGGACCGACTCGCGGCAGCGGCCATGACGGGAGAGTTCATCGGCGAGCGAGCCCTGTTCAGGGCCAGATACTGACGGCTCTCGCACGAGTTTCGGGAGTCAGGGCCGGGTCAGGAGGCGACCATGGCGTTCAGTCCGTAGCCCAGTTCTGAACCATCGACCAGCACCGCCTCGACCGTACGCGTACGGGGGTCGATGTCGGCCACGATGCCTTCCCCGGCGTAGCGGGGGTAGCCCGTCCCGCCTGTCTCGCCGGTCGCTTCGACGACTGCCGAGCGCACGGCTGAGTCCTGCGGGGAGACAGCGTCCTTGTTCTCGATGTATTCGGGGACGAGCAAGACGGTGAAGCGCTGAGGGTCGGTAGTCATGCTCCGGTATTTAAGTGCCTGTGTCGCCCACCGTCGCGCAGGCGCACGGCAGGTCTTCGCACACCGGCTCCGCCGGCCACTCACCGTCCCGACCACCGCTGTTCGTGTCCGACTACGGCAACGACCGGGTGGTGAGACTGCCGGCGAACGGGGGCGGTCAGAGCACTGTGCCTCTCGTCGGCGTGGTGCGTCCGACCGGTATGGCCTGGGACGCCGACCGCGATCTGTATGTGTCCGACACAGGGAACAACCGGGTGGTGAAACTGCTCGCGAAGGGCGGGGAGCAGTCCACCGTCCCCACCGTCGGCCTGTCACGCCCGCTGGGTCTCGCCGTCGACGCCCACGGCAGCCTCTGCATCGCCGACAGCTTCAACGACCGTGTCGTGAAGGTGCCCTCCGACGGGAGTGGTCAGACCACCGTCCCCACCACAGGGCTGCTTCATCCTTGGGGCCTGGCGCTGGAGAGCGACGGGGACCTGTACATCGCCGACTTCGTCAATGACCGCGTCGTGAAGGTCGCCGGGGACGGGAGCGGTCAGACCACGGTTCCGACCGTCGGCCTGTCCCAGCCGACCGGGCTGGCGCTGAACGCCGCAGGGTAGTGAGCCCCTGCGTGGCAGGGTGACGGCTGCTGACGAGCTTGGGCCGGTTCTACGCACCCGGTCACCAGGGTCGGGAGGCCCGCCCCGGCCCCGGTGACCGTTGGGCTGAAACGGCTGTTCCCGGCGACTCACCGGGCGACGGACGTCGCAGGACCGGGGCCCCGACGCGGTCGTGGGAGTCAGGGTCCGTCGGGTAGGGGGCCATGCACGGGCTGGGGAGGCATGGCGGGGCCGGACGCTTCGGGGAGGGTTCCGCCGCGCAGCTCCGGCGACCTCGCGCCGACCCAGACGACCGCGAGCAGGCAGAGGAGCCCGCCGCTGACCAGCGCGGCCGGCCCCGAGGTCCAGCCGGCGACCACACCGCCGCGCAGGTTGCCGAGGTTGGGGCCCGCCTGGCCGACGATCTGCTCGGCCGCCGTGACCCGGCCCAGCAGGGCGTCCGGCGTGTGGGTCTGCACGATCGTGCTGCGCGAGATCACCGAGACGGCGTCGGCGGCCCCGGCGAGGACCAGGAGCCCGAGCCCGGCCCACGGATCGCGCGTCAGGCCGAAGGCCGCGAGCGCCAGTCCCCAGATCCCCGCGCCGCAGAGCATCACCGGCCCGGGGCGCCCGAGCCGGGTGACCGCGCCGGACAGCGCGGAGGCGGCTATGCCGCCGACGGCGAGCGCGGACAGGAACAGACCGAGCGTGTGCGGACTGCCGCCGAATCGTTCGGCGTTGACCAGGGGGAACAGACTGGTCGGCATCGAGAGCACCGTGGCGGCCAGGTCGGTGATCAGCGCGCCGCGGACGGCCCGGTGCCCGGCGAGGAAGCGGAGGCCGTCCAGCACGCCGTGCAGCCCGGCCCGGGACGGTTCACCCGCGGGCGGCAGAGCGGGCAGCCCGAACGCGCCGTAGAAGGCGAGCCCGAAGGACAGGGCGTCGATGAGGTAGCAGGTGCCGATGCCGGCCCAGCCGAGCAGGATGCCGCCGAGCGCCGGACCGACCAGCATCATCGACTGGCCGGTGACCTGCTGGAGCGCCAGCCCGGCCGCCACCTGGTCCTTCGGCAGCAGCCTTGGTACGAACACGCCCGCCGCGGGACCACCGATCGCCGAGCAGCAGGACTGCGCGGCGACCAGACCGAGTACGCCCGCCACCGGAACGTGCCCGGTGAAGCCCTGCACCGCGAGCAGCAGAGAGAAGGCCGCCTGGCCGACGGTGGCGAGCAGGAAGATCCGCCGGCGGTCGCCGCGGTCCACCCACGCGCCCGCGAACAGGCCGAACACCACCATCGGCAGCGCCTGCGCCAGCCCCACCGCGCCGGCCCAGATCGTGCTGTGGGTCATGTCCCAGACCTGGTACATGACGGTGACCATGGTCATGAAGCTGCCCAGCACGGACACGGTCCGGCCGATCAGCAGACGCCTGAACACGGGGGACGTACGCAGGGGCCGGACATCGATCAGGGTTCGGGCGAGGCCCATGAGGGGACGGCGGGGCGCGCGGGGGTGGTTCACGTCGCGGAGGGTAACCGGCGCCGTTCGAGCAGGGCGAATCCTTTGTTCTCGTCTCGTCGTGGGGACGCTGCTGACCGCATGGCGGGAGAACGACGCCACGGCGAACCACGTCCTGGCGTTCCTGGACCGGAGTCCTGGCGTGCCTGGACCGGATGGGCCCCGAGGCGGCACCGGCGCTGCCCCTCATCCGGGCGGAGTTGGTCCTCGCCCGCCGCGGAGGCCGGTTCAAGGGTGTCGAGCAGGACGAGGAACTGCGGCGCATCGGCCGGGTGATCCTCACCCGGCTCGCCTGACGCCTGGCGAAGGGCGGCCCGGCACAGCACGAGGCGCCCCCGCGGCCGCGGGCATGCGCCGCCGACCAGCGAGCCGGCCCCCCGCTTTCGGGGCCGCCCCTTTCCGGGGTCAGTCCAGCTCTCGGCGGGCCTGCTTCACCTCACGGTCGACGGCCCACGCGTCGGCGACCGGCCCGAGGTGGCAGAGCTTGTCGGGATTGATCACCGAACGGATGGTCTGGATCTGCCCGGCCAGCACATCGAGGGCCAGGGTGTGCAGCACCCTGCCGTCCCGGTCGCGGAAGACCGCGCCGGGCTGGCCGTTGACCTCGTGCGGCTCGAACGTCACGTCGATCCGGGCCATCAGGGGATACACGGAGGCAAGCAGCCTGGCGACGTGCTCGGCCCCGATGACGGCCTTGGCCAGCTGCGGGGCCTTGCCGCCGCCGTCCCCGACCAGCTGAACGTCGCCGGCCAGCAGATCCCGCAGCGCGTCCACATCGCCGTCCTTCAAGGCGTCGAAGAACCGTGTCGCCAACTCCTGACGCTCCTGACGGTCCGCTTCGAACCGAGGGCGCCCCGCCTCCATGTGCCGCCGCGCCCGCACCAGCAACTGCCGACACGCAGCCTCCGAACGCCCCACCGCTGCGGCGACCTCGTCGAATCCGAAGGCGAACACCTCCCGCAGCACGAACACCGACCGCTCCAGTGGGCTGAGCCGTTCCAGCAACAGCAGGGCCGCCATCGAGACGGAGTCGGCCAGCTCCGCCGATCGCTCCGGATCCTGATAGGGATCGCTCAGCAGCGGCTCGGGCAACCACGGCCCCACGTACTCCTCCCGCCGTACGCGCGCGGAGCGCAGTATGTCGATCGAGATCCGCGTCACCGTGGCGGACAGATAGGCCTTGGCCGACGTGGGCGGGGTCGTCGAGCGGTCGAGGCGCAGCCATGTCTCCTGCACCGCGTCCTCGGCCTCACTCACGCTGCCCAGGATCCGGTAGGCGATCGAGAACAGCAGCGGTCGCAGCTCCTCGAACTCCTCGACCTTGCTCACGGTGCATCCCCTTCCCTTGCGTGACCTTCCCGCCGGGCTGTTCTGGTCGGCGCAGACACCTTCAGCGCTCATCCGGACCCTTTGCGGGCCATGCTCGAGCCTGAGCCTGGCCCCGCAACCGGGCCCCGGGCCATTCGCTGACGCCGCTCAGTGGAACTGCCCGGGCTCGTAGCTGCCGGCCGGCTGCCGGGTGATGATGTTCAGCCGGTTCACCGCGTTCATGAAGGAGACCAGGACCACCAGTGCGGTGAGCTGTTCCTCGTCATAGTGCTTTACGGCGCGCGCCCACACTCCGTCGCTGACGCCCGTTGCCGTGTCCGCGACCCGGGTCCCCTCTTCCGCCAGGTCGAGTGCGGCGCGCTCGGCCTCGGTGAAGACCGTGGCCTCCCGCCACGCCGCGACCAGGCTCAGCCGGACCGAGCTCTCGCCCGCGGCCGCGGCCTCCTTGGTGTGCATGTCGATGCAGACGGCGCATCCGTTGATCTGGCTCACGCGCAGCGCCACCAGTTCCTGTGTCCCGGCCGGCAGCGGCGACTCCTTCAGCGCCTTGCCCGCGGACATGAAGTACTTGAGGGCCTTACCTGCGGTCGGGTCGGCGAAGTAGTTGAGTCGCGGGTCCATTGTGGGCTCCTCTGCGGTCGTCGGTGGCTACACCCTCTGAGACGAGGTAGCCCGGCTGCCTGTGACATGAGCTGACACACGGGCGCATGGGGCCTGCGTATCGCGGTCCTGGTCCGGCCCGCGCCACCCGGTGACGTGCGCCGGCCGCCGGAGGTGAAGTCACTGGGAAGAAGCGGCAGTTGCCCTGCGCCGCAGTGTCGGAAGGGAACGGGGCGGAACATGACGGGGCGGGGAAGGGAAGGGCAGGACGAGAACCGGACCGGCGATTTCCAGCCATGCGGATAGGATCCGCGATCATCGCTGGTCCGTCCGGACCGCCGAGTTCCGTGGGGCTTTCCGATGACGTTGCGGCTGCGTGCTGTGCGCGCCTTTTTCCTGCTGGTCGGCTTCTTCCAGATAGGCATCGCTCTGCTGGCGGCCATGGCGGTGCTCGACTGGCTGCTGGTCACCCGTCTGCTGATCGCGCGGGCGGTCCGGTTCGAGGGCATGATCGTGACCGTCACCATTCTGCTGGCCTTGGTGATCCTGAGCGGCATGTACACCTTCCTGCGAGCCGGACGCCTCCGCCCGGTACGGGAGGCGGTGGCGGTCGGCCCGGACGACCAGCCCGAGCTGTGGGCGCAGGTCCGGGCCGCTGCCGAGGTCGCGGGACAGAGGCCGCCGGACGAGCTGTACCTGGGCGCCGAGGTGAACGCGGGGGTCGCCGAACAGAGCCGCCTGCAGGGGCTGTTGTCCGGACGGCGCCGCATGGTGCTGGGTCTGCCCCTGCTCGCCGGTCTGACCGTCCCGCGGCTGCGTGCCGTCCTCGCCCATGAGTTCGGGCACTTCGGCAACCTCGACACCCGACTCGGAGGTGTGGTCATGCGTGGCAGGGAAGCGGTGCTGCACACGGTGGAGATGTTCAGAGGGGGCAGCACCTCGCTGCACCGGGCGATGGGCTCCCTGTACGTGGGCTACGCCCATATGTTCCTGCGTACCTCGCAGTCCGTGGGCCGCGACCAGGAGTTCGCCGCGGACCGGGTGGCCGCCCAGCATGCGGGCCGTGACGCGACGGTCGAGATGCTGCGAGCCCTTCCGGTTCTCGACGCCGCCCACGCCCACTACATGGAGACCTACGCCGGGATGGGCGAGCCGATGGGAGCGCTGCCCCCGGTGGGCGAGGTGCATGGCGGATTCCGGCGACTGCTCGCCGCCCGGCCGGGCGAACGGCTCGCCGAACTCTCCGCCGGGCGCCGTCCCTCACGTCCGCACCGGTACGACTCGCACCCGCCGTTCGCCGAACGGCTCGCCCTGATCGAGAAGCTGCCCGCCGACGGCCGGACCGACGACGCGGCCGCGCCGGCCGCGCTGAACCTGTTGCGCGACGCGGAGGGGGTGTTCGCGGCCTTGGAGGCTCGCACGCTGCCGCAGGGGGCGGCAGCGTCACGGCACATGAGCTGGGAGGACCTCGTCATGGCCCGCGCGGTGGTCGACGCCGAGGACTGGTCCCGGCCGCTGAGGGTCGCCGTCGCCAGGGTGCTGCGCTCCTCGGTGCCGGTGCCGGTGCCGGTGCCGGTGCCGGTCGCGGTCGCGGTCGCGGACGGGGCGGTACCGGCCCGTCAGGGTGCCCCGGCCGCGCAGGGGGAGGACGCCGCTCTGCCCACTCTGGAACAGGTGTTGGACGCGTTCGACCGGGGCCTGCTGTGGACGGAGGTCGCCGACCGCATGCCCAAGCCTCCCCAGGCGGCTCGGCTGCTCGGACCGTCGGCCCGCAACTTCATCCGGCCCAGGATCTTCGACGGGCTCGCCGGCATGGTCCATCTTCACCTCGCCCGGTCCGGACGGGCCACCCCCGACATCGCCTGGTCGGAGCCGCCCGGGCTCGCTCTGCCCGAGGAGTGGGAAAAAGGGATGGACGACGCTCTCGACGCGGCCGTCGCCGACACACCCGACACGGCGCCACTGCGCTCCCTGCTCGCGGGCACGGAGTCCGTGCCCGCGTAACCACCGCTGAGGGGACGGTTGTTGACCGGCGGGAACAGCCGCAGCCGGCCGTTCCCGCTCGGTGTCCGTCCGAGTGACCCGCCCTGCCCACACCGAGGCCGGGCACGGACCGGTCGTTTCGACGCGTTGGTGCTAGGCGGCCGGCCGATCGATCACCGTGACGGGGTGACGGACCACCGCGTCGAATAGGTAGCCCTGGGTGTTGGGCGTGGTGGTGTCGGGCTGGGTGCGGCCCGCCGTGTCGGTGGCCCGGGCCAGCAGAGCGGTGGGTCCGGGCGTGGTGGGGTGCCAGTCCAGGGACCAGCGGGACCAAGTGGCGGAGCGGGGGCGGTCGTGCAGGTCGGCGCGCCGCCAGGTGGCACCCGCGTCGGTGCTGACCTCGACGCGCCGGATGCCGCCGGCGCCCGACCAGGATCGGCCGGTCAGCCGGTGCCGTACCCCTGAGTCGAACGTCGCGCCCGCGCCCGTCTCGAAGGCGCTCTTGAGGGTCTGACGAGTGAGCGGGGCGCTGCCCTCGGCCGGATGGGTGGGCCCGAAGAGCCGGTAGAAGTCGGTGTTCCAGGGCGAGTAGAGCGGCTGGTCGGAGACCTCGATGTCGCCGACCCACTTGATGTTGGATATGCCCACCCAGGAGGGGACCAGGACGCGGACCGGGTGGCCGTGGTCGTGGGGGAGCGGCTCGCCGTTCATCTCGTACGCGAGGATCACGTCGTCCAGCGCCTTGGTGACGGGCAGCGGGCGACGGACCCGGCCGAGATTGACCCCGCCGGTCACGTACTCGTCGTCCAGGCCCCGGGGCTGGAGATCCACCGCGTGCCGGGTGAGCCCGGCGAGCCGCAGCACGTGGGACAGCCGCACGCCCCGCCAGCGGGCGGCGCCGATCGCGCCGAGCGTCCAGGCGGTGCCCGTCACGGTGTCGCCCTGCTGGGAGGTGAAGTAGCTCCGGCCATTGCCCGCGCACTCCACGAACGCGTCGAGCGTCACGGACGGCAGCCGTCGCAGGCCGTGGAGGTCAAACTCCACCGCCCGGTCGAGACCCGGCGCGCCGCGTAGTCCGCTGCCCCACACCTTGAGCCGCCAACTGGCCTCGTCCAGAACGGGGGTTGAGGTGTGGTTGCGGACGAAGAACCGGTCCACGGGCGTGTGGAATCCCGTACCGCGGAACGCGGACCAGTTGGTCTCGGCGTTGGTGCCCCGGATCGTGAACAGCTCCGGCGGCAGCGGCTTGACGATGCCGGGACCGACCGCGGGGGTGTCGGCGTACGCACGGACCGGCCGGCCCGCCAGGGTGGTCAGCACGCCCGCCGCGGCGGCCAGCCGCAGCATGTCGCGCCGGGACACCCCCTCGGCTCTGGCCTCACCGGAGAGCCATTGGCGCAGGCGGCGGCGATCGTAAGCGGACTCGTCGATAGGCATGGGCAACTGCTCCCTGGGAGAAATGGGGGGACAGAGCGGAGCCCGCGGGTCGCCGTACGGGCTGCAGACGCGGCCGACGGCGGATCCGCGGGAGCGGGTTTCGACCCGCGCAAGGAAGGCGATCCGACGATCCGGAGATCTGCTTGGTCAGCGGGTCGAGGGCACAGCGGATCGACCCGTCACCGCGGCGGACGTCGTCAGATCAACGTGTCAACAACAACAGCGGTCGTGCGGCGTGAGGCGGCACACGACGGAGGTAAGGCTATTGGTGACCACGGACCGATCGTAGATCCGGGCGTGCCGCCGCGTCAGCCTTACGGGCATTCTGCTGCCGCCCGGGCGTTCGTCCCGCGCGACTCGGACGGGAGACACGGCGGGACCGCGCGGCAACCGTTCAGCAGGATGCCGGGGAAGGCACGGAGCCGGTCGTCGAGAACGGCTCGGCATCGGCGGCGACCGCATGACCCATGGTCGTCAGCGGTCGACACGGCTGGATAGCCTGCCCGGATGTCACCGTTGTCGCTCTCGCCGCTCCGTTTCTCCCCCGAAGAGATCGCCGAGGTGGTCGGGCTCTACGCGAGCAACCCGGAGTACTGCCGTGCCTCGGGCGAGTACGACCCGGAGCGCATTCAGGCCGACAGGGTCGAGGCTGATCTGCGGGACGAGGCCGACACCGAGGGCTGCGAGGTCCTGCTGGCCCGCGACGTGCAGGGCCGGATCGTCGGTCTGGTGTGCCTGCTCGACCGTCACCCCACCGACGGACATCCATGGATCGGAATGCTGCTGGTGCACGGGAGCCTTCGCCGCCTGGGTCTCGGCCGACGGCTGACCGCGCTCGTCGAGGAACGGTTCCGCCACGAGGGCCGGGACGGCCTCCGGCTGGCTGTCCTGGAGAACAACCCGGGCTCGCTGACCTTCTGGCGTTCCCTCGGCTGGCAGGAGATCGACCGCCGACCGGACCGCCAGTACGGCCGCCCCTGCATCGTCATGCACAAGCGACTGGCCTGAGGGCGGGGCCGTCCTTGCGAAGGCGACTGGTCCGAGGGCTGGACCGTGCTTGTCGATGTCGAGGACGGTCCAGCCCTCCGCCTGTGACCAACAGCCCATCGCCGTCCGGGTCTCAGGGCCGCAGGCCTGCCTGCCTGAGCGTGACCTTGGACAGGTCGGCGATGACCTGCTGGTCCCCACGGCGCCAGGCATCGGCGAGGCCACCCGGCGGGGCGGGGACCGCGGCGAGATCGCGCTGCGGTCCGGTGAGGGCGCGCAGAGCGAGCAGGTCCGTGCCTCCGGGGGCGTCGAGAAGGCGTCGGGTGGTGGCGCTGCGCCGGATCCAGCGCAGGCGCGGGGGCAGCCACAACACCAGCACGAAGGCCACTGAGAGGACGACCAGGGCGAGTGCGGTCAGTGTGGCCACACGGCTCACCAAGTGCTCCAACGACTGTCCGGCGTCGGAGAGATCGGTGGCCGCCCCGGCGGCGGACTGGAGCGGCTTCTTCAGGGTGTCCCCGACGAACGGCACTTTCGAGGCCGCGTCGCCGGCGTCGTCGAGGCCGTCGGCGAGGTTGTCGCCCGCGCTCTGGGCCTTCCGTCCCGGCTCGGCCAGCAGCATGATCGCGTCGTGGACGACCAGGGCGAACTTCACCACGGCCGCGATCACGGCCACCGCGATCAGGTCGGCGAACACCTGACGGCTCCGACGCGCTGGGGTCTGGGCGTAAAGGCGCATGGGCGAGCTCCTGTTCCGGCGATGCCATGGAAGCGGGGCCGGCTCCGGCCGTGTGCGGTCCGGCGTCGTGATGGCGGGGCTCGGCCGGTCGCTTGCGTCTGTGGGACTCCAGGTGGATTTCGAGGTACGGGTGTCCCCGGCTCGTGAATCGAAGCGGTCGAGCGGTGTTCTGCCGGATGCCGAGAGATGGTCCTTGGGCCGGAGCGGAACGACTCTCCGGGCAATGGTGACATTCCGTCAGAGTGACTTCCCGTCTTTCGGGAAGGTCGTGCACGCGGATGGCGCGCCCTGCCGCACGAGGCCTGCCGTCCGAGCAGTACGGGGAGGAAGGTGCCCATCCCCTGGAGGGACGCGCCGCCGGGCGCTCCGGCACCGCGCGGCCGGGGCGGAAACGTGACGCGCTCGCAGCCCGCGTACAGCACGGCGAGCAGCGCGACGGCCTGCCACCCGAGGCCCTCCGGTCGGCGACGTCCGGGGGAGCGAGGTGCCGTCACGCGCCTCCACCTGTTCCGCGAACGTCCGGCGCGGCCACTGACCCCGTCGCCGAGCGACGGACGTACGTACGGGCGCATGGCCAACCCGCGCGCCATCGGGTGACTGGAGCCGCACGGCCGGAGCACGTGGCGGTACGGCTCCGGCCGTCGCCACTCTTGGCGTGCGTGCCGCTCCAGTCAGTGCCCGGCCGCTCGGGCCAGGGCATCGGCGGCCTCGGAGGCCAGGGTGGTGACCAGTTCAGCCGCGCGTGGCACGTCACTGACGAGGTCGACGGCTTCGCTCGCCCAGACCGGCAGCGGGGGCACATCGCCGCGTGCCACGTCGGCCTGATAGGCCAGGCGGGCCGCCGCGGGGTCCGCCGCGAGCTCGGCCTCCCGGCCCTTCCACCGGTCGAGGTGGGGATGGGCCAGCGTGCGGGCCGAGTATTTCGACGGCCATCGGGAGCCTCGGACGATGTCGAGGATGCGGTTGCGTTCGGTGTCCTGCCCGCGTCCCTCGACGAGCGCCTCGACCGTCGAGGGATCGACCAGGGCCTCGGCCGTGGCCTGGAAGCGGGTGCCGATGACTGCCCCGGCGGCGCCCAGAACCAGGGCGGCCGCCACGCCACGGCCGTCCGCGATCCCACCGGCCGCCAGCACAGGTACGGGTTCCGCCAGGTCCACCACCACCGGTACGAAGGTCAGCGTGGATCGTCCGCGCCGGGCGCCGTGCCCGCCGCTCTCGGTGCCCTGCGCCACGATGACGTCGGCGCCCAGGTCCACCGCCTGCCTGGCTTCGTCCAGATCGGTGACCTGAATGATCACGGCCGCGCCGGTCGCACGGACCCGTCCGACGAACGGGCTCGGATCTCCGAAGGAGAACATCACCGCTCCGGGACTGTGCTCCACCGTCCGCTCGATCACGTCCATGGTGATCGCCCAGGTCTGGAACCCGACACCCCATGGCTTCCCGGCCCCCGCCACGATCGGCAGCTCGCGCGCCAACCAGTCCGGGTCGCCGCCCCCGGCGCCCAGCAGACCGAGCCCGCCACCGCGCGAGACGGCCGCCGCCAGCTCGCCGCCGGCCGATTCCCCCATCGGAGCCAGGGCGATCGGGTGCCGGACACCGAACAGCTTCGTGAACGCGGTCGACAATGGCATGACCGCAATCATCGCCCTTCTCCTCGATGCCGGTGGCTGCTCGCCGCGATGCCTGCGGCCGGACCATCGGGCGGAGCGGGCGAGGGAGCAGCCGACAGGACTCCGCGAGGGCAACGCCAGGCTGGTGCCCTGGCGTACGCCTGGCGGTCAGAGACTGGTGAACAAGTCGTCGAGCGGGGCGGGGACCTGGTCGGGATCGAGGGCCTCGACGAGGACGCGGCCGTAGCGGATCTTGCGCCCCTTCTTCGTGCCGAGAAAGCGCCGCAACTGCTGCTCCGAGGTGCGGCCCCGCTGCGCGGGCTGGCGCAGGAAGGTCCGCAGGGCGCGCAGGTCGCCCTCCGCCCGGACGAGCTCCGTCACCCGGGTGACCCCCAGCGCGCGGATGAGCTCGTCCTCGAGATCGGCCGCGCAGACGAAGAACTCTTGCTGCGCCGCACTTGTCTGCTCCAGGGCGCGGGCGTAGTAGGGACGCTCCCGCTCGTCGCACAGTCCCGTGAGGCGGAGGCCCAGGCCGGGTGGCCCGAGGAGCCGGGCGTAGCGCCCGACGCTCATGGCACCGCCCATCGGCAGCACGCACACTCCCTCGGCCGCCAGGTCCCGGCCGCGAGTGTCGGCCAGCGCGCCGACCGCTGCGGCGTCGCTCGGCCCTTCGAGCAGGACAGCTGCCCGGACGGACAGCCGCGCGGCCAGCTCGCGCGCGGGGTCACCGGGGCCACCGGCGGCCCATGCGGTGACCGCTTCCCGGAACGAACCCATGTCAGCCACGAGACGAGTCTGCGCCCTTCCCGGCCGTCGCGGTAGGGAATTTCCGTCGGCGAGCAGAGCGTCCGGTCGGCCGGAACGACAGCCGGATCGACGGCCGGATCGAGGGCCCGGTCGTCTCAGGCGGATCAAGCGTGTCCGGAAGCCCCGCCGATGACCGTTGTCGAGCCACTCGCAGCGGGGCTGGACACCCCGGCACTCTGTGAGCCCACCGGCACCCAGGCCGCGTCGGGCTGCGCCGGAGGCGGGAACCCGGTGAGGCTGTCATCGGCGGCCGGCTCCCGCGGCCGGTCGCTCTCCCCTGACGAGGCGACCGGCCACAGGGCACTCGCCAGGGTGGCGGATGTCTCGTACATCCGCCCAGGACCTCACCTGGTCCAGGAGGCCTGCTCTCCTGCCGCGGAGTGATCAGTACGTGAGCGCGTCCTCGGCGGTGCCGAAGAAGCTGGTGACCTGGCCGTCGTTGACCGTGATGGGGCCATCCTTGATCGACACCGTCGTCGGGCTCTCGGAAGCGGTGAGCGCAACCTCCACCTTGTCGGCGCTCTTGCCGCCCGCGGTGTCGGCGCGCGAGAACATGATCCCGGCGTAGGCGCTCTCGCCGGTCTCCAGGATCCAGTCCTTGCCGTCGGGTCCCATGTGCTCGGCGGCACCGTCGAGCCCCGGAATCGTGATCACGAGCTCGTTCGCCGACAGCAGACAGGGGTCGCTGCCCTTGTTGGTCGCGGTCAGCAAGGCGTGGTTGACGGGCCTGGACGCGACGGTGACGTTGTAGGTCAGGTCGGCCGTCTCGCACATGCCCACACCGCCGTCCTGACCGTCGTCGGACCCGGGCTCCGATGACGGCGTGGTGCTGGGGTTGTCGGAGGAACTCCCGCTGTCGCCGCCACCGTCACCCGGGTCGGCCGACGAGGACGTGTCGGCGCCCTTGCCCGTACTCGAAGCGGACGGGCTCGCCTTCGTGCCCGGGGTCGCCGTGTCCTTCTCGGCGTCACCGTTGCATGCGGTCAGTGCCATGAGGCCGAGCGACAGAGCGGCGAGTACGGCGGTGGTACGGCGTGAACGAGCTGCGTAAGCCATGAGAAGCCCCCCGGGATTCGGAATGTCCCGGTGATCGTGCCTCATGGAAGCGACGTTTCCGCCCGCTCGTACCGAGAGGGAGCGATCTTTGAACAGGGTTGTGACACTGTCACGGTGGCCATGGCGAAGGAGTACCGGGCGCAGAGACGCCTTCGATGAACTGGGGGCCGGTGCTCTGGGGCGGGTTCACACTGGTGGTCCTTCTGGTGGAAGTGGCTCTGCTGCGGTGGGCGCATCCGCTCGCGTGGTCGATCCAACTGCTCGTCCTGGTAGCCGCGTTGATCATCACGATCACCGTCTGGCGCACCGAGTGCGAGCGCGCCCACCCCTCTCCGCCGATGTCGTGCCCGACCCAGGCGGGCGTGCCGTGCGCTCCGCGAGGCACCATTCCCTCTCCCTGACTTCGGGGCGGCCGGGACCGTCACGGCATCGCGGGTCCCGTCATCGCAGGGTGAGCGGGGTCTCGGATTCGACGCGGGTCAGTTTTTCCGGGTTGCGGACGTAGTAGAGCCCGGTGATGCGGGCGTCCTCGACACGGATCGCCATGACGCCGTCGATCTCGCCGTCCAGGCGTACGACGAGCGCCGGGCTGCCGTTGACCAGCGTCGGGTGACCGGTGATCGTGCCGTCCACCTTGCCGGAGCCGCCGAGGTAGAAGCGGACCACCTTCCCGGCACCGACGACCGGCCGCAGCGCGGCCCGCTTGATGCCGCCGCCATCGCTGACAAGGACGACGTCCGGGGCGAGCACGTCGAGGAGGTCCTGGGGGTTCCGGGTTTCGAGCGCGCGCTGGAACGACTCGAGGACCGCCCGGATCTCGCTCGGGGAGACCACCTTTCGAGGGCGGCGGGCGTCGACGTGCGACGGGCGCGGGTTGATCAGTGTCACGGTCACGTCGTCGCGCTGTGTCAGGCGATTGGCCGTCATGACACCGGCGTACCCGCCGCCGATCACGACGACATCAGTGTTCCCGGTCATGGTGTCTCCTCCGGTTCCAGGGGTTCGGCCTCAAGACACCGCCCGACCGATCGCTGTGACAGCATGTGATGCAGATCACTTCAGAGTCGTCGATCTTCGCCGAGGACTTCCCCTTCCCTGAAGGCGTTCCGGCATCGCGCATCCGCGACGAGCTGTCGTCCATGCGTCGGCCATGCTTCGTCGGCCATGCGCGTGTCTCCCGATCCCGGGATCCGCGATGGCCAGGCGTACACGCCGCCGCGCGCGATGGTTGTGCCCGGTGCCCGGTCGCAGGCCGCCGCTGAGCGTTGGTGCGCCGCCTTTGCCGCCGGGTACACGATCGAGCGCGACACCCGTGGCCGGGGCGATTCCCTGGACCCGCTGCACGCCGTCCCACGCCGCAGTCGTTGCCGAGAACGTGGCCGTCATCCTCAGTTGCCCTGCCACCGCCTCGCGTGACAGTGAGGAATGGCCCGCCGTGTGGCTGTCCGGCCTGCCGGGCGCCACCATTTGGTCGGGGTCGGCCCGCGGGTTCAGATACCGCGGGCGTCGGCGAGGATGCTCGCCTGCTCCAGCATGCGTGTCGGTTCACGGCCGTTGGCCCAGGCGTCGTTGAAGGACGGGACCGACCCCACGTGCGGGCCGAACCGTCTGCGGATCGCTTCGAGCAGCACGTCCATGGCCTGTGCCTCCAGGCCGCGGTCGCCGCCGGATTCCCAGCGGATCGCGCCTTGCGAACACAACCGCCCTTCTTCGTCGGTGAGTGCTCCCGCGCACCAGCCGCCATCCTGCAGCCGCAGGGAGGCCCGGTGCAGCAGAGCCGCCACGGGGGTGGCGTACGGGCCGGGGGTCGGTGCGGTAGGGGCGGCCGGTGCGATGGGAGTCGGCGGCGCCGCGATGTGTGACCAGTCGACGGTAGGCGTCTCGATGTGCGCGGTGTTGACCTCATAGGCGATGGCCGCCAGGGCGAGCCGGGCGTCCATGTCCTCCTTGACCGCAGCCATGCGGGCCTCGAGACCGTGGCTGGGGCGCGGCTCCGGTTTCGCGTCGGGAGGTGGGGTGGCGTCCAGGAGCTCGGCCGGGGCCTGTCCGGCGGTGGTGACGTGAGTGGGGGGCTGCATGATGAATGGATTCCTGGCGTCCTCCGCGCTCAGCGCCGCCGAATGGGCGGTACTGGGCGCGAAAGGGCGGCAGGGACGGCGGTGTGTGCGGGCGCCGCCTCCAGGTTCGGGCCGGCTCCCGATGGCAGCTCACTGGCGATCAGGGCTGGTTGTTCGACACCGCGTACGCTCGCTCGATTTCGCCCAGGTACTGCTTCAGATGGAAGCGAACCTCCTCGATGGGCCTGCCATCCAGTCCCGGATACGCCAGCTCGGACCAGATGACCGTCCCACCCCGGAGCCGGACGTGGATCGCCAGCCTCTCCGGCCCCGGCACGGGCCGCTCCTGCGTTGCCACATCCACCTTGCGCGGCCTGTCCGTCGGGTAGAGCGGTCCGCCCGGGCGGAGCAGTCGCCGGGGATCGAGACCGACCATTCTGCTGTCGCTGCGCGCGACCATGTCGAGGCCATCGACGAAGAGGTACGTGTGCACGGCGCCGCACACCGGCGGCCCCGGGCACGAGCCGATGAGCAACGCGCTCACCGCACGCTCGCTCTGCCCCTCGGGCACGGTGGCCCTCAGCTCCCGCGGGGACCTACGAGGCATCCGCCTGGTGCGCTGTCATGGGCCGATCCTAACGGCCACGTCGCAGGCAACCAGTCCGGCGTCAGCGGGGCATCTTCTCCCCTACGCACCGCTTCGGTTTCACGCCCGCTGCCTCTGGCTCCAGGGCTGTCCCCCGTCGGGCGGGGCGGGGAACAGCCCTGGTCCGTACGACAGCAGTTCACGAGTCCTGGAAGGAACCAGTGGTCTCCGGCTGCCAGGTGGCCCGTACCAACGCCCGCTCGACGCCCGCCAGATAGACGGCCGCGGCGAGCCACGCCCGTGCGTACCGGTCCGGGTCGGCCTCGCCGGTGCGGCCGAAGACGTCGCGGGTGCGCCGATCGGCCTCCGCGGTGAGGTCGGCCGCCACGTCCGCGGCCGTGTGGAAGCCGCTGCGCCGCAAGGCTGCCCCACCCCCGCTGCGGTCGCCGTCGCGCGCGGGTTCGGCGACGGCTCTGCGGCCACCCGACACGGCGACCTCGATCAGCCGCCGCAGCCGCCACAGGGGGGCCTCCGCCAGCGGGTCCGCTGGGACATTGCTCGGGCCGTCCAGGGCGGGCACGGCCGGAATGACGCCGAGCGGTGGGAGATGCGCGCCCTCCAGGCGGTCGTAGCCCAGGTCGGCGCGGCCGTGCCAGCCGGCGGGCAGTCGCAACGTCGCCTCGGTGTCCGGCAGCGGGGCGACCGCCAGCGGGCGGAGCGTGGCCGCGCGGTCGGGGTCCAGGCGGCCGATCACCCGGAGCCGCAGCCCCGGCCGGGACGCGAGCCGGCGGAAGTTGGCCGTGTGGGCCAAGCTCGGATGGCTGTTGGACGGGGCCAGCCGGATGAGGAGGCCCTCCGCGTCCGACTGCCCGGGCCGAAGTTCCCGGGCGATCACATGCTCGCCGGCCGCGGCGACGAGCGCGAGGTCGCAGCCGACCAGCGCGCGTGCCGCCTGTTCGGCCTGCTCCGGGTCGGCGCCCGGAGTCACGGCGAGCCGTTCGGCGACAGCCTCGGCGAGCGGGCGGGCGAACAGTGCGGCGAGCGGGCCGGACGTCCACGACTGGCCGGCGACCGGAGTTGCCCGTACGCCCTTGCCTGAGCCGAGGCGGCCGTCGGAGGAGACCGTGGCGCCGGAGATCAGCAGCCCGCCTCGGGCGAGTTGGGCGTGATCGAGGCTCCCCGAGCCGAGCGCGACGGTGGCGGTGGCCGCGCCCTGGGCGCGGGCCGCGCCGCCGGGCTTGACGTCGGCGACGGAGAACCAGCGTCCGTCGTCGGAGACGAGATGGGTGACGACACCGCCGTAGCCGGTGGCCGCGATCACCGGTTCCCGGCACACCCCGTGGACCCGCAGGCTGCCGCCCGGCCGGTAGGTGCGGCGGGCGGTGCCGATCAGGGCCTGCTCCGGGTCGGCCGCGGCCAGCAGAACGGTGGTGAGCAGCAGTTCCCGTACGTTCGTGACCAGGTCGGCCAGCCGGTGGCCGTCGTGGCGGGCGCGCGCGCCACGCAGCCCCCGTACGACTCTCAGCGCGGCCGCCTCGGCACGGTGCAGCCCGGCGAGCCGGGCGGTGTGCGCGGCCCGGAGCAACTCCGCCTGAGGGACCGCGCCCGCGGCGGGAACCCCGGCGGCGAGCACGGTCGCCGCGGCCGTCCACAGCTCGGCCGCGGCGGCCACCTGGGCATCGGTGAGTGGGACGGCCTCCCCGGGCTCTGCGACAGTCTTCCCAGACTCTGCGACGGCCTTCCCGGGTTCTGCGACGGTCTTGTCGGGTTCCGCGACAGTCGCGTCGGCGAGTGGGGCTCCGGGACTGGTGCCGGTGGGCGCGTCCACCGCTGTGACCACAGCGGACGGGGAGTCCTCCTCCGGAGCGCTGCCGCCCTCGACGGCATCCTCCACGGCGGCGTCGGCCAGCGGGCAGGCGGCGAGGACGGCGGCCCGGTGAAGGCACCGGGGGGCGAGCAGACAACTGCACACCGCCTGGCCCGCGTCCGTGACGCTGCCGGAGGGGCCGGGCGTGAGCGTGACCTCGGCGTCCTCCCCGCACCGCACGCGCCGGACGGAGCCGTCGGCGACGACCGGCAGGGCCGCGTACGACTCGATCGAGGCGTCCAGTTTCTTGCGCAGACGGGAGGTGAGGCTCTCGACGGCGGAGGCGACCACATCAGGGGCCACCGAGGGCAGTTCGGGGTTCATCGGGTCTCTCCGCGGAGGCGGTCGCCCACCCAGCGGGCGAGGGCGAGGGGACTGAGCGCGGCCACGGGCATGCCGGCCGCGACGAGCTGCTGGGCGACGGGCACCGAATAGCGCGGGGTGCCGGCGTCGTCCAGGGCGGCGCATCCCATCAGGTGCACCCCGGAGCTCGCCAGAGCCCGTACCTCGCCGAGGAGTCCGCCCAGCGGGTAACCCTCCTCGAAGTCGCTCACGACCACCACGAGGGTCCGGCTGGGCACGGTGACCAGGGAGCGGGCATGGGCGAGCCCGGCCGCGATGTGGGTGCCGCCGCCGACCCGTACTTCCAGGAGCAGCGACAGCGGGTCGTCGACCCGGTCCGTCAGGTCGATCACGTCCGTCGAGAAGGCGAGGAAGTGTGTGGACAGGGTGGGGACGCCGCCCAGCACGGCCGCGGTCAGGGCCGACCAGATGACGGAGGCCTCCATCGACCCGGACACGTCGACCACGAGGATCAGCCGCCAGTCCGCCTCCTTGCGCGAGCGGGTGCTGAACACCGGCCGCTCCGGTACGACCACGGTCCGCCCGTCGGCGGTTCGGCGCGTGTGCGCGAGGTTGGCCCGCAGGGTGCGCGGCAGGTCGAGCCGTCCGCCCGGACGTCGGGTGGGGCGCGGAGTGGCGAGTCCGGTGAGGGCCGGGCGCATCCGGGTGGCGAGCGCCTTGGCCAGTTCGTCCACGAGTCGGCGAACGAGCGGACGCAGCCTGGCCAGTTGCTGCTCGGGCATTCCGCCGGCCAGGGACAGCACGGAGGTCAGCAGGTCGACCGACGGGCGGACCGCCTTGGGGTCGAGCTCGGCCAGCACGTCGCTTCGGCCTTGGTCGGCGGCGCGTGCCAGGACCTCCTCGCGGACCTCCGCTCCGAACAACGACTCCAGTTCCTCGGCCCATTCACGGGCTGTCGGGAAGGACGCGTCCCGGCCTCCGCCCTGCCCCTGGGCGCCACCTTCCCGGCCGAGGTCGGAGGAGCCCTCGCCGCGGCCGGTGCCGTACAACTCGTCGAGCGCGTGCGCGTATCGCCGGGCGCTCTGTGGGAGTTTCTCGGTCTCCCTGCCGAGGAGCAGTCGCCAGCGGTCCGTGGGAGTGATCCGGAGGGTGGCGGACGGGGCCGTGGAGGCGTGAGGCTGTATGGAGCGCGGAACGGCAGAGGGCAGGAGTGCAGAGGCCAGGGGTGCAGGAGCCACGGATGTGGAGGCCACGGATACGGGTTGCTCGGTCTTGTCGGTGACCCCACGCGTCCCGGAGTCCGTGGGCGCCACCCCGTTCGCGCCGGCCGGCAGACGCAGGGCGCGGAGGGCCGCGAGCCCCGCCGCGTCCGCGGCCGTCCACAGGGCGAGGAGGTGCGGCGAGGCCGTGAGCGACAGGTCGAGGCGGTCGCCGAGCCGCTCGGTCACGGTGTGCAGGAGGCGGTCACGGCCCGCCGGGCTGAGCGTGTCGAAGCCCCCGCGCAGGGCGGGCAGCCGGTCGAGGAAGCCCTGGTCGGTGAGCGTGTCGATCCGGTCGAGGAGTGGGTCCAGCGCCGTCGGCGCCGACTGGAGCAGCGCTGCCGCACCGCTGAGCAGCCCACCGAGCCGACGGCCCAGCGCATGCCGGGCGTCCGGGCCGGTGGCCGTGTCGATCCAGCCGGCGGAACGCGCGCCGAGGGTGCCCGTGTCATCGAGGTCGAGCAGCACCCGGGCGGCCAGGGCCGCGCCCTGGATCAGCGGGGAGCCCTCGCGAGCGAGGGTGCCGAGCGCGTCGTCCATCCGCAGTCCGAGGCGGTGTTCACCGGCCCGTGCGGCCAGCTCGATGAGTGCGGCCGTGTCCTCCGGCCGGTCACTGCCCGCCAACCCGGGAAGGGTTCGGACCGCCGACTCCAGGAGGCTGGTGGCCAGTTCGGCGGCAGCCTGCCGGCCGTCCGCTGTGGTGCCGGGCAGATGGCCACGGCACAGGGCCTCCAACAGGTCGAGCCCGGTGAGGAGTTCGGGGAGTGTGGCGGTGGCGGGGAGCACGTCGGCGGCATCGGCCAGGCGCTCCGACACCAGCACGGGAAGATCGCAGCGGGCGGCCGCACCGAGCGCCGCGAGGACATGGGCGCAAGTGGGCCCGCCGTCCGCCGACTCCCTGCGGAAGTCGTCCCGCAGGGTGCCTTCGGCGGCCAGGGCCGCAGTCACGCCTCGTACGCCGGCCAGGTCCAGCCGTACGGGGACGGCCGGAGTCCACGACACCCGCCACCGCGTGGTCAGGGCGGCGGCGTCGCCCGTACCGGCCACCGCCACGGCCTCGCCGTAGCCCGCGCCGCACACGGCGAGGCGCTGGAGGAGGATCTCGCGGCGGCCGTCGAGGGCGGAGCGGAGCGGGTCGAGCCGTACCTCGCGCGATGCGGGGTCGTCCGGGCCGGGCAGCCGCAGTGCGGCGACCTCCGCCTCCACGCACGGGCCGAGACCGGAACGGGGTGTGCCCGGCGCGATCCTGCCCCGGTCGGTGCCGACCAGGACCACTTCGAGCGCTCGCGCGAGGGCCCGGCCGCGGCCGAGCGGTTCACCCTGGCCCATCACGGTCGTCAGCGCCTCGATGACCTCGCCCCGTCCAGGCGCCACGAGCCCGCGGACCCTGGCGAGGTCGCAGGCCATCCGCAGGGTCTCGGCGGCCTCGCCCGTGCCGGCGGTGTGCCCCGCCGCGCGGAGCTCCCGGCAGACGTCGGTGACCGCTCGCGCGGCGGCGCCCCGCACCTGCTCGGGATCACCGCCGGTCTCGAACACCGCCTGCTGCCAGCGCGGGTCTCGGATGCCGGCCGGATAGCCGGAACGGGAGTCCAGCAGATCGAAGGCGTACGGGACGAGCGAGGTGACGACGCTCGGGTGATCCCCGGCGACGCCGTGATCGACCGCTGTCGACACCGCCGCGCTGTCACCCGGACCCCGATCCGCGACCGGACCCGAACCCGTAACCGAATCGGGCGACAGGGCCGGTGCCGTCAGCGCCGGAGCGTGGAACGCGCCGACGACCGCCGCGACCCGGCGCCCGTCACCCGCGGCCCGCGCGATCGCCTCGCGCATGTGAGCCTCACGGGCGAGGTCCACCGCGGGTATCCCGCCCGAGGCCGCGGCGTCGCTGCGCAGTGCCCATCCGACACCGAGAGCGGCGCGGCGGATCGCCTCGGGAGCGGATCCGGGGGCGAGGACCTCGACACAGCGGTCCCACAGATCGTCGTCGTCGCGCCCGGTCCCGGATGCGGCGAGGGCGTTCCCGAAGGAGACGGGCGCGGTCACGGATGCCACGTCGGCGACTGCGGCCGCCCGCGTGTCACCCCCCGGCAATGGCCCGTCCGCGTTCCATCGCGGGTCGGACATCGGCAGATCGCAGCAGACGACGTCCGCTCCGCGGTCCCGTGCCCAGCGGACCGCGGCCAGCTCCGGGGAGAAGTCGGCGAACGGATAGAAGCCGAGCCGCCCGTTCTCGCCCGCCCCGGCGAGCGCGACCGGCGCGACGGTGCCCGGCGCGGCCAGATGCGGGAGCCATGGCCGGAAGTCGGCGGGCAGCTCCACACACACGACCTCCGCCCCGGAGGCGTCGAGCAGGGAGGGTACCGCCGCGGCGAGCGCCGGACTGTGGTGCCGTACGCCCAGCAGGTACGGCTCCACGGAGCCGGCGAGGGCGGTGACGGCCGCCCGTGGATCCTGGGTGTGCGTCACCGAAGGTTCTCCCGCAGGTCCCAGAGCCGGCGCCAGGATGCGGCGCCGTCCTCGGCGCGGCGGCGCACCGGACCGTCCCAGTAGCCGAGCAGACGCGCGTGGTCGGCCGGATCGTCCTTGCGGACCACGCCCAGGAGGTGACCGGGGACCAGATCGAGGGAGTCGGCACCCGGCAGGTACGCGGCGGCCACCCCGAGGGAGACGGCGACCTGCACGGCCTCGGCCGTCGACATCACCGTGCCGGGCCGTTCCACGTCCCAGCCCTCCGCGGACCGCCCGGCCCGCAGGTCATGAAAGACGGTGACCAGTACGTCCAGCACCGCGTCGTCGACGCCGAAGGCGGCGCCCGCCCGCTCGACGGCCGCCACAGCCTGCCGCCGCACGAGCGCGGTCTCGGCGTCGGCGTCGGCGATCGGGTGCACGGTCTCGAAGTTGAAGCGGCGCTTGAGTGCGGCGGACATCTCCGAGACGCCGCGGTCGCGCAGGTTGGCGGTGGCGATGACGGTGAATCCGGGAGCGGCTGCGACCTGGGCGTCGTCCGTGCCGGCCAGCTCGGGCACGCTCATCCGACGGTCGGACAGGATCGACACCAGGGCGTCCTGCACCTCGGGCAGACAGCGGGTGATCTCCTCGACGCGGGCCACCCGGCCGGCGCGCATGGCGGCCAGCACCGGAGAGTCGACCAGCGCCTGGGGCGTGGGGCCCTGGGCGAGCAGCAGGGCGTAGTTCCACCCGTAGCGCATGGCGTCCTCGGTGGTGCCCGCGGTGCCCTGCACGGTCAGCGCGCTGGTGCCGCAGACGGCGGCGGACAGCAGTTCGGAGAGCATCGACTTGGCCGTGCCCGGCTCGCCGACCAGCAGGAGACCGCGTTCTCCGGCGAGGGTGACCACACACCGTTCCACCAGGGCGCGTTCGCCGACGAACTTGGGGGTGATGACCAGGCGGTCCGGCAGCGTGCCGTGCCGCTCGGGGAGCTTGAGGGTCTCGCCGCCGCTGCCGCAGACGAAGGTGATCGCGGAACGCGGTGTCAGCCGCCAGCCGGGCGGGCGGGGACCTGAGTCGTGGGCGGCGAGAAAGGCGAGTTCGGTGGCGTGGCGCTCTTCGGCGGGCAGGGTCTGCCGGGCCGGAAGGGCCGTCGCCGTGTCGGTCGGGGGCATGCGTGTCCTTGTTCGGTAGGTCGGTCTGTCGTCGTTGCGGGGAGGGGCCGGGGCGCCTGCCGGTCGGCCGGCGCCCCGGAGGCAGATCAGCGGCGGCGTCCTCGCCGCACTTTGAGCTCCTCGAACCGGGGGCCGTCGCCCTCCTGGACCCGCTGCCAGGCCCTGCGGTACAGCTCGGCGGGCGGTTCGGTCGGCACGATCACGCCCAGCAGAGCCTCCTCGCCGCTCAGCAGGTCGCCGAACAGCGGCAGCTTCCACCGCTCCAGCGGAACGCGCGGAGCCTTCGGGTCGATCCAGCCACCGGGCAGGAAGAGCGAACGTCCGGCCCTGGTGCGGGTGGCCTCCACCACCAGGCCGGTGGCGGCCAGTTCTGCACGGGCCGCCTTGAGCCGGGCCGGCTTCCATCCCGTCCACCGGGCCGTCATGCGGTCGGTCGGGTCGGGCATGGCGAGCAGCATGAGATAGAGGGTCGCGGCGTCCCCGCCGACGCCGTACCCCTTGGCGGCCTCGGTCACCAGATCCGGCACCGAGCGTCCCGGGTCCTGCGGCCACCAGGTGCCGTCCTTGCCCCGCTCGCCCGCCTGCGGATCGCCAGGGTCGGCGAGGAGGGCCGCGAGCTCGGGGGAGCGGGCCAGGCGCATCGCCACTTCGGCCGCATAGGGGCGTTGGCCGTCCACGCGGAGTGCGGGCAGATACGGGTCCTGGCCCGCCTCGTCCAGCAGGGCGACACGGATGCCGGGGGACGGCTGGTCGTCGTGGGTGGCGAGGATGACGGCGCGGTACCGCTCGAAGCCCTTGCCCACCTCGGTGGGTGCGCCCGCGGTCTTCCGGAAGCCGGGGAGGCCGATGTACTGATCGAGGTCGAGGACCAGTCCGGGGTGCGCCAGCCGGTCATGCACGGCGCCGAGCGCGGCGGGCAGCACGGCGCGGACCGGGTCACCGGCGGGCAGGCGGTGCGCGAGCCAGGCGGCGAGGCCGATGGAGCCGACCAGCGTGTGCGCGGTGAAACCGGCCGTCTCCGAACCGACGGGCTTCACCCGGTCGCCGTCGACGGCCCACTCCAGGTCCCGGGTGAGCCGGGGCTCACCCGCCGGGTGCAGCAGAGCGGGCAGTGCCTGGCGGACATCCCACTGCCCGTGCTTGAACGCGCGTACCGCGTCGCTGAGCAACTCCTCGGGCACGGCGGTCCGCCGGCCCATCCTGCTGTTCCAGACCTCGGCCGCGGCGGCCCAGTCCGGTCCCTCGGTCCACAGACGGGCGGGCTCGGCGGGCAGCAGCGCGGCCACGACCGCGGCACGGGTCGCGGGATCGATACCGCGCAGCTCGTCCTTGGCGACGGCCGCCGGGGCCGCCTTCACACCGATGACATCGCGTGCCTGGGTGGTGAGGAACGTCCGCTCGTAGACGTCGATCTGCGGCAGACCCGCCACGATCAGCCGGGCCATCGTCTCGGTGACGCCGGTGGTCCGGGCGAACTCCTCGGCGGCCTGCGGGAACCAGGGCGCGGGTCCGCGCGCGGCCAGTTCCGTGAGGAACGCGCCGAGGCGGCCCGCGTCGCCGTCCTCGCCCAGGGGGGCCGACGCCCGGAGCGTGTACGGCTTCGGCGTCTCGAAGCGTCCGGCCGGATCGTGGAAGTATCCGGTGAACACACACCCGTCGTCACCCTGCGAGTTGCGTCCCACGAGCGCGATGAAGGAACCGCCGCCCAGGGGCAGCAACCCGTTCCACGCGCCCTCACGCCAGTCGCCCGACGGGGTGCGCAGCGGGCCGGCCTCCAGGTGCAGGTCCACCTTGCGCCAGTGCGCGGGCTCGGCGGCGGGCGCCAGGCCCAGCGCGTCGAACTCGGCGAGCAGCGCGTGGAGCGCCTCCCGGTGGTCCTCGGAGGTGGTAGGGGCAGCTGTCCGGAAGGCCGTGGCACCGACGCGGTCGAGCAGGGTGTCCAGTCCGGGCTGCCCGACGGGAAGCCGGCGTCCGTCGAGGTGGACGCGCGCGGCCGGTCCCTCCATCAAGGCGACGTCGGGGAGTTGGGCCGCCCGCTTCATCTCGCGCAGGACGCGGAAGACGGTGTCGGCCTCCTTGTCACGGTTCCACCAGTAGCCGGAGGCCCCGCAGAGACCGCTCATCGCGTCGAGGAGCACGGCGTCCGCCGGTCCGGCCGGGCCCTCGTCCTGCAGGCCGCCGTCGAGAGCGCTGGTGAGCCGGGCGGCCGCCGCGTCCAGGACGGCCTGCTGACCGGCCGCGTGGCGCACGACTCCGGCGATCCCCGCGACCAGCGCGGCATGGGTGACCGGGAGATGGGAGCGGATCGCGTCGGGCAGCACCTCCTTGTCCTCGTGAGCCGCGGCGGTCAGC
Organism: Streptomyces sp. NPDC005141; assembly: GCF_053599975.1. Classification (NCBI taxonomy): domain Bacteria; kingdom Bacillati; phylum Actinomycetota; class Actinomycetes; order Kitasatosporales; family Streptomycetaceae; genus Streptomyces; species Streptomyces sp. NPDC005141. The sequence continues at coordinate 203,776 of NZ_JBSFYW010000002.1, read as the reverse complement.
AGGGCCGCCGCCGTGTCGCGGTCGATGTGCCGCAGTGACTCGGAGCCCTCCGCGTCGCGGGCTGTCAGGCACTCCCAGTACTGCACCGGCGGCAGCAGCAGCGAGCCCTCGCCGAAGACGCCGGGCGCGCGGTCGGTCTTGGCCACCGAGGTCACGACGCCGTCCGTGTCCACGATGGTGAGCTGCCAGCTGTTGCGGACCACCGCACTCGCCCCGTCGGCTCCGGGGAAGACCACGAGCGTGGCGGGGCGGCCGGCGTCCGCGGGCAGGGCGACGGTGTGTCCGGAGAGATCCTGGGCGCGCACGGAGCCGTCGGGCAGCTGCACCACGCGCAGACCGACCAGTCCGTCCACGGGCGCGGACGCCGGCGTGGCGCCGGCTGTCGGTGAGGGGCGCAGTCGCCCGCCCTCGAACGTGCTGCCCTCGGGGGCGTCGAGCAGCGCGTCGGCGAGAAACGCGGGCCTGCTCATGCGGCCCCGCTCACCCGTCGCCGGGTCGTATTCGTACCAGCCGTGCGCCTTGTCGTCCTCGTCCTCCGCGTTCCACACCCAGTACGAGATGCCGTCGCAGAGCACCTGCCGCTCCGGGGGCAGGGTGGTGTCCCCGGCGTGCAGGAGGCCGCCGCCGGTGGTCCGGCCGCCGCCGGGCAGGGGCAGCGTGATCGGCATGTTGGCCTGGTACCAGTCCATCTGGGTGCCCCGGGTGCTCCGGGCGCCCTCCAGGGACTGGGGACGGTCGGCGCGGTTGTGCCAGTAGCCGCGCAGGCCGTCGTTGCGGTCGTTCCAGTAGACGAGGAGCTCTCCGTCCACATGGTGGAAGCCGGGATCGCCCGAGGCGCTGTTCGCCGGGATCCGCAGGTCGTGGGTGAGGACGGTGCCCTCGGCGCCGATGACGCGGGCCTGGGCGGCGCCTGCCACGATGAGGTGGGGCCAGGCGTCGGCGACGATCACGTCCTCGATGTCGGCCTTGGGGACGAGGGCGGCGACCGCCTCCTCCCAGGCGGGCCAGCCGAGTTCGTCGAAGAGCCCGGCCCGCAGGGTGCGCTGCAGCACTGGCGCGAGGTCGGTGCCCGCGGCCTCACGGACCTCGTCCTCGGCCAGCGCCAGGGCCTCGGCGGGCAGCCACTTCAGCCGGGCCAGCGCGTCGGGGAGCTGGGGCAGGCCGACCGCGGTGAACCGTCGTGCGACGGTGCGCACCCAGTCCGCGAGCAGCGGGCCCCCGCCCGGCGACGCGGCCAGCAGGCGGATCGCCCGCAGCGCGTGGTCGTCGTTGCCGAACCGGTCGGCGCCTCGCCCGAAGGCCTCGTGGAAGCGGGTGTCGGCGGCCAGGGACATCAGGTCCCGGTGTCCCTCGCCCGGAGCCCACTGCGCCAGCAGCAGAGCTTCGTCCTTCTGCGGGGCGGCCATCGGAACGTCCAGGGACAGCAGCAGGTCGATCAGGTCGATGTCGTGGAGGACCTTCAACGCGCCGCCGGAAGCGGCGAGTTCGGATCGGAGCCGGTCCGCCGTCCGCTCCACCAGCGGATACAGCTCAGCCATGCGACTGGAGTCACGCCATGACCGGGCCCGCTCCCGATAGGCCAGGAACCGGCCCAGCCAGCCCGCCGCACCGTCCCGAGGCCGCTGGTCCTCGGGCAGGGAGGCGTCCCACAGTCCGGCCGTGGCACCGGCGGCCTCCAGCAGACCCAGCCACATCGTGGGCATCTCGTTCTCGTGGCTGGAAGGGAGCAGGTCGAGCAGGGTGCCCCTGACGCGCGGCTCACGCGCGGCCAGCGCCACCAGCGCCGTACGGTGCCCCTTCCACCAGCCGGCCGCCGCGCGCAGGGTGGCCGGCAGACCGAGGAGTTCGGACAGGTACTCCTGTTCGGTGAGGTTCGCGTCCCGGCCCGCGGCCCGGGCCAGCTTGCGCAGGTCGTTCGCCATCTGCGCCGACGGCGGCAGCCCGCCCGCCGTACGGCGCAGGCACAGGCGGGTGAAGCGCCGCAGCGCGTCCTCGGCCGGCACCCGCGCCGCCAGTTCCCTGGCGTAGGCCGACAGCACCTTCACGGGCAGGGCACCGGCCAGCGCGAACTCCAGGAACACGGCGTCCAGCCGCTCCTCCTGGACCGTCAGTCCGTGCTCCGCCTCGGCCTTGCGTGCGCGGGTGAACAACTGGGCCGCGTACGTGGCGTTCTCCTCCGCGAGAAACACGCGCCCGGCCTGCTCGTAGAACGTCGGCAGGAAGTGCGGCACCGAGGCCGCCAGCCGGTCGCCGAGTTCCACGAAGGCGTCCAGCGCGGCCTTCGGACGGGACTTGGCCTGCAGGGCCGCCCGCTCCAGGTCCGGCACGACGCCCAGCGCGTGGTGCCCGTCCTCGGGGTGGTGCACGAGCACCCACTCGGGAAAGCCCAGCGACTGGCGCAGCCCGAACCCCACCACGGCCGGCTCGGAGTCCTGCTCCAGGCCGAGGAAGCCGGCGGCCAGATCCTCCGCCGCCCCCAGTTCGCCGGCGACCAGCCGCACCACCACCCGGTCGTCCAGCCCCGGGTGACGGTACGTCCGCGCCGTCAGCGGCACCCCCCGCTCCCCGACCCCCTCCGAGTCGGGCGGCAGCACCGCGCCCGCCGTCAGCAGTTCCTCGTACGACACCTGCGTCCCCCCGCTCATGCGTTCTTGCCCTCCTCGATGACGCGGCCGGCGTACAGCGCCGCGGCCATCCGCATCCCCTCCGACCAGGCGACCGGTCCCACCTCGAGCAGCGGCAGGGCGCGCCCGTCCTGGTCCTGCCAGGTGAGGCTGCCGGTCTCGACCGTGTCCTCCCAGTACGGCTCGCCGATCCACACGCATGCCTCGACGGTGCGTCCGCCGTCCCGCACCCGGGTGGTCGCGTATCCACCGGACACGCGGTAGCCGAGCGAGCTGGCGCGCGCGGCGAGTGCGAAGCGGGAGCGGAACGAGCCCCCGGTGAAGTCCCGCACCTCGGTGGCCTTCGCGTCGAGGCCCTCCGGCCGCCGCCACATCGCCCGGTGGATCTGCTCGACGCGCTGCACCATGCCCAGTTCGGCCGCGAACTCACGCAGGTCGTCGAGGTCCGGCAGCAGCACCGGATGCGGCAGGGTCACCGTGCGCGGGGCTATTCGGACGGTCTCGCCGTCCAGGTTCACCAGCCGCAGCTCACCGGCTTCGGTGGCACCCCGAAGGAAGCCAACTTCATCAGGGTCGTCGCCGACCACGGCCAGATCGCGCAGCGCGGACTGCCAGGCCTCGTCGGGCCATACGCGGGCCAGCAGCCCGGTGGGTACGGGAAGCGACGACACCATCCACGCGTCGACCTGTCCGACACACGCCGCGGCATGCCGGTCCAGCCACTCCGCGAACCGCCGCAGCCGGTCCACCTCCGGGTGGTCCTTGAGCGCGCGCGGCAGCGATTTCAACTGCCGTCCCGCCGACCGGCCCGAGGTGGCACGCGCTGCCACCCGCCCCTCCACAAGGGCGACTTCATACCCGTCACCCGCCGACAGCCAACCCACGCGCCACAGCCTTCCGCGTCAAGAACACAAGATGAGAGCACAGTTCAGCCGGGGAGTCCGTCCCGGGCCGAGTGCGACTATGGGCGGAACGCTAGCGTCGACCACTGACAATCGGACCCCGGGGCTGTGGAAGGGTCTCGTCCCCCGTCGTCCCCTGGCCGGAGCCCGCCCCGTCTTCGCCTGGGAACAACGGGAGAGGCCTCCTCGCGCGTCATCCCGGTCGAGGGAAACGTTCGGCCGGTCTCCTCGGAGCTGCAGCTTGTCGGGGCGCAGCACTGCCCGGCTGCACCGGATCGGCCTGTCGGCGGTGTCGAACGCGGTCTGAGTGGTCTGAGCGGGCTGGGGTCGTCGGTCGGGCGGCCAGGAGCCCGTCCGGCGATCAGATGAGGTGGGCCGCGATGGTTCGCGCGCACGCCAGGGACTCGGTATGTGTCGTGTCCACCTCCAGGTCGTAGAAGACGCCCTCGTGAACCGCATCCGCCTGCAACGCCGCCATGCCCTGGACGCGATCTCCTCGCGCCACCTCCCGGCCTGCGGCGACCGAACTCTCACATCTGACGCCGACCCACAACGCGCCCAGGTCTCGCAGAGCCGTCTGCCACCGCCGCTGGGAGGCCGTACCGCCGAGGAAGACGTCATCGACGATGATCTTGGCGCCCGCACGGGCCATGGCCACGATGCCCTCCGTCCAGGCTGCTTCCAGGACCCGGAAGTCCGCCCCGACGCTCACCTCGCCGTCCGCCGCGACATCGATCCCACCGTCCGACCCCTGCATCCTGGCGGGCATGGAGTCGACGAACGAGTCGCACCCGAACGCCAGCCACGGATCCGGAAGTTCGGCCTGCAGACACCGTACGATCCCGGACTTCCCCGAACTGGACCCGCCGTTGAGAATGATCATCTGAGTCGTCACCGCGCCACGGTAAGGCGCTTCTCGCACGGCACGAAACCAATTTCGGCACCCGCTGCTCCACGGCTCCCTCGCCCCACGCGCATCGGCGTCCGCCGTACGACGAGCAACTGCGCGCCGGGAGTCCTGACGTGCTCAGCGTGGAGCGCAAGAAGAGGGCTCCCGCGCGGGAGCCTCGGCAGAGACGGGACCGATGGGTGCCTGACCGTCGCCTCGCGGACCGTTGCGCGTGGGTCGGCCGAGCACGACTCCGGCCAGGACCAGGATCAGTCCGCCCAGCTGCTGAACGGTCAGCACCTCGGCCGCGACCACTGTGCCGAGCAGCACGCCCGTGACGGGGTTGAGCAGTCCGATCAGACCCACGCTCCCCGCGGACAGATGGCGCAGCCCGGTGAACCAGGCGGTGAAGGCCAGCGCGGTGGCGACCAGGGTGACGTAGCCGAACGCGAGCAGCGCCGGGGTGGAGAAGGCCGGGGGAGAGCCCTCGACGGCTATGGCGGCCGGGAGGAGGAAGAGGCTTCCGGCGATGAGCTGCCACGCGGTGGAGGCGAGCACATCGGTGTCGGCGCTCCATCGTTTGGCCAGCACGTGACCCAAGGAGGACACGAGCACGGCGGCGGTCGCGGCGAGGACACCGGGCAGGCTCACCCGCTGCGCACCTGTGAGCAGCATGAGACACACACCGACGAGTCCGATGGCGGCACCGGCCAGGTGGGCGGTCCGGGGCCGCTCGGCCACCAGAGGCCAGGCTATGACCATCATCGTCAGGGGGGACACGGCCATGACGGTCGAGGCGACGCTCGTCGGCAGTAGCTGGGAGGAGACGTAGACGAGGACGAAGAACACGCTCACGTTCAGCAGCCCGAGCACCGCCGATCGCCACCACCACGCACCGCGCGGCCGCTGCCTGCACAGAGTCAGCAGGACCAGGCCGGCGGGCAGGGCCCGGACGGCAGCTCCGTACAGCGGGCTGTCGGCGGGGAGGTACGCGTGCGTGACGAAGTAGTTGGTCCCCCAGGCCACCGGTGCGATCGCGGTCACCGCCATCCATCGTGCATTAGCTTCCATGGAAGCTAATATAGCTTCTGTGGAAGCTATCCTGGTGTTCATGGAAGACCGGAAACCACGGGACCGTGTGGCCCGCATCCAGGCGGACTGGCACCGCGAGCGCCCCGACCTCGACGTCACCCCGCAAGGAGTGATCGGCCGACTGCATCGCCTGGCGGGCCGGCTCACCGAAGAACTCTGCCTCGTCTACGGTCGCTACGGCCTGAGCGAGGGGGAGTTCGACGTCCTGTGCGCACTGCGTCGCGCCGGTGCGCCCTACGAACGGGCGCCCGGCGAGCTGGCCGCGCACACCATGGTCACCACCGGCGCGATGACGAAGCGGATCGACCGTCTGGAGAGAGCGGGACTCGTCACCCGCCGCCGCTCCGACGACGACCAGCGTGGCCGGATCGTCGCCCTCACCGGACCTGGGCTCGAACTGATCGACCAGGCGTTCACCGACCACATCCGCAATGAACACCAGCTCCTGGATCTGCTGACACGCGCCGAGGCCGAGGCCCTCGAAACATTGCTCACGACCTGGCTCTCCCGAATGGACCAGCCGCGCGCCCCGGGCGGCGCATGAACCGTTCTCAGTGGTCGTCGCCATCGTCTGCACCTGAAACCGCGCCTGGATCCCATCGGGTGAGCACGCCAGTGGGTCACCCGACGGCGGAGCGGTCGCACCGACTCGGCAACACGGTGGCGTACGGCCGTTTGCCCGCTCTCCCGGACGCGATCCGTGTGAAGATCCTCCAGGGCATCGGGCCCGAGCCGGACGGTTCGGCGCCCGCTCTTGGCGCAGTTCCGTCCAGCCACGGCAGTCGCCGTGGGCGGCTGTGACTCCGCCCGAGTTGGTCGTACGAGGATCGGGAGCAGGACATCGGATGAGCGCACGTTTCGAGGAGATCGACTGGCGGCCGACGGCCATGGGCGAGATCAGCCTGCGTCGTCGGCGAGATCCGTTGTCGGGCGAGGACGTGTACGAGGTGAAGCTCGGCGACGAGTACCTGATGTCCAGTCTCTTCACCACCGGGGAGATCGAGTTGGCCAGGCTCGGCCTGGCGGAGCTGCCCCCCGAGGGCGCACTCGACGTCGCCGTGGGCGGGCTCGGCCTCGGGTACACCGCCCGGACGGCGCTGGACGATCCGCGAGTTCGCTCGCTCGTCGTCGTCGACGCGCTGGCCGAGGTGATCGACTGGCACCGGCGCGGGCTCGTACCCCTGGGCGCGGGGCTGTCGTCGGACCCCAGGTGCCGGCTGGTGCGGGGGGACTTCTTCGCGATGGTCGCCGGGAGCGCGGCGGCGAGCGGAACACCGTCCGCGGAGGGTGCGAGAACGGACGCCCCGGGGGCCGCGGGGGACAAGACCGAGGATGCCGGCGCGACGCCGCACGGTCTGGACCCCGAAACCCCTGGACGCCGTTTCCACGCGATCCTCCTGGACGTCGACCACTCGCCGCGGCATGTGCTGCATCCCAGCCACGCCGGGCTCTACCTTCCGGCCGGCCTGGCGGCTCTGGCCGAACTGCTGCATCCAGGCGGAGTGTTCGCGCTGTGGTCGAACGACCCGCCCGACGAGGAGTTCAGCTCGGTGCTCGCGGGGGTCTTCGCGGAGACCGCCGCACACGTAGTGGATTTCGACAATCCGCTTCAAGGCGGGACCGCGGCCAACACCGTCTACGTCGGCCGAAGGCGCGCCGGCTGAGGAGCTTGTAGTACGCCTTCCCAACAGGCGCCGCCCGGCCAGGCCGGGCGGCCGGGCGGCGCCGACGCGTGCCGCAGGGCCGGGTTCATCTGCCGGGGCAGTAGCGTGCGGTGACCTCGTTGAGTTCCTCGATCCATGTGTCGAGCTGGTCCTCGTCCTTGGTGGTCACGCGGCAACGGTGCGACTGGCCGTCGGTGAGGGTGACCGTGACGGTGAGGCCGTAGCCCCGGCCGGTCTCCCGGTGGGTGACCGTGCGAACGAGCGGCCAGGGAAAGTCGGTGGGGCGGCCGTTGACTCCCAAGGAGATGCCGTGGACGTCCGCGATCACGGCGTTCTTGTGGTCCATGGCCAGGAACTCGGCGGCCTCGGCCGGGCTTTCGCCAAGGGCGGCCGCGGGTGGAGCGGTGACGGTCGGGGGGTAGGGCGGAGGTGCCGGGATGGAGGGCGCGGACAGGATGGTGGGCGTGTAGCCGACCGCCGGCGCCGGTGAGGCGGTGGCGGTGAATACGTCCAGCAGGTGTTCCGGAGTCGGGCGCGAGGTCGGCTGTTTCGCCAGACAGGCCTCGACGACGGGTCGCAGGGCGACGGGAACGGCGGTGAGGTCGGCCTCGTGATGGACCGAGCGGTACATCAACGCCATCGATGTGCCGTGTCCGAAAGCGCTGCCGCCGGCGGCGGCGACCAGGACGGAGCCGAGCGCGAACACGTCCGCCGCTCCGTTCACCGGATGACCTTCGGCCTGCTCCGGAGCCAGGAATCCCGGGGTGCCGACGCTGGCTCCGGGCACCGTCAGCCGAGCGTCCTCCGTAGCGCGTGCGATGCCGAAGTCCACGACCCGAGGTCCGTCGACGGCCATGATGATGTTCCCGGGCTTCAGATCGCGATGCACCAGACCACAGGCGTGGATGGCCTGCAGCGCCTCTGCCAACGCCGCGCCCAGCGCCCGCAACGCCTGCTCGTTCATGGGGCCCTGGGCATCCAGGGCGTCAGCCAGGGTCGGGCCGGCGATGTAGGCGGTGGCCAGCCACGGCAGCTCGGCATCGGGATCGGCATCGACGACCGGTGCCGTGTGGAAGGCGCCCACTCGGCGAGCGGCGTTCACCTCGGCCCGGAATCTCTCCCGGAACATGCTGTCCTGGGCCAGCTCCGGCCGCGCGACCTTCACCGCCACCAGACGCCCACCCCGCGAGCGCGCCTGGTACACGACGCCCATTCCCCCTGCGCCGAGCACCCGCTCGACGGTGTATGGGCCGATACGGTCCATCCCCCACCTCCCTGATCGTTCGCATGCCACGGTAAGCCAGCTGCCGCACGCGGTGATCGGCGGGGAAGGGGCGGTGAGCGACTCACACAGCCGCAGCCGCAGCCGCAGCCGCAGCCGAAGTCGAGCGAGGGTGGCTGCGGGCTGCGGGCTGCGGGCTGCGGGCTGGGGTGTGGCTGGGGCCAGGACGTTCAGTCGGCTGACTGAACGGTCCCGACTGATGCCTGCACCTCGTTGTCTCGCGTCGGTCACCCGCTGCGCAGGCGCCCGCGGTACGAGGTGATCGCGGTCAGGGCGAAGATCAGCGGAAGCCCCACCCCCATGACCGTCAAGGGTTGCAGCGTCGACTCCAGCCACCCAGGCATGTCCACGAACAGCGGCAGCAGCATCAGCACCGTCAGCGGGATGAACGACAGCATGACGGCGATGAAGCCCGCCGTCATCGCCGCCTGGCGGGCATTGCGCCGATCGATGAGGACGGCGGCGTCGGGGTCGGGCGCCCAGTCCGCACCGCGCAGTTCCTCCCATGCCTCCAGCAGCACCCCGAGTTCGCGCTCCACGTTCACATGCAGGTCGTCGAGGAAGGGCAGCAACACCTTGCTGCCGTCGCGGCCGTAGGCGTGCACGATCACCTGGGCCGCATTGCTCTGCATCGCCGCGGCCGGGTTGGCCTCGGCCCTGATGTCCTGGATGTCCTCCCAGGCCAGCCGTCGTCGCCTGACCATGCTGCGCACACGGATCGACTTGATGTCGGCGGTGGTGGAGCAGTGCAGGGTGGCGTAGAAGAGCCACCCCATGAGTGCCACCCACGCGATCACAAAGGGGTACGTGACCGAGCCGGGCAGGTCATCGGCGGTCAGTACGGCCCCCAGCATGCTCACCGTGCCCGCCGCGATCACCCACAGGAACAACCGCATCCGGGAGCGGCTCAACCGGTACTCGCGTGGCAGCCTGTCGTACCCCATGCGCACCCCCCCGCTCGGCTCTCCACGGCCCCGGCCGCCGCCGGGGCACCATGGTGTCGCCACGCCGGGGCACCATGGTGGCGCCCCAACTCCCCTGTGTCGAGAGCAATTTGGGCAGCACCCGCAGTCCTGCGGCACTCGCGTACGGACTGTGGAGTCCGCGCCGGAATACCCGGCGGCCTGGGGCGACGCCAACTGCGAGGCCTCACGCCATGACACGGCCTGGGTCGGCGCCCCCGGTCGACCTGGTCACCGACGCAGCTCAAGGGACATGTGCGCGGACAGCGCGCGGAGGAAGTCGACCGCGTCGAAGATCTCGCCGGCGGAGGCGACCCCGACCGTTCTGGTCCGCCCCGTGAGGATGCGGTCGACTGCTTCGACCACGAGCGGCGCGGTGATGGCGTAGATGTCCTGGCCCCTGGCCACGGCTCGCCGTTCGGTGCCCTCGGAGCGTACGACGACGTCGACGACGAAGGTCTGCGCGGACCGTCCGTGCTCGTCGACCGGACTGGGCGGCGGTGTGTCGGAGTCCGACAGGTCCGTGGCCGCCTCGACGGTCATGTAGTTGCGCACCTCGGGGACGTCTAGATGGCTGGGCACGGTGACCACGTCGGCCATCGAGAACTCCCCGATGACGGATCGCCGGCCCATCGGGTCGGGGAACGGCCACTCCAGGGTGGGTGCGGCGTCCTGTCGGTACTCCAACTGCCCCTGCGTGTATCGGACACGTCGGCCACCCCGCCGCTCCCGGGAAACGGCGCCCGCCACACGTGTCCCGGCCGTGGGATGCCAGTTGCTCAGCCCGTACGCGATGTGCGCCTCGTCGGCCGCCGTCCAGTCGCCCATCGCGGCGGTGGTCAGCAGGTCGCCGAGCCCGCCGTAGAAGGCCATCGCTGGGACGATCACCCCTCCCGCGGCTCGGGCGCGGTCTGCGAAGTGCTTGAACGTGTCGACGTTGGCCTCGATCTCGGCCGCGACATCCACATACGGGATCCCGGCGCGCAGTGCCGCCTCGATCACGGGGGCAGCCGTCGTGGCGAAGGGTCCGGCACAGTTGATCACAGCCGCCGCTCCGGCCAACGCGTGGTCGAGCGCGGCCGGATCGTCGACCGACGCCGGGCGGACGTCCAGTTCGGGATGGGAGGCAGCCAGCGCCTTCAGCTTCTCGGCGTCCCGGCCGGAGAGGACCGGGACGAACCCGCGCTCCCGCAGCTCCGCCACCACGAACCGTCCGGTGTGCCCGTACGCGCCGAACACCGTCACTACCTGCCCCGACCCCATGGGTTTTCCTCCGTGCCTCAGTGATCTGCCGTGATCCGTAGGGACATCCTGACGGGGACCGGCGGCTCACACGAGTGTCTGGAACGCCATGCCCCGTACAATTCCGGACATGGACACTGTCGCACTGGCCGTCACCGACGGGATGCTCCACTTCGAACTGGCCCTGGCGTACGAGGTCTTCGGCTCCGCCCCGGACGCAGTACCGGGCCCGTGGTACGACGTCGCCGTCTGCGGGCCGGACGCCGTGCGGGTCGGACGGTTCCTGCTGGAGCCCGACCACGGCCTCGACCGGCTCTCGCACGCCGACACCGTCATCGTCCCCGGCTGGGCCGACGTCGACCGGGACCCACCCGCCGACCTGGTCGACGCGGTGCGCGCGGCCCATGAGGGGGGCGCACGCATCGCATCCCTGTGTACCGGGGCGTTCGTACTGGCCGCCGCCGGCCTGCTGGACGGGAAGCGCGCGACCACGCACTGGGCGCACACCCAGGAGCTGGCCGCCCGCCACCCCGAGGTGCAGGTGGACCCGGACGTCCTCTACGTGGACAGCGGCAGTGTGCTCACCTCCGCGGGCAAGGCCGCCGCCATGGACCTGTGCCTGCATCTCGTCCGCCTCGACCACGGCTCGTCGGTCGCCAACACGGTCGCCCGCCGCCTGGTCGTGCCGCCCCACAGGGACGGCGGCCAGGCCCAGTTCGTCATGACACCGGTGCCCGCTCCGGACAACCACCCGCTCGCCGAACTGCTCCCCTGGGTGATCGAACGGCTGGACCATCCGCTGACCGTGGAGGACTTGGCCCGCCAGGCGCGGATGAGTTCGCGGAACCTCGGCCGCCACTTCAGGTCGGTGACCGGCACCACTCCGCTGCAATGGCTGCTGACCCAGCGCATCCGCCACGCCCAGGAGTTGCTGGAGACCACCGACGCGGGCGTCGACACCATCGCGGCCTCCACCGGCATGGGCACCGCCACGACGCTGCGCAGGCACTTCAACCGCACGGTCGGAGTGCCCCCCGACGCCTACCGCCGCACCTTCCGCTCACGGACCCGGCCCGGCCCGGATGACAGCGGGCAATCCGGCCGGTACGGCCAACACCACTGACCGGGCGGCTGGTTCGGCCTCCGCCCGGAGCCGGTGCCTGCCCTGCGGGCCGGGGGAGTGGGCAGCGCTTCTGCTCCAGGATGCAGGGCAGGCCGTGAGCCGCACCCCGGCCAGGTGGCCGCGACGGTGTGGTGGATTGAACGTCGGCGCACGAGGATGCTGCTGCGTGTCCGAGGACGTGCGGGTGGGTCTGCCGCAGGAGTGGGCAACGGCGTGCCGCGACGGCGTGCACGGCGCTGTGGCGGCCACGGGTGAGGAGACGTCAATGAGGGTCATCGTCACGGGTGCGTCAGGATTCCTGGGACGGCTGCTCGCCGGTCGCCTGCTGCGGACGCGGACGTTCGACGGCGCGCCGATCACCCGGTTGGTCCTCGTCGACCGTGTCGTGGAGCCCGGTTTCCCGCCGGCGGGCGACCCGCTCGTGGACGTGGTGCACGGCGATCTGACCGACAGCCTCGGTGACGTGTTCGCCGAGCCGGTTCATGTCGTGTTCCATCTCGCCGCCGCGGTGTCGGCCGCGTGCGAGGCGGACTTCGATCTCGGTATGAGCGCGAATGTGGACACCACTCGTGCGCTGCTGGAGGCGGCCCGCACGCAGTCGTCGGCCGCCGGGCCGGTACCGCGGGTGCTGTTCGCGAGCAGCCTCGCCGTCTATGGCCCTGACCCGGCCCTGTCCCTGCCGCCCGTGGTCACCGAGGCGACGGTGCCTTCCCCGCAGTCGAGTTACGGAACGCAGAAGCTCGTCTGCGAACACCTGATCGCGGACTTCACGCGCCGGGGCTTCATCGACGGACGTGTGGCCCGCCTGATGACCGTGGCGGTGCGGCCTGGCCGGCCGAACGCGGCCGCCTCCGGCTTTCTGTCCGGCATCATCCGCGAACCACTCGCCCAACTCCCCGCGACCTGTCCCGTTCAACCCGGCGCGCAAGTGGCCCTGGCCTCGCCGCGACACACCATCGACGGAATCCTCCGCGTCGCCGAAGCCGAGCGCGGCACCGGGCCGGGTCGCCTGGAAGGCCGGCTGCCGGTCAACCTTCCCGCGCTCACTGTCCGCGTCGCCGAGATGCTCGCCACACTGCGGCAGGTGGCCGGCGCCTCCGCCGCCGACCTGGTGACCATCACACCCGACCCTGCCATCGAGGCCCTCGTCGGCTCGTGGCCGGCCGTCTTCGACAACCGGCGCGCCACCGCACTCGGTCTCCGGCCCGACCCGAGCTTCCTGTCGGTGGTCCAGGACTACATCGCCGATCACCCCGACGCGGTCACCCGTTCCTTGGTCCGGCGGCACATGCCGACGCCGCCCGGATGATCTCCGAGCTCTTCACCGAGTCCTTCACCGAGGTGTTCACCGATGTCTTCGCCGTGGCGTGCGTGAACGCTGGACAGGCGGACTCGGCCATGCTGTCATGTCCACTGCATCTTTTCCAACGTTGTACAGAGCCGCAGGGCTTCCCCTGACAGGGAGTCGCTGTGGAGCCACATCTGGATGATCTGACGTTGCTCGATCAGCGGGAGACAACGTTGTGGGAGACAACGTTGTCGCACTGCGAGTCGGCCCTTCCGGAAGGCAGGTCACCTGCATGTCAATGAGCAGACGAAAACTCCTCGGCATAGGGTCCGGCACCCTGGGGGCCGCGGCTCTCGAAGCCACGTTCGCGTTCGCGGGAGTCGCGACCGCGGCTCCCCGCCCGCGAGCCGAGACACAGGTGCCCGACAGATTCCAGAAGCTGCCGCCCGGCAGTGTCGTGGCCCGCGGCTGGCTCGCCGGCCAGCTCCGGTCGCAGCTCGACGGTCTGTGCGGCACGTACGAATCCTTCTCGCACTTCCTCGACTTCTCGACCTCCGGCTGGGTGCACCCCGAGCACAACGCCTGGGAGGAGCTGCCGTACTGGCTGCGCGGCTACATACCGCTGGCCATCGCCACGGGTGACCCGCACGCCCTGACCCGGTCGCGGGAGTGGGTGGACGCGGTCCTCGCGACCCAGGAGAGTGACGGCTTCTTCGGGCCGCGTGCCTTACGCACCGCGCTCAACGGCGGTCCCGACTTCTGGCCCTTCCTCCCGCTCCTCCAGGCTCTGCGGACACACGAGGAGTACACCGGCGACCAGCGGGTGGTGCCCTTTCTCCTCCGCTTCCTCCGCTTCATGAACGCTCAGGGACCGGGCGCCTTCAACACCAGCTGGGTGTCGTACCGTTGGGGCGACGGGCTCGACGTGGTCGTGTGGCTCTACCGCCGTACCGGCGAGGCGTTCCTGCTCGATCTCGCCGCCAAGATGCACACCCACGGCGCCGACTGGACCGGCACGACACCGAGTCGGCACAACGTGAACATCGCCCAGGGCTTCCGGGAGCCCGCGCAATACGCCCAGTTGACCGGCTCCACCGACCTCACCCGGGCCACCTATCGCGCCTACGACGCCGTGATGGACACGTACGGACGGTTCCCCGGCGGCGGCATGGCGGGCGACGAGAACTTCCGCCCCGGATTCGCGGACCCCCGGCAGGGTTTCGAGACCTGCGGCATCGTCGAATTCATGGCCAGCCACGAGCTGCTGACGAGGATCACCGGAGATCCGGTCTGGGCGGACCGCTGCGAAGACCTGGCCTTCAACCTGCTCCCGGCCTCACTCGACCCCGACGGCAAGTCCGTTCACTACATCACCAGCGCCAACAGCATCGACCTCGACAACCGCCCCAAGACCCAGGGGCAGTTCCAGAACGGCTTCGCCATGCAGGCCTTCCAGGCCGGTGTCGACCAGTACCGGTGCTGTCCCCACAACTACGGCATGGGCTGGCCGTACTTCACCGAGGAACTCTGGCTCACCGGCGCCGACGGTGGTCTGGCCGCGGCGCTCTACGCTCCGAGCAGGGTCCGAGCCACGGTCGCGGGCGGAACGACAGTGACCGTCACCGAGGAGACGGGCTATCCCTTCAAGGACACGATCACCTTCACCGTCTCCACGCCCCGTCCCGTGCGCTTCCCCCTGCAGTTGCGTGTGCCCGGCTGGTGCCGGGGGCCCCAACTCCGGGTCAACGGGAACTCGGTGGTGGCCCCGGACGGACCGTTCTGGGCGCGGGTGGAGCGCACATGGCGCGACGGTGACGTCGTCCGCCTGCAGTTGCCCCAGCAGGCTCGGTTGTGCCAGTGGCCCGGCCGGCACGGCGCAGTCAGCGTCGAACAAGGCCCGCTCACCTACTCGTTGAAGATCGGCGAGCGCTACGACCGCTACGCGGGAGACGCAGCGTTCCCCGCCTACGAGGTCCACGCCACCACCGCATGGAACTACGGCCTCCTCCCGGAGACCCCGCTGACCCCCACCCGGACCAGTGCTGTCGTACCGGACCAACCGTTCACTCCGGACACCACACCTCTGCGCATCTCGGCACAGGCCCGGAAGATCCAGGAGTGGATCGCGGACGACGAACATGTCGTCGCGCCGCTCCAGGACTGCCCCGCCCGCAGCGACGCCCCCGTGGAGACGGTCACCCTCATCCCCATGGGTGCGGCACGGCTTCGCATCACGTCCTTCCCTACGGCGGCACCCGAGGGACAGCCCTGGACGCCAGAACCACCGTTCCGAAGAATCGCGAACAAGAACAGCGGCAAGGTCGTCGCCGTCGACGGGATGTCCACCGAGAACAGCGCACGCGTGGTGCAGTTCGACAATACGGGGACGGGCGACCACGCCTGGCAGCTCGTCGACAAGGGCGACGGCTGGTACCTGATACGCAACGGCCAGAGCGGCAAGGTGCTCGGCGTCGACCACATGTCCATGGACAACAGCGCGATCGTCGTGCAGTTCGAGGACAACGGAACGGCCGACCACCTCTGGACACTGGTGGACAGCGGTGACGGCTGGTATCGCATCCGCAACAAGAACAGCGGCAAGGTCCTAGGTGTGGACCGGATGTCGACCGGCAACAGCGCGCAGATTGTCCAGTTCGACGACAACGGTACGGCCGACCACTTGTGGCGGTTCCTGTGAATGCCTGAGCCGGTTCGAGAGCATGTCTGTGGTCTGCGGTCTGCGGTCTGCGGCCTACGGCGAGCCGGCAGCTTTGTGAGGCGGATGCCGAGGCCGTTCACGATCACCCGGTGGCCGCGCGCCTGCCCATGACGCGGCAGGCGGCGCGGTTCCGGTGGCGGCGGTGGGTCGGGCCGCGGCGGAGAGAGCAGGATTCGAACCTGCGTGGGGCAGAACCCCTGATCGGAGGTGACTCCGATCCCCATTGGGCCGCTATGGGTATCTCTCCAGTCGCCCTTGGCGGGCAACGAACAGAAGCATGGCATTCGTGGCTTGCACCACGCTGAGACGGACGTCTCAGTCGTGTCCGGCGGGAGCCCGCGGCGGCACGTCGGCCCCGGCGCCCGGCGCTACCGAGCATGAGCCGTCCTGTGTTCGACGGATCACGTCCACCGTCCGAATCCGACCCCGTCGGCTCCGGAGAGAAGCCGTTCGCGGAGCAACGTGCGGCGGATCTTCCAGGTCGCGGTGCGCGGAAACTCGTCCCAGCGGATCTGGACCGGAGCGGCCATCGTGGGCAGGTCCGCCGTGGCCCGGTGCCACTGCTCCGGTTCGAGGGAGGATCCCTCCCGCAGGCTGAGCACCGGTTGGGGGTCGGCGTCCCGGACGGCGAGCACGACCACCTCGGTGATCTGTGGCAGCCGGTCGAGCAGTACGTCCTCGATCTCCAGCGCACTCGTACCGGGGATCCGGTCGATCTCGCGGTCGATCAGCCGCACCGCTCCCCAGCGACTGATGACCGCCATGTCACCGAGGTTCCACCAGGGCCCCTCGCACTTGGCGCTGTGTCGTTTCTGCTCTCCTACGTAGCCGAGGCAACGGCCGGGCGCCGAGAACTGGATCAGACCCACCTGCCCGGCCGGTACGGGGTCACCGCTTTCCGGCGCGATCGCGCGCACCTTGCCGAATCCCGGTATCGGCCAACCCAGGTTCTGGGTCGGCGGCGGACGCTTGCCGCGCCGCTTCACCGAGCGGCGCAGGTACGGGCGGATGGCGACGGCCCCGGCCTCGGTCTGACTCCACGACTGGACCCAGACGGGCAGTCTGCGGTCGGTCGCCGCGAGGAAGGTCCGTACGGTGCGCGTGTGAATGGCGTCGAACGAGTTGATGAAGAGCCGGACGTCGCGGAACGGCCGACGTGGGTCACGGGCCAGGTCCTCCCAGGCCAGGAACGCGTTCGGGAGGGTTTCGACGAGAGTGGGGGCGTGCTCGGCCAGCAGGGCGTGCGCGGTGGGCGACTCCGGGTCCGACAGCATCAGCAGTTTCGGCCCGACGGTGGTCAGGGGCAGCAGTCCGGTGATGACCCGCTGGTGCGAGTACGGGTGACAGAACGCCACGGTGTCGTTCCCGCGCAGCCGGATGATGGGCCACCGCTCGGTCTCGACCAGACCCAGGGAGTAGAGGGACTGAGCCGAGTGCAGCACCAGCTTGGGTGTCCCCGTCGTGCCCGACGTGTGGGTGATGACCATCGGTTCGTGCGGCTGGCGCATCCTGACCTGGGGAACCGGTCCGCCGGCCGGCTCCGCGAAGGCCGCCACATCGGACCGGCCGGGAGGCGGCGTGCCCACGCAGGCCGTACGTTCCGTCAGCCGGGCCAGGTCGTCCTCGTCGAGAGCCAGCCGTTCCAGGGCCCGCCGATCCGCCACCAGGAAGGGGCGCTCCAGGCGTTGGAGGAGAACGGTGAGAGTCTCGGCGGGATGGTTGTCGGTGATCAGCGCGGGAATCGCGCCGATCCGCGCGGCGGCCGAGGCGAGCAGGGCCACGTCGAGATGGTTGCGCTTGATGACGGCGACCCGATCCCATTGGCGTACACCCAGCGCGTACAGCCGGGAGGCCAGGTCGTCCACCAAGGAAGCCCACTCCGCGTAGCTGCGCTCCAGCGGGCCCTCCGGGTCGACATCCGGCGCGCGGTCGACGATCACCGGGCCGAACCTGCCGTGCCGTGCGGCGAGATGCCATGCCTCGCCGATCCGTCCGGTGCGCGGCACCCGTGAGAGGGGGCTGAGCCGACGCCGGAACCGTGTCCGGGCGTAGTCGTCCAGAAATGCCGGTCGTGGCCTTCCGCTCTGATCGGCCGTCGGGGATGTCGAGGGCGTCGGGGGCATGGGCACCGCCTGGGTGGGAGGTGGGAGATCGGGACTGGGGGAGGTTGCCGTCAGGGAGCGGGTGCCGGGGGTACCGCTGAGGGAGTTTCACCGGGGTCCGTGGCACCGAGCGCGATGCTCTCCTCGACCTCCGCCGTCCGGGCGAGCGTCTCCCGCCGCTCCCTGTCGAGCTCGTCGGCCTGCATCTCGTCGGATTCCATGAGCTTGACCAGGTCGCTGTTGGCCATGTCCAGCACGCCCATGTCGTCGTAGGCGTTTCGGACGGCCGGGCTCCACAGGCCGATGTCCCTGACGCAGGGCACGATGCGCGCGAAGAGGAGTGATCGGAAGGCGCGCATCCGCGGCCCCCGGTTCATGTACTCCATGCACTCCTTCATGTCGAAGCCGAGGTTCTCCCACACCTCCTGCATGCGGAAGCGGTCCCGCATCAGATGGCAGCCCTCGATGACGAACTCTTCGCGCTCGGCTATCTCTTTGCTCGACAGCTCGGCGTAGTAGTCACGCAGCGCCAGCCTGCCGAACGCCACATGACGTGCTTCGTCCTGCATCACGTACGCCAGGATCTGCTTGGGCAGGGGTTTGTCGGTCCGGTCACGCAGAATCCCGAAGGCCGCCAGGGCAAGTCCCTCGATGAGCACCTGCATGCCCAGGTACGGCATGTCCCAGCGCGTGTCGTTGAGGGCGTCCTCCAGGAGGGACTTGAGATGCGGGTTGATCGGATAGGTCAGGCCGATCTTCTCCTTGAGGAAGCGAGTGAATATCTCGGCATGCCTGGCCTCGTCCATCACCTGAGTGGCGGCATAGAACTTGGCGTCGATGTCGGGGACCGACTGGACGATGCGTGCGGAGCAGATCATCGCGCCCTGTTCGCCGTGCAGAAACTGGCTGAACTCCCAGGCCGCCATGTGCTGTCGCATTTCCTGGCGCTCTCGCTCGTTCAGCTTCGCGTACTGCCGCGATCCGAACAACGCCAGTGTCTTCTCAGGGGTGCCCAGGGCGTCGTACGGGTCGACATCGAGTGACCAGTCGATGCGCTGGGTGCTGTCCCACTGCTTGTCCTTCCCCTTCTGGTAGAGACTCAGCAGTCGTTCGCGTCCCGAGTCGTATTCCCAGGAGAAGAAGTTGTCGCCGGCTGCGGGAAACGTCCAACTCGCGTTCCCCGACGTCCCGTCGGTGACGTTCATGACCAGCCCTTCGTGTTCGGCTTTCCGCTGGCCTCGCTCATGTGCGCGGCGGAGCGAGGACGGGAAGGATGTCGGGCAGCACCTCTAGCGTGTAGCGATCGGCGTCGACGGTTGGGAGTTCACCGTCGTGCTCGAATGTCAGGGGTTCGCCGTCGGTGCGCTCGAGGGTGATACGGCGGCCCCTGGCGTAGACGGATTCGGGGCGCTCCACATGACTGCCGTCGGCTGTCAGGCCGGGGAGTGCCGCGGGGTCCAGCTCGCCGCCCACGACACACACGTCCAGCAGGCCGTCGTCGAGTTCGGAACGTGGCAGCACCTTGAACTGACCGCCGCGGTAGCGCCCTCCGCCGACATTGGCCAGTACCGCCGGGCCCTCGTGGACGATCACTCCGTCGACGGTCACCCGGCCCGGATACGGCCGGAAGGTCCGCAGAGTCTGTGCCACGGCCTGCCGATAGCGCTCCCGGCCGGGCACTTCGGGGAGTCGGCCCGCGGTCACCAGGGCTTCCGCGACGAGACCGGAGCACGCCCCGAGAAGCACCAGGGTGTCCAGCTCGACGATGCGTGCCATGTCGACCCTGCGTACCCGGGGGTGCTCCGTCGCGAGTGCGGCCTTCAAGGCCTGTTGCCAGGGGTGGTCCGACCAGATCTCCCGGTAGAAGGAATTGCCGGTTCCGGCAGGGAGGTTGATCATGGCGCAGCTGTTCGCGCCCGTGCCGTGAGGGTTCTGCGACCGGGCGCGGGCGATCCCGGAAGCCACGTCGCGCGCGGTGCCGTCGCCGCCCAGGACCACGACCACGTCGATACCGTTCTCGTGGGCCTTCGCGGCGGCGTTCTCCACCTCGCCGCGGTCCTCGGCCGTCACCAGACTCAGGTCGTCCACACAGGAGCGGCAATGGCGCGTCACTTCGTCGACGAGGGGTGCGCCCAC
The DNA here is from genome assembly GCF_053599975.1 of Streptomyces sp. NPDC005141. Taxonomy (NCBI): domain Bacteria; kingdom Bacillati; phylum Actinomycetota; class Actinomycetes; order Kitasatosporales; family Streptomycetaceae; genus Streptomyces; species Streptomyces sp. NPDC005141. The sequence goes on along the minus strand of NZ_JBSFYW010000002.1, from coordinate 183,751 downwards.
GCCGCCCGCCGCCGGGTTCACGATGACCAGTGCCGTCCGGGCCCATCGAGGTGCGGCCACGTCACCCCTCACTTCCCTCGCCTTGGAACCCTCGGGCGAGAAACACTCGCAGCCTGCGCTGGCACGCCGCTGAGACCGTGGTGCCAGGGCCAGGGCCTGGGCCAGAGCCGGTGCTCGTGCCAGTGCCTGTTCGACTGGTTCAGCGGTGGGAGGAGCGGAGCAACAGGGCCTCGCCGAGGCCGGCTTCACCACAGATGCCGGCCGCCCCCAGACCGCCGCCACGGCGCTGCAGGGAATGCGCGAGGTGCAGCACGATGCGTGCCCCCGACGTGCTGATCGGATGCCCGAGAGCGATGGCGCCGCCGTGCGGATTGATCCGGTTCATGCCCGTGCACAGCACGCTCATCGCCTGGACCACCACGGCCGCGAACGACTCGTTGATCTCGATGAGATTGAGGTCGCGCACCTTCAGGTCGAGTGGCGCGAGAGCCTTGCGGATGGCCAGGGAAGGCTGCAGGTGGAGGCCGTCCGCCCGGCCCGACACCGCACCGTGCCCGACGACCTCGGCGAGCCAGTCCAGGCCCCGTGCCTCGGCCAGCGAGCGGCGCATCATCACCACGGCCGCCGCCCCGTCTGCGGCGGACGAGGTGTTCGCGGCCGTGACCGTGCCGTTCGGGAAGTACAGGGGTTCGGCCGCGGCCAGCATCCCGGCGTCGACGTCGTGGCGGATGCCCTCGTCGCTGCTGACGAGGCCTCCGCCGGTGTCGTCGGGCAGCGCGACCGGGGCGATCTCCTCGCGGAAGAGGCCCGCGAGCTGGGCGGTGGCGGCGCGCTCGTGGGACAGGGCGGCGACCTCGTCCTGGGTACGCCGGTCCAGCTTCAGCGGCCGGCGGCGCGGGAACCGGAAATGCGGCGCCGTACGCTCGCCCGGGTCCCGCCGGGAGGCGGTCATGGATTCCATGCCGCCGGCGACGACGATGTCACTGGTGCCGGAGCGGATGAGCCGGTCCGCCATGGCGATGGCGTTCAGACCGGACAGGGACATCTGCCCGATGACGAGTAACGGCACCCCCGGAGGGATGCCCGCGCCCGCCACCGCCGCCCGCGCCGAGCGGTCGTCGGTGGCGTCGATCGCCGAGTGTCCCAAGAGGACCTGATCGACCTCGTCGCCCCCTACCCGCGCCCGTTCCAGGGCGGCTCGCACGGCCACCGCCCCCAGCTGCGAGGCCGACAGTGCCTGCAGGCAGCCGAACGGGCGGCCCAGAGGTGTACGGGCACCTGCCAGGACAACTGATGCGATCACTGGATTCCTCCTTGGGTGTTCCGGATGGTGGGGAGCGCTTCGCGAGACAGCTCGTGCGCGGCCGGGAGCAACGTGGTCAGGGAACCCTGGCGCGATGTCGAGCGGTTGCGCCAGTGACTTCCCGCCATCAACTCCCTGCCGACAACTCCCCACCCCGCACGGGAGGTTGGTGACCGAAATTTGCCAGACAGTCCCGTGCGGGGGCCGCCAAGATTGCATGGCTTCGACACATCGCGGAAGTGCGCGCTGCGACGGCGCGGTCCTCGGCGCAACGACTGGTGCGCCACGAGGCAGCCCTCGGCGCGGGTCGCCTCCGGTGACGGATCGGCGGCGTCACGGCAGCGATGGTCGCTTGCTCGGACTTCTTCTGGAGGACACTGGCGATGCTCGACATGAAGCCCACCTGCGAAACGTGCGGCACGGCGCTCGCGCCCGGTGACCCTGCGATGATCTGCAGCTACGAGTGCACCTTCTGTGCCTCATGCGCGGGCGATTCCGGCAACCAGTGCCCCAACTGCGACGGCGAGCTGCGGGCCCGCCCCCGGCGAGCCACGGAGGCGAGCGCGTGAACGCGGCCGAAGCACCCGTGCGACAGCCCAGCTATCCGACGATCGCCGTGCTCGCGTCCGGCGCCATGTTCCTGGCGATCCTCGATTCCACGATCGCCAATCTGGCGGTCTCCGACATGCACGAGACCTTCCGGGGAGCGTCGATCTCCGACTTCTCCTGGGTCATCACGCTGTACGCCATCTTCTTCGCGGCGCTCCTGGCACCGGCCGGACGGCTCGCGGACGCGGTCGGGCGGCGGGCGCTCTACAGCATGGGCGTCGGCGTCTTCACCGTGGCGTCCCTGCTGTGTGCCGTGGCGCCGTACCTGCCCTTCCTCCTGGTGTCCCGGGCGGTCCAGGGAGCGGGCGCGGCGGCGATGATCCCCGCGTCCCTGGCCGTGATCCTGTTCGACACACCGCCGGAGCGCCGGATGGCGGCCATCGGTCTGTGGAGTGCCGCCGGTTCCGCCGCCGCCGCGATCGGACCCAGCCTGGGCGGTGTTCTCATCGACGCGTTCGGCTGGCGCACGGTCTTCCTCATCAATGTGCCGGTCGGGATCGCGCTGATGATCGGGGTTCGTGCCGTCCGGCGATCCGAGAGGATCCCCGGACGTGTTCCCGACGTAGCGGGGTCTCTCGCGCTGGCGATCGGTATGGGCGGCGTGGTCCTCGGCGTGACGCAGGGCTCGGACTGGGGATGGGGCGACCCCCGGACGCTCGGCTGTCTGCTGGCCGGCATCGCGGTGCTCGCCTACGGTGTGCTGCGGGCTCGTACTCAGCCCGTTCCGGCGATCGACACCACGTTGTGGCGCAGCCGGACCTTCTCCCTGGCGAATGTCGTGTCGTTCTTCTACGGCGCGGCGCTCTACGCCTGGCTGCTGTGCGGGGTGCTGTACCTCGTGAACGTCTGGCGCTATTCGGAGCTGAAGGCCGGCTTCGTGCTGAGCCCCGGCGCCGTCTTCTCGGCGATCGCGGCCGTCGGCATCGGCCGGCTGCTGGGCAGGCGCGCCGGCCCGCGCCTGATGGTGGTCGGGGGCTCGCTGCTCATCGTGGCCATCGGAGTCTGGCTGGTCGCCGTGCTGCCCGCCGAGCCGCATCTCGTGGACCTCTGGCTCCCGACGACCGCCATCTCGGGCTTCGGCATGGGCGCGGTCAGTACGGGTGTCTCGACGGCGGCGGCCCTGTCGGTGCCCCCCGGGCAGTTCGCCGGTGCGACGGGGCTCAACATGGCGGCACGGCAGATGGGCGGTGCCCTCGGCATCGCGGTGCTGGCCTCGGTCCTCGCCGGTGCGGACGCGTCGGCCACCACCGCGTACGTCCACGTCCTGCTGTTCTCCACCGTGATGGCGGCGACGGCCGGCCTCGCCGGGCTCGGACTGTCCCTGAAGCCGAGTCCCCGGCCGTCGGCCCCCGTCACCACCGCGGCGACCGGGACCGCCGCCACGACAGGGGGTGAGGCCTGACCGCAGGCCGGGCACATGCCGGACCCGGCCAGTGCTGGGACCCGAACCAGCAAGGAACGGTGCGCCGAAGGAACGTCCCTTTCACCGGAGCCCCACCTCGCAGGAGCTGGAAGCATGACGACGGCACCGAAACTCGCACGGGAGGTCTTCAACCCGGAACATCGGGCGAATCCGTATCCGCTCTACGCAGCCCTGCGGGAGACCGATCCGATCCACTCCCTGGGACCCCGGACATACCTGACGTCGCATCACGCGGACTGCAACAAGGTTCTCACCGACCCGCTCTGGGGCCACGGGTACAACGACAGGATCAGCCCCTTCAGGCCGGGGGTGGGACGGGACGACGTGCCTGGGTCGCTGCTCGGCATGGACCCGCCGGACCACACCCGGCTCGATCGGCTGGTCGGCAAGGCCTTCAAGCCGGAGAAGATCGCAGCCATGCACGCGCGGACCGAACGGATCGTGGACGAGTTGCTCGACGCCGCCCTCGAAGCCAACGAGGTCGATCTGGTCGCCGCGTTCAACAGCCCGCTACCGCTGCGGCTGGTGTGCGAGCCGACCCGGACCTCGTACCGGCGGCGGTCGACGAAGCGTTGCGCTACGACCCCCCGATCCAGTTCACCTCGCGGGTGGCGCTGCAGGACCGGGAGTTCGATGGCCACACCTTCGAGCGGGGCGACGGCATCGTCCTGATGATCGTCGTGGCGAACCGTGATCCGGCCGCGTTCCCGGACATCGAGACCTTGGACATCACGCGCTCCAGAACCGTCCACGCAGCGCACCTCGCCACCTCACCTTCAGCAACGGCCCGCATCGCTGTCTGGGGGCGGAACTGGCCCGGATGGAGATGGGGATCGCGCTGCGCGCGCTGCTCGCCCGGGCCCCGCACCTGGAGCTGCTCACCGCCGAGCCGCCCTACCGGGACCTGTACCTGTTCCGGGGACCCCTGCGTCTGCCCGCCCGGATGCGTCCCTGACAGACGGATGTTGATGTCGGATTCCCGCTGGCATTGCCCACGTGCCGGAGCCCATGGTGGAGACATGATGGACGAGGAGCACTACTACCGGGCCGCTCTGAGCAACGACAGCCGGTTCGACGGCCGGTTGTACATCGGAGTGGCCAGTACGGGCATCTACTGCCGCCCGACGTGCCCGGCCATGACTCCCAAGCGTGTCAACATGCGCTTCTACCGGACGGCGGCCGCCGCGCAGGCCGCCGGATTCCGCGCCTGCAAGCGGTGCCGGCCGGATGCGGCCCCGGGGTCGCCGGAATGGAACAGCCGCGCCGACCTGGTCGGCCGTGCCATGCGTCTGATCGCCGACGGGCTGGTGGACCGGGAAGGCGTCAGCGGTCTCGCCGCCCGGCTGAACTACAGCGAGCGCCAGCTTCAGCGGCAGCTCGTGGCCGAGGTGGGGGCCGGCCCGCTCGCGCTCGCCCGCGCCCAACGGGCACGAACTGCGCAACTCCTTCTGGAGACCACCGACCTGCACGTCAGCGAGGTGGCCTTCGCCTCGGGGTATTCCAGCATCCGGCAGTTCAACGACAACATGCGGGCGGTGTTCTCGATGCCCCCGACCGAGTTGAGGGCCCGCGCGGCCCAGCGCCGGCCGCGCGCGGTCTCACCCTCGCAGCCGTGGGGCAACGGAATCCGGATCCAGTTGCCGTTCCGTACCCCGCTGGACGTGGGAGCGCTGCTGAAACAGCTCGGCGAGCAGGCTGTGCCAGGCATCGAGGAGTACGCCGACGGCGTCTACCACCGGGCGCTGTCCCTCCCTCACGGCAGCGCCGTCGCCACCCTCTCCTGTGTGGTCGGCAAGCCCGCGGGCAAGACGGTTCAGCCTCCGGGCCGCGGCTTCGTGGAATGCGAGTTGCACCTTCAGGACCTGCGCGACATGACGGCGGCCGTCCAGCGCTGCCGTGACCTGCTCGATCTGGACGCCGACCCTCAGGCCGTCGACGAAGTACTCGCGCGGGATCCGCTGCTCGCCCCGCTCGTCGCCCGCATGCCCGGCCGCAGGGTGCCGGGCTCCGTGGACCCGGCCGAGTGCGCTGTCCGGGCGGTGCTCGCCCAGGACGCCGGAAGCGAGCAGGCGAAGAGTGACGCGGCGCTGCTCGTCGCCCGTTACGGCAAGCCGCTGACCAGGGAGATCGGTCAGGTCACGCACACGTTCCCGGCGATCGAGACGCTCGCACAGCTCGCGCCGCACGAGCTGGCGGGCACTCCCGAGCGGGGGAGATGCGTGAAGGCGATCGCCACCGCCCTGGCCTCCGAGGATCTGGACCTCGGCGTCGGCGTGGACCGGGACGAGGCCACCAGGAAGCTGCTCAAGGTCGATGGTGTCAGGCCGCGGACGGGTGCCCTCATCAGAATGCGGGCGCTGGGGGACCCGGACGTCCTCGTGCCCGCGGAACTGGAGCCTCACGAGGCGTCCCACCAGTCCTTCGGCGGTCCGGAACCCGCCACCACCGACGAGCGCGCCGACGCCTGGCGGCCCTGGCGCTCCTATGCCGTACAGCACCTCCGGGCCGCCATGGGGACGGTCCGTTGAATCACCAGGACGACGACGCGCTGTTCGGGCGCCCGCCCCAGGTCCTGCGGGCCGGAGCGGTGCTCGTCCCGCGCTGGCTCGACACCGAACGGCAGAGGCAGCTGCTGCAGGCCTGCCGGGAGTGGGCACGCGGGGCGGCGGGACTGCACCGGCCGAGCATGCCCGACGGGACCCCCATGCGGGTGCAGTCGATCTGTCTCGGGTGGCACTACTCCCTGCGATACGGGTACACCCGGACCACGGCAGACGCGGACGCCACGCCGGTCAAGCCGCTGCCCGGGTGGCTCGCGGCCCTGGCGCGGAGAGCGGTCGTCGAGGCCACGGAACTCGACGACGAGCTGTGCGGACGTCCTCAGGCCCACGCGGCCGATGCCGCGATCGTCAACTTCTACGATGCCGAAGCCCGGCTGGGAATGCATCAGGACCGTGCCGAGGAGAGCGGCGCGCCGGTGGTCTCACTCAGCCTCGGGAACAGCTGTGTCTTCCGCTTCGGGAACAACGAGACGCGCACCCGCCCCTGGCAGGACCTGACCCTGCACAGCGGTGACCTGTTCGTCTTCGGAGGCCCGGGACGGATGGCCTACCACTCGGTGGTACGCACCCTGCCCGGTACCGCACCGGCCGAACTGGGCATCCGTGGTGGCCGGGTGAGCGTCACCCTGCGCGAGACCGGTCTCGTCGCGCACCTCCCGGCGCAGCGGTCACGATGACGGTCACACGCACCAGGGATGTGTCAGCGGCATCTCAGAGTCGGCTGACACGGTGGTGGGAACGAGAGCCGCTGCGGTGCGACGGAGCCACCAGAGAGCGCACCGGGGCATCGCGCGGAGCCATCCGCCGACCCCCATGACCAGCGTCCCTCCCCGGTCCCGGCGAAAGGTCTGCTGCACGTGTCTGCTCAGCCATCGCACCTGACGTATCCGGTCCAGCGAGCAACGGTCACCGATCCACCCGAGGAGTACGCGCGGCTCCAGAAGGAGGCGCCGGTGTGCCCCATCACCCTGGCCACCGGATTCCCGGCGTTGTTCGTCACCGCGTACGACGACGTCAAGACCGTGCTCTCCGATCCGCGTTTCAGCCGCGACGCCCTGTTCGAGCCCGGGGCCCCGCGCGCACAGCTGGCCGAGCCCGACCAGGACAGCATCATCAGCATCGATCCGCCCCGGCACTCCCGGCTGCGCAGACTCATCAACCGGGAGTTCAGCCGGCGCCGGGTCGAGGGCATGCGACCCGAGATCGAGCGGCATGTGTCGGAGCTCCTCGACGAGATGGAGACCAAGGGACCGCCCGGTGATCTGAACGACATGCTGGGACGGCCGCTGGCGCTGCGGGTCATCTGCAATCTGCTGGGCGTGCCCTACGCCGACCACATGAAGTTCGGCCGCTGGTGCGACCACTTCATGTCGTACGCGAAGTACCCGCTGGCGGAAGTCGGCCGGGCCAACAGCGAGATGCGTGCGTATCTGGCCGATCTGATCGAGACCAAACGGCAGGACCCCGGTGAGGACCTGCTCAGCGCCCTCGTACAGGCTCGGGACAGTGAGGGAGCGTTGACCGAGAACGAGCTCGTGAGTCTCGGCGTGATCCTGCTTCTCGCGGGCCACGACACCACGGTGACCGCGCTGGGCGGTGGCGTGGTCACCCTGCTGCGCAACCCGGAGACGCTCGCGGAGCTGCGCGGCGATCCCGCACTGATCCCGCGGGCGATCGAGGAACTCCTGCGGCTGAACGAGCCCGGCGACGGCTCGTTCCTGCGCATCGCGACCGAGGACATCGAACTGCGGGGCGGGCAGGTCGCGGCGGGGAGCGCGGTCGTCGCCTCCATCAGTACGGCGAACCGCGACCCCTCGGTGTTCACCGATCCGGAACGGCTCGACATACACCGCGAGAGCAACCCGCACATAGCGTTCGGCTTCGGAACGCACTTCTGCGTCGGGTCCTCGCTGGCCCGCATCGAGCTGGAGTGTGCGCTGGCGGCGCTCCTCCCGCGTTTCCCGGGTCTGCGTCTCGCGGTGCCCTTCGAGGATCTGCGCTGGCGCTCGTACGCCCATCTCGGCGGGATCGAGGAGCTGCCTGTCCGTTGGTAGAGCCGGACGTCCCCGCCCAGGTATTTCCCGTCCTACAGCGAGGTCCGATGTTTCTGGATTGGCAGCCCCATCAGTCCAAGGAGTACGACGACATGCTCTCGGCCGTCCGCGAGCGCTTCGACCATCCGCGGCCCCCGGACGGCGGGCTGCGGGAACTCTGGCGGCACTGCGGTGAGCTGGGGCTGCTGGGGCTCTGTGTTCCGGTCGATCACGGCGGAGGCGGGAGGTCCGCACTGGACACCGCGCATCTGATCGAGGCCTTCGGCCGGGGCTGTGCCGACACCGGGCTCGTCTTCGCCGCCAGCGCCCATCAGTTCGCCTGCGCCGTCCCGATCTCGGCCTATGCCGAGGCGGAAGTCCGGCAGCGGTTGCTGCCGGCACTGTGTGACGGTTCGTTCATCGCGGCCAACGCCATGACGGAACCCGAAGCGGGCTCGGACATCTCGGCGATGTCCGCCCGGGCGGTGCGGGACGGTGACGGATACGTGCTGACCGGGATGAAGTCCTGGGCCAGCAACGCTCCGGAAGCGGATGTCTTCGTCACCTACGCGGTGACCGATCCGACAGCGGGATTCCTCGGAGTCTCCGCCTTCGTCGTCGAACGCGACACGAACGGCCTGTCCGTCGACGGGCCGTTCGAGAAAATGGGCCTCGGCACCTGCGGAGCCGGATCGGTCCGCTTCGAGGAATGCCGGGTACCGGCACGCAACCTCCTCGGCGCGGAGGGGGAAGGCAGTGCGATCTTCCAGCACTCGATGGCGTGGGAACGCGCCTGCCTGTTCGCCGGGTACGTCGGCCTCATGGACCGGTTGCTCGAACGATGTGTGGCCCATGCCCGGGAGCGCCGCCAGTTCGGCCGCCGTATCGCCGATTTCCAAGCGGTGTCCCACCGGATCGCCGACATGAAACTCCGGCTCGAAGCCGGCCGGATGCTGCTCTACCGGGCCTGCTTCCGGCTGGACCGGGACGAGTCCCAGCCTATGGACAGCGCGATGTCGAAGCTCGCGATATCGGAGGCTGCCGTCCAGGCGGCCGTCGACGCGATACAGATCTTCGGATCGCGGGGCTACCTGGTGAACGAGGGGCTCGAGGCCGTCCTGCGGGACGTGATACCCGCGAAGCTCTTCTCCGGGACGTCCGAGATCCAGCATGAACTCATCGCGAAGGGGATCGGGTTGTGAACCTGGCGTCACTGGTCCGCGACAGCGCGCACCGAGCCGGCGGCGACCTGGCCGTCGTGGGGCCGGACCACTCGGTCACCTACAGCGAGCTCGACCGCGCCGCGGATACGCTCGCCCACCTGCTCCGGGACAAGGGTGTGCGCCGAACGGAGCGGGTGGTGATCTGGCTGGACAAGTCGGTCACCGCTGTCGCCGCCATGCAGGCGGCGCTGCGTCTGTCCGCCGTGTACGTACCGGTGGACGGTTCGGGGCCGTCACGGCGGACCGCGCAGATCGCGAGGGGATGCTCCGCGACGGTGATCGTCACCGACTCCCGGCGCGCGGCCGAGCTTCGGCGGTCGGGCGACGAACTGCCCGAACTCCTCGTGCTCGACGGCCTTCCCGCCGCGGACGACCGGGATCCGCTGCCCGTCGAACCCGTCGGGCCCGACGACCTCGCCTACATCCTGTACACGTCCGGTTCGACAGGCGAGCCCAAGGGTGTGTGCATCAGCCAGCGCAACGCTCTGGCCTTCATCGAATGGGCGGCCGCCGAGGTCGGGGCGACGCGTCGGGACCGCTTCGCCAACCACGCCCCGTTCGGCTTCGACCTGTCGGTGCTGGATCTCTACGTGGCCTTTCAGGCCGGCGCGTCCGTGCATCTCATCCCGTCGGAGATGGCGTACGCACCGCAGCAGCTCTGCGCGTTCCTGCGGGCGGAGCGGATCACGGTCTGGTACTCGGTGCCCTCGGTCCTCATCCTGATGATCCGGGACGGAGGTCTGTGCGAGGGAACACGGCCCCCGTGGCTGCGCGTCCTGCTGTTCGCCGGTGAACCCTTCGCGGTGGACTACCTCGCCGTCCTGTACCGGTACCTCGGGGGCGTCCGACTCCTGAATCTGTACGGCCCGACCGAGACGAACGTGTGCACCTTCCACGAGGTGACCGCACGGGACATCGCCGCCGGTGAGGCCGTGCCGATCGGCCGGGCCTGTTCCGGCGACGAGGTGTGGGCGGCCGGCCCCGACGGACGGCGGGCAGCCGTGGGAGAGGAAGGCGAACTCGTCGTGGACGGGCCCACCGTCATGGCCGGCTACTGGGGCCGGGGCGCGCATCAGGGCCCCTACCGGACCGGGGACATCGTCCGGGTACGGGCGGACGGCGGCTTCGAGTACCGCGGCCGGCTCGACCACATGGTCAAGGTGCGGGGGCACCGGGTGGAGCTCGGCGAGATCGAGGCGTGTCTGTCCCGGAACCCGGCGGTGGGCGAGGTGGCCGTACTCGTGGACGGAAGCGGCATGGCGGCGCGGATCGTCGCCGTCGTGGTCCCGGTCGGCCCGCCCCCGGGGCTGCTGGCACTGAAGCGGCACTGCGCCGAACGGCTGCCCCGGTACATGATTCCCGACTCGGTCCTGACGGTGGCCGAACTGCCGCGCACCCGGAACGGAAAGACCGATCGGCAGACGCTGCGGGACACCCTGCTCCAGCCGGCGGGCGGCCGAGCCTGATCTCCGCATCCACGGAAAGGAACAACTGCGCGTATGGAACTCGCCGCGGTGATGGAAGAAATCGATGGGTACATCCGGAAGGAATTTCTCGACGGGGACACCTCGGTCGAATTGACTTCCTCTTCCCCGCTTCTTGAATGGGGAATCCTGAATTCCATGAACACGACACGGCTCGCCGCCTTCGTCAGCGAACGGTACGACGTGACCGTGTCACCGAAAGCCATGCGCACGGCCAACTTCCGCACGATCGAGAGCGTGGCGCACATGGTGCTCGAACTGCGGGACCGGCCGGCGGTCTGACCGGACGGCTCGGGACCCATTCCACTGAGGGAGTTGACACCAGTGCGCTGGAACGACATGTACATCGCCGGCCTGGGAACCCGCCTGCCTGCGCCGGAGCCGGCGGAGGAGGCCGTATCCGAAGGCCGTTACTCCGCACAGGAGTTCAAGGACAACGAGCTCTTATCGGCTCTGGTGAGCGAAGGGGAACCGGCCGTCGACATGGCGGTCGCCGCCGGACGTCAGGCGATGGCACGCAGCGGACGTTCCGCCGAGGACATCCGGCTGCTGCTGCACGCCCACACCTATCACCAGGGCGAGGACCTGTGGACACCCGCGACCTACGTCCAGCAGCGGACGATCGGTGGCAACGCGCCGTCGATTCAGCTGAATCACGCCTGCGACGGCGGGATGGCGTCACTGCACCTGGCGATCCCCTATCTGCTGGCGGAGCCGGCGGGAGCGGCGGCACTGCTGACCACGGGCGACCGTTTCAGTCCTCCCGGGTTCAACCGATGGAGCAGTGACATCGGCCTGGCCTTCGGGGACGGCGGTACGGCCGTGGTGGCGGCGCGTGGCGGCGGCATCGCGCGGGTCCTCGCCTCCCACTCCTCGTCGGCCCCGTACTTCGAGGGGCTCTACCGGGACACCGAACGGGGGTTCACCGACGCTCCCCACCTCGCGGGAACCCCGCTGGACCTGCGCGGGCGCAAGATCCGTTTCGCGCAGCGCGAAGGTGTGGACACCGTGATCGACCGGCTATCGGCGGCCCTCGTCGAGAACCTGGAGCAGGTGCTGGACGACGCCGACGTCGGGATGGACCAGATGGCCAAACTGGTCCTTCCGAACCTCGGAAAGCCGTTGCTGAGCTGGCAGTTGCTCGCCCCGTTGAAGATCGACCTGGACCGTACCCTCTGGGAGTGGGGGCGGCGGACCGGCCACCTCGGGGCAGGCGACCAGTTCGCGGGGCTGACCCATCTCTTCGAATCGGGTCAGTTGCGGCGCGGAGATCTCGTCCTGCTGGTCGGTGTCGGTATCGGCTACTGCTGGACGACCGCGGTGCTCCAGGTACAGAGCGTTCCCGACTGGTCCGGGGCGGACGCCGAGACCTTGCGCGTGTTCGGGCGAGGGGACGGATGAGGGGGAGTGGATCCACCGCGGTCATGGGAGAAGCGGACGATCCGAGCTGCTTGACCGAAGCCGAGGCACGAGCGCTGGTGGCGGGCTCTCCCTGGCGTCGCCTGGTGGTGATCGGAGACGGCGCTGCCAACGGCGTGGGGGAGCCCGTCGAGGGATTCGGCCGCAAGCCCTGGGCGGACCGCGTCGCGGCTGTTCTGCGCACCGTCTGTCCGGGGCTGGCGTACATCAATCTGGGCCGGCGCGATGTGCTGGCCGCGGATGTGCGTGCCCGCCAGCTCGCCAAGGCGCTCGCTCTCAAGCCCACCCTCGCGGTGATCGCCTGTGGGGGGACCGACGTTCTGGGCGACCCCTTCGACGCGTACGCCGTCGAGATCGAGCTGAGCCGGATGATCGGGCCACTGCGGGACACCGGCTGCACGGTGCTGACCATGGGCGTGCCGGACATCTCCCGCTCGGCGCTCGCACTGGCACACCGCCAGGCCGAAGTGCGCTACCGGGTGCGGCTGTTGGCGGAGCGCACCGAAGCGATCTCGTTGCGGCACGGAGCGCTCTACGTGGACCTCGCCCGTCGGCCGGTGAGTCCCGGGCCGAGCCCGTGGAGCTCGAACGCGCCGTATCTGAACGGCCGCGGCCACGCGATCGCCGCTGCGGCCGTCATCCGGAGTCTGAGCCTCTTGGAGAAGTGCTCCTGACACGCGGCAGGGCCGCCGTACGCCGGACCGGTCCGGCGTACGGCGCGCTCAGGCAGAGGTGTCGACGGGCTGCGGCGCGGCGGGCCGGTGCCGCGCCATCGCCAGGGCGGACGCGGCGCGCAGCAGCCGGCTCAACTCGTCCGAGTCGTCCACGCTCAGTGAGCCGTAGGCGGGCGCCGCCATCCGGTCGGTCAGCTCCTCCGCCGCGGCCCGACGGGAGCGGGTCTCCCCGTCGACCAGGGGGTAGGGGCGCTCCCAGCCCAGGAACCCCGCTCGCGCGTTCCCGTTGTCCCGGGTCAGCGTGGCTTCGAGCGGGGTCATTCCGGTGGCCAGCACCGCCGACAGATGCAGACCGCCACGGTGTTCTCGCAGAACATGGGCCAGTTGCGCCACCCGGGCGGGAGCGTCCGCGGGGCGGTCGACGTCCCGCCAGCCGGCGAACAGGGGGATGCCCGGGACGTCCGCCCGGTCGGCGACGGTCTCCAGGAGCGCGGCGAGCCGAGCGGCGGACGAGAAGCCCGCCAGACACCGCCGCCCCCAGGCGCGGCACGATTCCGCGTAGCGGTCCGTTATCTCCGGCGCGTGGACGGACGCCGGGCAGTGCCGACGGACGAACTCCAACGGGAAGAAGCCGAAGACCGCGGCCGTGACCTCCGGGCTCACCGGTCCCAGGACACCGCCACGCCCCCGGAAGTAGTACCCGAAGCGGGTCATGCCGATGTCCGCGGCTGCCTGCCGGGCCTCGGGGCTCTTCATGAAGGACCCGCCGAGGCGGCGCACGTCGTCCTTGGTCGTAGCCACGTACATGCGCGAACCGGGCATCACAGATCCTCTCGTGGGCGGTCGTGGTCGGTGGTGCGCGGGATGCCGGCCCGTTCAGCGGGCTTGCAGGTGTCCCGCGAGGCTCCGCACGATCTCGGCGTTCAGGATGGCCTGACCCCGAGCATTGAGGTGCAGGCCGTCGGTGCTGTAGATGGCCTCGGTGCCCGCCGGGTGGCGGGGGAGGTCCACGTGGACGGCTCCCAGCCGCGCCGCCACCTGCTTGGTCCGTTCCGACCAGGCGGCGATGCGCTCGCTCATCGGCTTGCGGTACCGCTCGTCGACGTACGGAGAGACCGTGATGTCGAACAGCCCCGATGTCACGACCGTGGCGCCGGTCTCCCGTAACGGGGTGATGATGAGCGCCAGTTCGGACGCGACCGCGTCGATGTCGAAGTGCCGCTGCAACATGTCGTTGCCCCCGCAGAACACGATGGCCAGATCCGGCCGGAACTCCAGCGCGGGCGTCAGCTGGGTCTCCCGCACCTGAGCGGCGAAGAGGTTCCGCAGGCCCAGGCTGACGGATTCGAGGCCCGGCTGGACGGTCCGCAGCTCCTCTACGAAGCGCTCACTCCACGGGAGGCAGCGGTATCCCTCGAGCGCCTCGGTGACTCCTTCGGCGCCGCTGTCCCCCACCACGGCGAGACGCTTCCACGGAGCGTCCGCCAGCACCCGGGCGGTCTCGCCCGCTGACAGCAGGTAGGGGTCGTTGGCCTCGGACGCGTAGTTCGCCGTGTCTGTCATGTCGGAACTCCTCCGTGGATTCCATCAGAGAGATCAACGATGCCAGCCCGCTTGTGGGTGGGCTGGCGAGATTCCGTCGCCATCCTCCGCCGCCGCCTCGGCGGCCGGGGATCCGTCCCGCCCCGGCAGTCGCCGCCACCCGCGGGCCGCCGCGTGCCGCACCAGTTCGGGGTCGTCGCCCACCACGACGGGGCGTCCGACGGCCAGCAGCATGGGGAGATCCGAGGCGTGGTCGCCGTAGGCACTGCATGCGGCGGGATCGATCCCGTGCCCCTGCAGAACGGCCCGGGTCGCATCGGCCTTGTCCTGGCCCAGCATGAGCCTGACCAGTCCTCCGGTATGGACGCCGTCGACCGTTGCGAGCCGGGTGGCCAGCACTGTCGTGGCGCCCAGCCAGTCGGCGAGCGGATCGAGACAGGGCGCGAACGAACCGGACACCAGCACGGTGAGATCGCCGAGGCGGCGGTGTTCACGAAACGCCCGCAGGCTGCGGGGCAGGAACAGATCTCCCGCCCGTCGCTCGCGCCGGAACCACGAACGGCCCTGGTCGGACAGATCCGCGGCGCGCTGCCCCGCGTAGACGCGGTAGTAGGCGCGCATGACCTCCTCCCTCGACACCCCGGCGGCGACGAGACCGCGCAGTTCGTCGATCACCGCGGAGTAGGCGGACGGCGGGCTTCCGATCGCGGCGAGGTGGTACTCGAGGAATCGGAACATGCTCTTCACGGCGATCAGGGTCTCGTCGACGTCGAAGAAGGCAGCTCTGGTGTACGGGCGCCCCGCCATACGGGTTCCCTTATCGACGGCGGCCGACGCGGATGCACCACTGGGGGCGGGTGTCTCCGATGGATGTTCCGGCTCGCGCGTCGTCATCGGCTCAGCACCGCCCGTATCACCGTGTCGAGTTCGGCTGCGCCCAGCGACGCGGTGTGCTGCAAAGACTCCATGGCGTCCGCGGGCGCCATGGTGGCCGCGAGCTTGTCCAGAGCGATCTTCCGGTGGCTTCGCCGGGTCTCGGCTCCGGCCGACCCGAGGGCGTGGGCGCGCTCCGCACGGAGTCTGCGGCTGCTCCGCAAGGTGACTTCGACCCGGGAGCCGATCGCCTTCGTGGCCTCCTCGAACGTGGAACTCGGCCTCCCCTTCGGGAAGATGCCGGGCGCGGTCCTGCCACCGGAGAACGCGGTGAACCACTCCTCCGCGCGCTCCTCGGCCTGTCGCAGCGCCTCGCCCAGCGGAGCTGTGGCCCTCAGCAGACCACGGCTCAGCTCGGGGTCGTACTCCAGTCGGACCTTCGCCGCCAGCGCCCACCGCACGGGATCGGCGGTGGCCGGCTCGGCCAGGTCGGCAGTCGTCACTCCGCCGGTGAGCAGCGTGGTCGCCACGTTGTAGGCGACGGACAGGTTCAAGGCCAGGATCGCGGAGCGCTCACGGTCGAGATAGGGCCGTGCTTCCCGGTCCATCACCATGGTCAGTCGCGCGGCATGCACCACGATCTCGTCGATGTCGTCGATCTCCGCGGGGGTGAGCAGACCATGAAGTTCGGAGGCGCAGTCGATGGCCGCGTCGACGTACGCTCCGGCCGGATGAATCTTGAACGACAGAGTTTCGGTGTGCCAGCGAGTGCCGAGTCCCGCCGTGACCACCTCGGGCGTGGGCACCTCGGAGACCTTGGCCAGCAGGCCGCCGGGGTGTTCCAGGATGTCGTTCGCTCCCGTCAGACCGGCGGCGGCGGCTCGACAGGCGTCCAGGCCGACCCGTACGGGCACGGCCGCGGAGAGCACCTTGGCGTCACTGCCCAGGAAGGCCCGACGCAAGGACCATGGTGGAGCGGCCAGGGCCAGCCCCCAGGCGTCGGTCCACTCACCGACCGGTGCACCCGCTCCGTGCAGCTTCGCCGCCACGGCGCCCACCAACTGCGCGTGCGCGGCGGTCTGACCGCGGAACGGCCCCAGGGTGCTCGCCGCGGTCACCCTGGCGGCGCACTCGTTGGCGGCGACGATCGCGGCGAGCAGCCGCTCACCGGTCAGCCGCTGTTCTCGGCGGAAGGCCAGCGGGACACCGACCGTCGAATGCGATACGTGGCCCACGTACATGCTGTCTTCGAAGTAGAGGCAGGAGGAGAGCGCCGCCAGGACATAGGCGGCCTGGTCGGGGCTGTCACCGGTCGGCGGCCCGAACGCCTTGACCAGCTTCCGACCCAGAGGGTGCGCCATGCCGGCCCGGACGACGGCGAGGTGCGAGATGAGTTGGCTGGTCGCGTAGGCACTGATCCGGCCGGGCAGGTCGCCGTGGCGCAGACCCGACGCCCAGCGTGCGAGAGCCGTGGTCAGCGAGCCGTCGGCCGGTACGTCGTCGGCCCGCGGACCACGGGCGATGTCGCCCTGGTCCGTCTCCGTGTGCTGAGCGCGAAGTTCTGATGCGGCGTCGACCCTTGGCATGCGTGGCAACCTCACACGTGTGTCGTGGTGAGCGTCATCGTCCGCCGGGTTCGTCCTCATGCCCGCGTGAGGACGAGTACGGCGTTCTGTCCGCCGAATCCGAACGAATTGCTGATCGCGACCTCGGGGTGGGTGTCTCGGCCGACCTTGGAGACGACGTCGACCTCGATCTGTGAGTCCTGACTGTCGAGATTGGCGGTGGGCGGAATGAATCCGTGCTCCAGGGTCATCGAGGTGACGGCCGCCTCGATCGCACCGGCCGCGCCCAGCGCGTGCCCGAGGACGCCCTTGACCGAGGTGACGGCCGGCCGATCGCCGAGCGTGCGGCTGATCAGTTTCGCCTCGGCGATGTCGTTCAACGGGGTGGAGGTTCCGTGCGCGTTGACGTGGTCGACGTCACCGGGGCCGATACCGGCGTCCGCCAAGGCGGCCCTCAGCGCCAGTTCCGCGCCGGCGCCTTCCGGGTCGGGGGCGGTGGCATTGTGCGCGTCGGCCGACGCACCGTACCCACTGACCATGGCATGGACCCTGGCACCACGCGCCCGTGCGTCCTCGGCCCGTTCCAGCACCAGGACGGCGGCGCCCTCCGCGGGAACGAATCCGTCACGGTCCCTGTCGAAGGGCCGGGAGGCGGCGTGCGGCTCACCGCGACGCGTGGACAGCGCTCCCATCTGGCTGAAGCCGGAGATGATGGAGGGCACGAGGCAGGCCTCCGTGCCGCCGGTGATCACCACGTCACAGGCACCGGAACGCAGCAGGTCGCGCGCGACACCCACCGCGGTCGCACCCGAGGCGCACGCCGTCGCCGTGACGAGGTTCGGGCCCCGGGCGCCGCACTCCATGGCCACGTAACCCGCTGCCATGTTGATGGCCAGCATCGGAATGAGCATCGAGGAGACCTTTCGGGCTCCTTCGTCCAGGAGCACCCGATGCTGCTTCTCCCAGGTGGCCGCGCCGCCGATACCACTGCCGAGCACCACTCCGACGCGGGCGCCGTCCCAGGTGGCCGGGTCCAGGCCGGAGTCGGCCAGCGCCTCCCTGGCGGCGGCGACGGCGAACTGGCTGCTGCGGTCGAGCCGCCATGCCTTCCGCCGCTCGATGACGCCCGCCCGGCCGAAGTCGGTGACCGCGCAGCCGAAGTCGGCGGGCGTTCCCGCCAGCGCCGGGACGGGCGCGGCGGCCGTCGCCCCGCCCGCGCGGATGGTCCGCCATGCGGCCTCGGCACCGATCCCGGCCGCGGTCACCATGCCGATGCCGGTCACCGCCGCGTGCGACGGCTTTCGGTCCGACGTCATGCGAGGCTCGCCATCTTGGCCTCGATGGTCTTGGCGGCCTGGCCGATGGTGTCGCCCGACTGGATGTCCTCGTCCGCGAGGGTGACGCCGAATTCCTGCTGTGCGGTCAGCCCCAGCTCGACGAGGGCCAGTGAATCCATCTCCAGCTCGCTGAAGGTCAGTTCGGGATCGATGTCGCCGGACTCCAGGCCGAAGCCCTCGGCCAGCAGTGCCACGAGACGCTCGTAGGTGTCGCTCACGGGATTCTCCTCGGTTCGTCGTTGTGGGCGCTGACAGTGGTGCGATGGGTCGGTCCTGGTCCGTACGGACCGTGCTGGTCCCGGTCCCTCGAACGAGGCGGCCGTCGCTCAGCCGGGCACCAGATCGGGCCAGCGCAGGGCGCAGGAGCCCCAGGTGAGGCCGCCGCCGAAGGCGGTCAGCACCACCCGGTGGTCAGGGCGGAGCGTGCCGTCGTCGATCGCGTCGACGAGGGCGAGCGGGATGGAGGCGGCCGCGGTGTTGCCGACGTGGTCCACGTTCACCGCGCAGCGCTCCCGGGGCAGCCGCATCTGGTCCGCGACCGCGTGCATGATGCGCAGATTCGCCTGATGCGCCACCAGCAGATCGACGGCTCGTACGCTCCAGCCCCTGGCTTCGGCCACCCGGAGAGCGGAAGCGGCCATCCGCTCCACCGCGTTGCGGAAGACGGCCTTGCCCTCCATCCGGAAGTACGGATCGGCCGCTCCGGCCGAACCGGTGCGCATCGGGTCACGCGAGCCGCCCGACGGAACAGTGATCAGGTCGCTGCCGACGCCGTCGCTGGCCAGGTCGAAGTGGCCCAGAGCGCCCGGCTCCTCAGGGGCACCCGCGGCCAGTACGACGCCGCCCGCCCCGTCCCCGAAGACGGCCCGGGTCGAGCGGTCCCCGGGGTCCAGAAAGGTGGAGAAGGTATCGGCTCCCAGAACGAGCACGCTCTCGGCGGTCCCCGCGGTGATGAGGCCGGCCCCGACAGCGAGCGAGTAGAGGAACCCGGTGCACACCGCGCCCACGTCGAACGCGGCCGCCGTGCCCAGGCCGAGCCGGGAGGCGACCAGGGGCGCGGTGGCCGGGCACGGCCGGTCCGGCGTGCTGGTGGCCACGATGACGCAGTCGACCGAGGCCGCCGAAGCGGACTTCAGTGCCCGGCCGCCGGCTTCCACCGCGAGATCCGATGTGGCCATGTCCGGGTCGGCGATGTGCCGCTGGGAGATTCCGGTCCGGCTGCGGATCCACTCGTCGGAGGTGTCCAGTTCCTGTGCGAGCTCGTCGTTGGTGACGATCCGGGGCGGCACCCAGGCGCCGATGCCCCGGATCACCGCGGCCCGGTTCACCGGTGGGTCCGCGCGAGAACGGAGTCCCGCTGCTCGAGGTGCCGTACCTCCTGGCTGACATCACCCAGATAGTCGGCGACATCGAGGTAGGACCTCATCAGCCGCACCTCCAGGTACGGAAGGCCGTGGCCGAGGCAGTAGTCCTTGATCAGGGGCTGGGCGCGGTGCAGGTTCCGGCGTGGCATCGACGGGAACAAGTGGTGCTCGATCTGGTAGTTGAGCCCTCCGTAGAAGAAGTGCGTGATCCGGCTGGGGAGCAGGTTGCGTGACGTGACCACCTGGCGGGTGATCCAGTCCAGCTCCTCCTTCGCTCCGTCCCGCACGGGCAGGCCCTTGTGGTTCGGCGCGAACAGCAGACCCATGTAGAAGCCGAACAACGCCTGATGGACCACGATGAACGCGACGGCCTTGCCCGGCGGCAGCACCCAGAACACGGCGGCGAAGTAGCACACCAGATGGAGGCTGAGCAGGCCGAGGTCGGTCGCCTTGTAGCGTTTGAGCGCACCCTTGCGGGCCGCGACGTATCCGGACAGATGCAGCCGCAGGCCCTCCATCATGATCAGCACATAGAACATCCACGCCTGATGGCGCACGATGAACCGGCCTGCGGGGCTGGTGCGCTTGCTGCGGTGCTTGCTCGCGAAGATGACCTGCCGGCGCGTGATGTCCGGGTCGAGGGACAGGTGGTTGGGGTAGTTGTGGTGCCGCGTGTGGTGACTCACCCACCAGCCGAAACTGACGCCGGTCAGCAGGTTCCCGTGGAAGTAGCCGATGACGTCGCTCGCCTTGCGGGTCCGGAAGATCTGCCGGTGGCCCGTGTCGTGCCCCAGCAGATCCGTCTGGGCGAAGCAGAACGCGAGAAGCACCGCGGTCGCCAGCTGCCACCAGCTGTCGCCGATCCACGCGAAGAGAGCCCAGGCCGCGGTCAGCAGCAGCAGGTTGAACGCGATCTTGTAGACGTAGTAGACGGGTTGCTGGTCCATCAGGCCGGCGGCCTTCACCAGCCGGGTGACCTCCTCGTAGTCGGCCGCCTCGGCCTCCGCGGGGCCCGGGGCACCGGTGCCGGGTGCGTCGGCGCCCCTGTCCAGGTGCGTCATATCGCCTCCTCGAGGCCCATGTGGGCGAGGCGGGAACGCTGCATGCGCTGCGCCCACTCCTGGCCGGTCGCCATCCGCTCCTCGATCGTGGTGTCGACGAGCCTGCGGCCGGGCCACACCTCGTAGTCCCCCAGCAGCTCGCCGTGCTGATCGATGCCCTGCTGGAAGAGCTTCTCCCGGTTGAGCACCATGTCCTCGACCGGAAGCCGGTCCCACAACTGGTAGCCCTCCCGAAGCAGTTCGAGTATCCGCGGCCTGTCCTCGGGGTTCCTGAGCAGGTGCTCGCGGACGATGGAACTGCCGACCGTCAGATGCCTGATCTCGTCGATGCCCGCGCCGCGCTCGATGTCCGCCGCGGCCGGATCGAAGATCCGCCATTTGCGTTCGCTCAACTCGGCCGCCGGTGCCAGCACGCCCTCGACCAGCACCGTCAGGATCAGCACACCGCCGATGAAGTCGCCGCGGTGGCGCAGGGAGCGGAGCCCGAACTCCTCCAGTGGGACCAGGACCGCGTCCCGGTCGGCTGCCGCGAGCCGGTCGACGGTCTCCCACAACTCGCGTCGCTCGACACCCAGTTGCAGCAAGTGGGTGCGGAACACCATGGCGTGCCGAGCCTCGTCGAGGAGCTGGGTGGAGTAGAACTCGAGGCTCTCGTTGTCGGGGGCGAGCGCCACCATGTAGGCGATGGCCCGGGTCGCCTTCTCCTCCGCGATGGAGCGGAACGCCAACTCCTGGGTGAGCGCGCTGTTCAGCGGGCCGGGCTCGCTCATCACGGGATGCGGGCGAACGTCAGCGGCGTGACCGAGAACGTCGCCCCGCAGAGTGCCCTGGGGCACCGTGGCCAGCCAGTACCGCAGATCGCACGACGCCGCGGTCAGGTCGAGCTCGATGGCCCCGTCCACCAGCGACGGGGCGCGTTCCCAGTCGGCCTCCGCCGGGATCCTCGCAAAAGCCATGGTCAGTCCCTTTCTGAAGGCGTGAGGGCGGGCAGCTGATGCATCTCGCCGGCGAAGCTGAGGAGGGGAGCACCACTGCCCCGTACGGCCTGGTCGACCCGGGCCAGCACCAGGTCGTGATCGCCGACCGGCACGGTGCGCTGCACACTGCACACCAGCCAGCCGAAGGCGCCGCGCAGCACGGGAACGCCGTCCTGCGTGCAGCCGGCCCAGGCGCCGGGATCCAGTTGGTCGACGCCCGCCGTCCGTCGCCTGCGTGCGAAATGCCGGGCCAGCTGTTCCTGCCGGGAACCCAGCACGTTGGCGACGAAGGCGGATGTGCCGAGCAGCGACCGCAGGGCACGGCTGGTGCGCCGCAACGCGACCGAGACCATGGGCGGTTCGACGGACGCGAGGGCCAGCGTGCTGACCGTGACACCCTGTACGTCCGCCTCGCCGCCGCAGGTCAGCACCACGACTCCCGTGGCCAGGTGATCCGCCGCGCCGCCGGACAGTTCGGCCGCCGGGCCGGGCGGCCACGCCCTGAGCGTCTGGTCGGCGGCCGCGCTGGTCACAGAGATCCCGTCCGCAGGGACTGCGCGGACTGCGCCAGGCGTACGTTGTCGGCGGAGGCTCCGAATTCGCTCCGGAAGCGTCGATACGCCGGATGCGTCTCCGGTTCGAAACTCAGGGCGAAGGGCTTGAGGAAGTTCCCGAACAGCGCTCGGTCGCCGAACAGGTGGATGGGAAGGGCCAGCAGCGCCCACTCGAATCCCCACACCGAAATCCACACCAGCGCGACCAGGCCCTGAGTCACCAGGCTGTGCATGACGTTGTACAGGACGAAATAGACCTTCGGGATCTCGGTGCCGCCGGCCTTGCCCGATGCCCTGTCCCTGCTGTGGCCGCGGTGGTACCGGAAGGCACCCGGGAGATAGCCGATCAGGTCGATGTAGACGAAGAGCACGACGGCGGGGATCCAGCGCACCTCGCCGAGATGCGCGAAGAACAGCACCACCGACACCAGCAGTCCCAGCCCGTATTCCGCGCGGATCAGCCACGCGGTGGTGCCCGTCATGAACAGGTTCTTGGTGTCCATCAGAGCGACCCCGCCAGGGCCTCTGCGACCGCCTCGTCGTCGACCACGGCGGCGCCGGTGAACAGCCCGCTGACGATACGGGCGATGGTCTCCTTGAAGACCTTGGCCGCGACCGGGTCGAGGATGCCGGCCAGGCTCGGAATGCCGAAGTCGAAGTCGGCGTCGAAGTCCACGCGACATTCCGCGCCCTCGCGGGAGACACGCCAGGAGCCCGTGAACGAGTCGAAGTCGCCATCGAGTTGGGAGAAGTAGATGGTCAGGCCGGCCCGGTCGAAACGGTCCTCCTCCGTCCAGCTCAGGATTCCGTTGCGGAAATGCACTTCCCAGTCGCTGGTCTCCTCCTCGGCGCTGACCTCGTGCACGGTCACCGACCGCACCACCGGGACGAGTTCGGGATAGGCGGCGAAGTGGCGCACTCGGTCGAAGACCGCGCCCGGATCGGATTCGCGCACGGCAAGAGCCACATGAACGCTACGCATGAACTGGGCCACCTTCGGAAGTCGGAACGTACCGGGCCGCCTGTGCCCGGCAGGCCCTGTCGAATGCCTCGCACAGGAAGGCCACTTCCGCCGCGTCGAGGATCGCGGGCGGCGTCAGGCGCAGCACCAGGTGCGAGTTGAGCGAGTGATTGGCGATGACGCCCTGCGAGACCAGCTCGATCAGCAGGTCGCCCGGGATCCCCGGTTCGGAGAACTCGAAACCCAGCAGCAGCCCGCGCCCCCGCACGTCGCGGACCGCGTCGCCGAAGTGTTCCCGGACTATGTCGCCCAGGGCTGAGAGCAGTTGGACACCCAGTTCGCTGGAGCGTTCGACCAGGCCTTCTTCCTTGATGGCCGTGATCGCGCCGCGCGCGGCGGCCATGGCGATCGGAACCCCGGAGAACGTGGACGTGTGCAGGTAGGGGTCACGGTCGAAGACGGAGAAGGCGCGCGGTGTGGCAACGACCGCCGACACCGGAATCACGCCCCCGCTGAGCCCTTTGCCCACGAGCAGCGCGTCGGGCGTGACGCCCTCCCGGTCCGCCCCGAACCAGGTGCCCAGCCGGCCGAGCCCGGTCTGCACCTCGTCCAGCACGAAGAACGCGCCGTGGCGGGTGCAGGCCCTCTGCACCGCGCGCAGATAACCGTCGGGCGGCAGGATGACACCCGCCTCTCCCTGGACGGGTTCGACGACGATGCAGCCTCGCCCCGGGATGGTGCCGAGCAACTCGTCCAGCGCCTCGGCGTCACCGAACGGAACGTGGTGCACGTCGGGCAGCAGGGGCCGGAACGGGGCCTGGAACACCTCCCTTCCGGTGAGGCTGAGTGCCCCCATGGTCTTGCCGTGATAGCCGTCGTGCATGGCCACCAGGTGGTCCCTGCCGTGCGTTCGAGCCATCTTGATCACGGTCTCGACGGCCTCCGCGCCGGAACCGGCGAAGTGAACGCGTTCCAGGCCGGCCGGGACCACCTCGACCAGAGCGTCCGCCGCCAGAGCCGCCTGCGGTTCGAGCAGGACCCGCGTGGCCACAGGATTCCGGTGCAGCTGCTCCTCCACCAGCCGTACGACGGTCGGATGCCGTGCGCCGAGCAGCAGCACGCCATAACCACCGCAGTTGAGGATGCGTTTGCCCTCGGTGGTGATCACCCAGGCACCCCGCGACTCCAGTTCGATGTGTCCGCCGAACATCTCGCCCAGGACTGCCCGGCCCTTGTTGAGCCGGGTCCGGTACAGGGCCCCGAGAGCCCCCCGGTCGTACGCATGCTCGTCCCCCGCGGGCAGCACGGCGGGTGCCGATGCCGTGTTCACGGCCCTCCTCACGTCAGCTTCAACGGTCGGCCCTCGACGTGCTCGAGGAAGGGGCCGACGAAGCTGGAGCGGGACGGTGGGTGGAAGGAGAGGCCGTGCGAGGCGGCGGCGAGGTAGGCGACGTCCGAGGACTCGATGAACGCCATGCCCCCGAGTGCCTCCACGGCCTGGCGCACCGTTTCGCCGAGCGCGTCCTGGCAACCGAAGCGTGCCAACAGGGCCTTGCAGAGGGCGGCGTTGCCCGTCTCGCCGTCCATGATCATGCGGGCCGTGCCCTCCAGCAGGAGCATCGCCGACTCCAGTCGCGCGACCAGACGGGCACGATCCGAGTCGCTGCCACGCCCACGGGCCATCACCCGCTCCACGAGTGCGCTGGCGATCCCCACGTACGAGGCCGAGATGAGCAGCGCGAACCAGATGAAGCCGACCGTCTGCAGCTCGTCGAGTTCGCCGGCGTCGCCCAACTCGGTCCGCATGAGCTGCTGTTCGTCGACGAACACATCGGTGAGCCGAACTTCGTCGCTCTCCGCGCCGGCCAACGCCCAACTCGACCAGAACGGTTGCACGGTGATGCCCTCGGCTGCCCGGGGCACGAGCAGCACCGCCATGTCACTGCCGCCGTCCCCGCGGGGCAGGGCCACGCTCGCCGTGAGCAGGTCCATCGACCGGGACAGACTGCACGGCTTCTTCGCACCGTTGATCGTGTAACCGCCGTCTACAGCACGCGCGGTCATCGTGGGAGCGAGGATCCCGCGCCCCGGTTGCCCCTCCGCGAAGCCGGAGGCCACCAGGAGACTCTGCGCGCTGATGCCCTCCAGGAGCGCCCACTCCACACCGCTGCTCTGCAGGCTGTCGGCGAGCGTGAAGAGCGTCGCCACCGAGAAGTGGTGCATGGTGGTCGCCACAGCCAGGGACGGGGCTGATGCCGCCAGGGCACGCGTTGCTTCCAGTGCCTGGAGCGGGCTGGCTCCGGAGCCGGCATAGGTCTTGGGGATCACCAGGCCGGGACCCGCGTGGGAACGGAAGAGATCGATCGCCGGGCTGCCCGGCTGCTCCAGTTCGGTCAGCGGAACGTCGTCGAGTCTGCCCAGGAGCCCGGGCAGGAAGGCCTCACAGGTCGTACGTGCTGCGTCGAGTGAATGCACGAGAGCTCGCGACTCCTCACGGTTGGTGATCGTTGGGGTGGACCGACTCGGGCGCGCTGCGGGAACCGTTCCTCTGAAGGGCCCTCCACCCCCCGAAAACCGCGTCCCGGGGCCTGGATCCGGAGCTGATGCTGACGCCCTGGAGGTGGCTCGTACGCAGAATCGGATAGTTGGCCTCGCCGAAGACGCCTCCGGTCAGACCGGTTCCGCCGTGTGTGGGCAGGTAGGGGAGAAAGCCGATGTGCGAGTCGTTGATCTTCAGCAGCCCGCCGGTGCGGATCCGGTTGAGGAAGGTGTCGACCACCGTCGACGATGTCGCCCACACCGAATTGCGCAGGCCGTACTCATTGCTGTTCATGTACTCGACGAAGCGCTCCAGAAGGACGTCGTCCGGAGCGGGCTCCGCCACTACCAGGGGCAACAGGGGAAAGAACGTCTCATGACGTACGGCGTCGACCTCGCGGGCGCCCTCGAGTCCGCGCAGCACCACGACCGTCGGTTCCAGGAAGATGCCGGCGGCATCGCGGGTCTCGTCGACCTGCATGGCGTGTCCGCCGCAGGCCAGTTCGGCGCCCTTGTCCAAGGCGTCACGAAGGCAGCTGAAGAACTTCTCGTTGCGCAGCACAGGAGTGAGCAGCACATCCTCCTCGCCCGGGTGGCCGGGCCGGATGTGACCGATCTGGCGGATCAGGCGTGCGACGAGGTCATCGGCGATGTCGGGATGCACGACCACTTGATTGGGAATCATGCAGAGCTGGCCCGAGCCGTAGAAACTCTCCGTCAACGCTTCGGCGGCCAGCTCGAGGTCGGCGTCCTTCCAGACCACGACCACGTCGTTGCCGGCGAGCTCCAGAATCGGCTTCTTCCCGGCGGCGATGCAACGCTCCTGGAACCGGACGCCGTTCTCGCTGCTGCCGAAGTACATGATGTCGTTCACGTGGGGGCTGTCCACCCACGCCGACAGCATCGGTGCGGGATCCCCGCACACCACGTTGAGCGTGCCGGGCGGTGCCCCGACTTCTTCCAGCACCGGCCTCACCACCTCGTGCAGGACGTACATCACGCCGAGGGGAGCGCTTCGCGGGGCGCGTACGACCAGGGAGTTGCCGGCCATGATGGAGGTGACGCCCAGCAAGGCGCTGGAAAGGGGCGCGTTGTGGGGAGGGTTCAGGCACACCACACCGTCCGGGAGGCGGCGGATCTGGATGCGGCGTTCGCCCTGCCGGAACTCCTGGTGCATCTGCGAGTGATAGAAGCCCACCGACTCCGGGCCGAAGCATTCCAGCATTCCCGAGACCTGCCAGCGGGCCAGGGCAAGCGGGTGCCCCTCGGACACCAGGATCCGGGTGATCTCCTCGGCCCGCTCGGAGAGCCTCCGTCGCAGCAGCTCGCCGACCTTGTCCAGCCGAGTCTCCAGAGGGAAGGCCCCCCAGATCGGCGCCGCGGTCGAAGCGGCTTCCAGCGCTGCCTCGACGATCGGACGGTCGGCCTTGGCCACACGGCCGACGATGCTCGGTGGCAGGGAATCCGGCGTGACGCGCCCCTGATCCAACTTCCGCTTGAGCGACAGACTCGCGAAAGCGTCATCCAGCAACACCGCGGAATCCACGACATAGACCCAGGATTCACCTTCGCAGTCCTGACCACCCACATAGGAAGAATAGGACCTGAGAGGCGTCTGGTTTTCGAGTGCTGGACTGGCCGGCGTCGGATCCGGGAGGGACAACTGCGTGATCCCCACTCTCACTCCCTGCTGTCGCTGTTCACGTTCTCGGCGGATACTTCGAAGTTCTCCAGACCCTGGCAGCGGCCACTGAAAAAGCGCTGACAGCCCGCTGAAACCGTCCTGTCAGAAGCGTTGTCGAGGAAATCGCTACGCTACTCAGTCAGTTGATGCGGCGAGGTGGCGTGAAGGGACAGTTCCTCCATGAAGCGGTCAAAGACGCAGGCCGAGACGGATCCGGATTCCCTCGGTGACCCGGGAAGGTCGCTGATCAGGTCCGCGATCGAGAAGTACGCGGACAACCCGAGCGCCTTTCTGGCCCTGAATACCGGAAACGAGGCCTTCTTCACTCCCGGAGAGGACGGGGTCATCATCTACCGCAGAGCCGGGCGATACCTCATCCAATTCGGGGGAGTGTTCGCCCCGATGGAACAGCGGGCAGCGCTGCTGCGGGAGTTCAAGAAGTTCGCGGAGAAAGAGAGGAGTCGCATCGCCGCGATACAGCTTCAGCCGGCAGATATCGGACTGTATGACTCCGAAGGTTTCGTGGTCAACCAGGTCGGGGCGTCATACTCCGTCAAACTGTCGGAGTTCTCGCTGCGAGGTTCGAAATTCGTCAAACTGCGGAACAAGATATCGCGCGCCAAACGAAGTGGACTGGAGGTGCGCGAGGTAGATTTCAGCCGGTACGCCGAACAGATGGAGCAGATCGACAAGAACTGGCTGAAGTCAAAGGGCCGGCACGCGAAGGAGATCGCCTTCCTGGTGGGTCAGCTCGGAGGGCTGGCCCAGGAATATCGCAGGCTCTTCGTCGGCTTCTTGAACGATGAACCGATCGCCTACATCTCCTACTCGCCCTCCTACGGATCCAGTCCGGGGTGGCTGCATGACCTGAGCCGGCGGGGTGCAGAGACCCCGCCCGGCGTGATGGAAGCGTTGAATTCCACAGCCATGGATGTCTTCCGGGCGGAGGACGCGGAATGGCTGCACTTCGGTTTCACTCCGTTCACGGGACTGCGTCCCGAGCATGAGCTGCCTGGTCACAGTCCGCTCACGGCGAAATTCATGCGACTGCTCGCAGAGCGTGGTGAGGCTGTCTATCCGTCCCGTAGCCAACTTGCGTACAAGGAGAAGTGGGCGCCCGACCTGATACTTCCAGAATATCTGGCCTTCGCGGGAAGTGTGCGCCCCGGAGCCATCTGGCAGATCCTCAGGGTGACGAACTCCATTTGAGGGGCGAGGTCGATTCACCGACCCACCGATGAATGGTTCAGGATTCTCTGGAACTTTGTCTGCAGCCTCTCGCTCGGTTCGAGGCCCAGATCGTGGGCGAGGCGATGGCGTGTGCGCTGATAGGCATCGAGTGCCTCCGCCTGCCGGCCCGAGTAATACAGTGCGGTCATGAACTGCTCGCAGAACCGTTCCCGCAGAGGGTATTGCATGTACAGCTGTTCGATCTCCGGGACCGTGCTCTGGTATTCGCCCAACGCGAGCCGTGCGTCGATCAGCCGCTCGTGGGCGATCAGCCGGGTCTCCTCAAGGCCTGCGTAGGCCGTTCGGCAGATCATTCCGGGACCCGCGTCCAGAAGTGCGGGTCCTCGCCACAGTGCGAGTGCTTCGGTGAGCCGGTCGGCCACCTGCTGCGGCGAATGACCGATCCGTTCCGTCGACGCCACGCACCGCTCGAACCGGAGAGCGTCGACGTCGCCGACTCCGATACGCAGTACGTATCCGGAGGAACTGGTCTCGATGATCTCCCGCACATCCGGCTTGCCGGAGCCTTCCGCAAGAATGCGACGCAGTCGGGCGATGTGACTCTGAAGGGAGTTTGCGGCATTCCTCGGCGGACGCTCGCCCCATAATTCATCGATGAGATCGTTCGAGGAAACCGAGACTCCGGGCGAGAGAGCGAGTGTTGCGATGATGGCACGAAGCTTCTCGCCGGCCAGCGCAACCGAGATCCCGTCCTCTACTATCTCCATGGCGCCCAAGAAGTTTACCTGCATTTATGTTCCCTCGATATCCGACGCGGAATATGCCTGTTCGAGACAATCGAGGTGCATGGGATGAGCTCATGGACCACACCGGATCGCCGTCGCCTCACGCGAGAGGACGACGGCATGTCGATGTTTTTACGTTCAATCTGCCAGCGCTTTTTGGCCCTCATACCTCTACCCCCGTTTCACACAGCTGCTGCAGAGCTTAGGGGCGATGCGACAGAACGGTCAATAATCATTTCAAGTTCACAGGATCGACGTCGCAATAAATTGCACCGGAGGTCTGGAAATGGCCAACAGCACCACCGGATGGACCTGGGGCTCCGCCCCACCCTCGGACGAGCGGGACGAGCAGGACGGTGGGGCGGTGATGCCCGCGATCGCTCGCCGCCTGCGCCATATCCGGCAATATCACCCAGAAGGTCCGTTTACTCTCTCGGAGCTGGCTGAGCGCACAGATGTCTCGAAACGCACCCTGGTCGCCGCGGAGTCGGCGGAGGGTACGAATCTGACCATCGAGACTCTGGTGAAGGTCACGCGCGGCCTGGGGATCGCGCGATGGGCCTATCTCCTGGATGAGCAGGTGTTTCGGCAGGTGAATGCTGAACTGCGAAAGCGGGGAGACTTGGTGAGGCGGGAGCGCGATGCGGAATCCCTAGGGAGCCTGGCTCGCCTCCTGAGCGGAATCCTTGCCTCGACCGCGACCGCCGGATCTGGTTCGCGCCGGACGTAGATGTAACCCGCGTGCCTCTCGTCGGGCACGGCCGGTTACCCGGGCGTAATGCCGGTGATGCCATGCCAGGTTGGCCGGATTTTTCCGCGGCGATCCCTCATACAAGTCGACAATCGGTCGTTCTCCGCGGTACACGGTGGCGGGCAGGGCAGGGCAGGGCAGGGCAGGGCAGGGCAGGGCAGGGCAGGGCGCGGTGGCGGTGCGTCAGTGGCGAGGCGCCGAAGCCGGCGGCAGTAGCCGCGGGCGGGTGCGCAGGTCGTCGACCGGATCACCCGTGGGTTCAAGACCGGTCCCCGAGGTGGGTGCGAAGCCGTGCGCCGTGACCGCGTCGAGCAAGCCCTGCTTGTCTCCGAAGAGGCGGTAGATCGTCGGCGCCTGGACGCCGGCCGCCGTGCTCACCGCACGAGTCGACACCGACTCGCGTTCCTCTTCCGCGAGCAGCCGGGTTGCGGCCTCGATGATCCGTTCACGGTTGGTCTCCGCTGAGGCGGAGCGAGCAGGGGATGATCTTCATGCCGAACACCGCGGACCGCCCGCCGGCGACCGTCGCCACCCGCGACATCGCCGCAGCCGCCGTCCGCCTCCTGACCGACGACTCCTGGATCGGGCAGGAGACCGTACCGGTCATCGGCCCCGACTTCCTGTCACGGGACGCCATGGCCCAGGTGCTGACCGAGATCCTGGAGCGCCCGATCCGCTTCCAGCGGGTCGACGACGAGACATACAAAGCGACGATGGTCCAGTACGGGATGAGCGACGCCTGGGCGCAGGGCCTGGTCGACATGGGCATCGCCCAGAACAACGGCATCCACGACGCCGAACAGCGGGCTCTGGCCACGCCCGCGCCCACCACACCACCTTCCGTCAGTGGTGCCAGGAGGTACTCAAGCCCGCCGTCCTGGCCTGAACAGCCCCACAGGCAGCGACCCGCAGGCTCGCGGTCCGGCAGACGTGGTGTCTCCGTCATCCGGTTCACCACCGTGCGGGCCCTGCGTCATCTCGCCGCGCGGCCTGGGCTCGCCCCGGACTGCCGGAGCGGGCGCGGTGCGCGCCGCTCCGCAGCCGACGACGGGTGCTGGGCGGAGGCTACTTGAGCCTTCCTACTGGTAGGTGACGGTGATCGGGGTGTGCACGCTGTGGCGTGGGAGCGCGATGGTCAGAACCTTCGAGGCGCTGTCCCAGTGGTAGGCGTGCGGTGACAGTCGTACGCCGGTCGCTGAGACCTCGGTGGGTGCGTGAGTCCCCAGGAGGGAGAGTGTCCACTTGCGGGTCTCCACCTGGCCGGGGAAGGAACCTTGCACCGGACGGATCGACACCGTGTGGTGCGAACCCTTCTGCCTGTACCGGATTGTCGTCGTGGCGCTCCGGCCCTTCTGTTCGGTGGACCCATCGTCCTCGTAGAGGTGGAACGACCCCGACGCACCGGCGGCGACGGTGAGCGTGACGTCGGTCAGGGGGTTTCGGTCGTTGCTGGACACGTTGTGGGTGCGGGTGGGCAGGATTGCGCCTGCCTTGATGAACACCGGCATCGAGTTCAGGTCGGTGGTCACCTCCCGGGTGACCCCTCCGGCGTAGGTCTCGCCGGTGAAGTAGTTGGTCCACCGGCCGGGTGGGAGCCACACCGAGGTGTTGGCAGAAGCGCCCGGCGTGGTCACGGGGGCGACCAGCACGTCGGAGCCGTAGAAGTACTCGCTGTTCGCGGCAGCGTACGCCTCGGGCTCGTCGGGGTACTCCAGGTAGGTGGGGCGGACGATCGGCACACCGGTGCGGTTCGCCTCCTCCGCGAGCGTGTAGGTGTAGGGCACCAGGTTCTCGCGGAGATTGAGGAACGTGTCGGCCGACTGCCGCGCCGCCGTGCCGTACTGCCAGGGCAGCCGGTCGCTGTGGTTGCTGTGCAGGCGGTCGATCGGCTGGAAGGCACCGAACTGGACCCAGCGGGCGTACAGGTCGTCGG
The DNA here is from genome assembly GCF_053599975.1 of Streptomyces sp. NPDC005141. Lineage (NCBI taxonomy): Bacteria > Bacillati > Actinomycetota > Actinomycetes > Kitasatosporales > Streptomycetaceae > Streptomyces > Streptomyces sp. NPDC005141. The sequence goes on along the minus strand of NZ_JBSFYW010000002.1, from coordinate 151,906 downwards.
GCAGCTTGTGCGTCGTACGGGTCTGCCCGCCCTCGGTGTACGTCTCCGAACCGGCCAGCCCTGTCGTGTCGTTGTGCCCTCCGATGTCGTGGGTGATGGCAGCCATCCCGGTCGCGGCGGACTCTCCGGGGGTGTAGCCGACCGCCAGCTTCAATGTGCCCCACGTCGAGGAAGTGTCGCCGGTGAAGTGGACGGTGGTGCGCTTGTCCGCCCACGGCCCGGTCGGCAGCCCCTGCTGGCCGCTGTACCCGGCCGCCTGCAACGAGCCGTACGCACGGGAGAGAACGAATCCGCGGCCGAGGGCCTTGGCGCCGGCGGCGGCGTACTGCTGGTTGATCCACGCGTCCGGGGTCACCCCCGGCAGCGACGACTGCGATGCGTCGCAGCACCAGTCGAGCCACCAGAAGTCGTTGCCTTGCCGGTCCATGGTCCGGTGCAGGTCCATGTATGCCTTGAGCTGGTCCGGGTCGCCGAAGTCGAAGGTGTAGCAGTTGTTCTCGACGTCGGCGCCCGAGGCGCAGCCGCCCTTCGTCAGCTTGCCCTTGGCCGTGGCCTGTGCCTGGGCGAACTGGGGATCGGACGCGAGGATGCTGGGGTGCACATTGAGTGTGTTGTGCAGTCCCTGGGAAGCGGACCAGTCGAAGAAGCCCTCGGGATCGGGGAACTTCGCGGGATCCATCTCCCAACCGCTCCAATTGTTCACGGCTTTGAAGTCCGTGTCGGTGACCAGGACGTCCAGCGGGGTGCCCTCGGAGCGGAACGCCGGGAGGATGGTGTTCTGGTAGTCCGCCGCGGTGCGGTCGATGTACTCCGAGTACCAGACGCCGTAGGCCCACTGCGGCAGCAGTGCGGGCGGTCCGGTCAGTGCGGCCAGATCGGCGAGCCCCTGCTTGTAGTCGTGTCCGTAGCCGAAGACGTAGCCGTCCTGGTACGGCGCGCCACCATGGCCGGGGCGGGGCACAGCCTTCCCTGTAGTGGTGTCGTACAGCGCTGACGGCGTGTCGTCGAGTAGGTACCAACCGTCCTGGTTGAGCAGACCGGGTGTGGTGACGAGGGAGTCTTCGCTGCCGGTCACGCCGTCGAGGCCTCGGCGGTATCCGCCCAGCGCGATGTGCGGTGGGGGCGCGGCCGTCGTGGGGGCGGCCACCGAGATGGTGTCCGCGTTGATGTGGCAGCTGGCCGTGCCGGGACAGCCGAGGGTGATGTCGTCCGCGCCCGCCGTAAGAGTGACGGGCACCGAGGCCGACTGCCAATCGCCCCAGTTCTTGGTCGCGGGGAACGACAAGGTGGTGTCGGTGCCGGCGGCGGAAACGGTGGCGGTGCGTGTCTGGTGGAGACCGTCGCCACCGACGCCGTTGGCGTAGCGGGACGCGGAGGGTGTAGACGCCGTCGGCGGGCACGCCGACCACATGGGTCGTCAGGCTCGATCCTTGGTTGAGCTCACCGACGAAGGCGCTGCCGGCATAGCCCTTGTGATCGGCGGCGCTGACCGCCGTGCCGCCGATGCGTCCTGCCTCCGCCTCGCAACTCGTGCCGTACAGGCAGCCCGTGATCGCGGTGCTGGAGACGGGCGGGTATGCCTCGCCGGGCCGGACGAGCGCGACGCTGTCCAGATTGACATTGCCGGAGTCCGAGGCGGTCCGGGTCAGGGTGAGCGTGTGGTGGCCCGCGCCGAGTTGGACGGTTGCCGGGGAGACGTTCCACGTGTCCCAGTTCGCCGTGGTGGGCAAGGACACCGTCTGCTGAGCGCCGCCGTCCACGGAGAGCGTCAAGGTGCGTGTCCGGGTCTGGCCGTCGCCCCCACGGGAGTTGGCGTATCGCAGGTCGAGCTGAAAGGTCCCGGCGTCCTTGACATCGATGTCAGCGGACGCCGAGCTGCCGGTGCCTTCGAATCCCGCCGCGAAGCCGGTCCCGGTGTGGCCGCCGTGGTCGGAAGCGACGGAAAGCCCGTTGAGATGGAGATTCTCGGCCTCGCACAGTGTGCCGAGCGTGCAGGTCAGACGCTGCCAGGGGGTGGCAGTCACAGGAGTGCGGCCCGCCGCGCCCCGCACCGAGAGGTTCTGGGCACTGAAGGGCCCGGAGCCAACCTTGTAGCGCAGGCTCATCGCGCTTGTGCTGATGGTGAGCCAGCCGTTGGACGTCCTGGCGCTGTAAGCGGCCGGTTCGAACCCGCTGCGGCCGATGGCATTGAACGTCGGCTCGTCGGTGAACTTCCGATCGCCCGCGTATTCAGTGCGGATCAGCGTGGGCGAGAGGATCTCGAAGCGGGCGTCTCCGGACGAGAGGGTGGGGATTCGATGGCTGTGCGCACCATCAGCCGACGCTGAGTCGGCACCTGCCGGCGTCGTGGTGGCGGCGAGAGCGAGGGCAGCGGCGACACATATCTGCTGTCGTACGGATCTGAGGTGTCGCCTCTTTGAAGCGGCCGTCATGCGCAACTCCGATCTGCAGTCGGTCGGGAGGCGCTTCTCCGTCATGCCGGTCGAGACCCGGATCCAGCCTCCCGCTTGCGGGCAACGCGCGGGCTGCGAGCGTTCTCTGAGGGTGCGTCAGTGCAGAGTGAAATCAGTCCGCCGAGACCTCATCCGCTCTTTTCATCGTTGGAAAGGGGCCCTTGGCATCACAGCACGCCGCCTCTCGCGATGTCCATATGGCTGACCGTGGAGTTCCGGTCATGTCATGTCAGAGCGCCCGTGAGTCGATAGCTGGTGCACTACCCATGGGTTCCATGCCGTGTCAGCTTCGAGCAGCACGCGGATTCGCGGCGGGAGCACCTGGTACCGAACTGCGCCCAGCCTCTCACCGGCGCTGGTCATGACTTCGCTCGGCCGCCCGGGCGGAATCCATGGACGGGTCTGTGGCGGCGGCAGCCATGGGTGAAGGGCCGCGCTACGAAGGACGATCCGGGAAACGCGCTGGTCCGAGCGGCGACGCCGCCCTCAAGCCCGCTTTCAGGCCGCAACCGTCGACGACAAGCCGCTCCGGCGTGAAGATCACGATCTACGGCTGGAGTACTAGTACTCCAGCAGCGGTTCGCTATCTGGCCTGGTCAGAGGCGTTGTCGGGAGTGTAGTTGGCTGTCGGCAATTCAGGGGTGGTCTTGGCGGACTGCCCCTCCAACGAGTGGGCTCGTCGCCGGTAGTGGCAGTGGCGGGCGACGGCCTGGCGTCTGCGCCGCCATCGCGACCAGCTCACCGTGTGAAGGCGAGACGGCCGCCCTGGTTTTGGGGTGGGGCGAGTTGCCAGGAGTCGGCGGACTTCTGCCACGGTGAGCGGAACCAGGGCGCCAAAACCGTTTCTGCATCCCCTTTTGAGGCTGCCTGGGCTGCCGTTGCCGCGAGAAAGGCGTGGGCGAGCATGGCCAGGGTGATGTGTCGCATCCAGCCGACATAGCGGCGGACTTCGTACTGGTCCAGGCCGCACTCGTTCTTTGCGGCCTGGAAGCATTCCTCAATGGCCCACCGCCGCCCGGCGACCCGCACCAGCTGGTCGATATCCGTGCCAGCCGGTGCATAGCCGAGGTAGTAGGCGATCTCATCGGGCCTAGTGACACTGCGACGGGCCAGTGCCCAGCGCTGATGTGTAGGCGCCTCGCCGTCGAAGTCCTCGATCGACGGGAGTTGGGCGGCTGCCCAGTGGTAAATGCGTGGGCCCTTGGCGCCGTCGCCGCACGAGCGCTTTTCCCATGCCTCATCCGGCGCCTGCGTGAAGAGATGGTCGATGCGGCCGAAGCGGGGCACATGCTGGGACTTCGGGACTGCCAGGACATAGCCGATGGCGACTTCTTCGAGCATGCGTCGAAAGCGCCATTCCTGGCCGTAGGCGGAATCGGCGGTGACCCAGTCGACCGGCAGTGGCGAGACGAGTGCGCGCAGCACGATGGCCCTGGCCAGTGCGCCTTTGGTGGCGAAGGTCCGTTCGTCGGGGATCTTCGCGGCGCGGCAGCGTGGGCGATTGTCCGTCCAGGACTTGGGGAGATACAGCTCTCGGTCGACCAGGGCCCGGCCGCGGGTGGTGGCATAGGCGGCGAAGACGCCGATCTGGCAGTTTTCGGTGCGGCCGGCGGTCCCGGAGTACTGCCTTTGCACGCCTGCGGAGGTGATGCCTTTTTTGACGAAGCCGGTGTCGTCGAGGATGAGGACTCCGCCGTCCTCACCAAGCTTCTCGGCGACGTATGTCTGCAGGTCATCACGGACATCGTCGGCATCCCAGGTTGCCCCGTTCAGCAGCCGCTGGAGACCGTCGGGGGTGTGGTGGCCGGCGTATTCGGCCAGCTGCCAGCCGTTCTTGCGGCCGACTGGACCGAGCAGGGCCCGGACATAGTCACGCATTCGGTGTCGCAGGTCGGCGCGGCCGAAGCGGTGCCCGATGCGGAGAAAGAGGTCGTTGAGTTCCTGGTCCCAGGCCGCGTCCGCGAGGTCGTCGATCACGCTGGGAGGCTGCCCGGATCACAGCCCAGACAGTTCTCAATCCACTCGTTGGAGGGGCAGTCCGCCAAGACCACCCCTGACTTGCCGACAGCCAACTACATCCCGACAACGCCTCTGACCAGGCCAGATAGCGAACCGCTGCTGGAGTACTAGGCTGCCACGCGGTATTGGCCCCAACCCAGGAGCGCATTTCATGGGCGACCCCGTTCGGAAGCACCCGTACCCCGATGCACTCCGGTCGGACCAGGCGCCCGCGCCGCACACGCTGCTCGCGCCGGTGATCGGATTTCTCGGCACCTGGGTCGGACGGGGCCGAGGAAGCTACCCGACGCTCACGGAGGAATTCGCCTACGAGCAGGAGGTCACCTTCAGCCACGACGGCCGGCCCTTCCTCCACTACGAGACGCGCGCCTGGCTGCTGGACACGGACGGCACTCCGCTGCGCCCGTCGGCCAGGGAGAGCGGCTGGTGGCGGATTCAGACCGATGGATACGTGGAGGCGTTGATCACCCAGCCCACCGGCATCGCGGAAATCCTGGTAGGGCGTGCGACCGACCGTGCGGTGGATCTCACGACCCAGCAGGTGGCGCTCGCCCCCACGGCCAAGGAGGTCGTCGCCACCCGCCGCCGATACACCCTCACGGACGAGAACACCCTCGACTTCCTCCATGATCTCGCAGCGGTGGGTCAGCCCCTGCAACACCATCTCTCCGCACAGCTTCGCCGCGAGGGCGGAAGCTGAGACGCGCAGTGCCGGTGCTGATGCCGCCGGCGAGGAACGAGCCCAGCGCGCCGACGCCCCAGCGTGACCCCGATCGCGACCGGCCACGACCAGGAGGGCGTGTGCCAGACCGCCGGTCGTCACTGCGGACACGCAGACCTCGACGCCGTAGAGGTCCCGCTGATGCTTGATGTCTCACGTGTGTCTTCCGGTGTCGGCCTTCCCGCCAACCCCGCGGGGCGGGGAGCATCTCCTCGGGGTCCGTCAGGGGTTGAGCCTTCGAACTCGTCCTTCTCACAGCCCAGTCGGCGCAACCGGGTCGAGCCGAAGGCAGGGCGAAGAACGCACAGGCTCCCGCGAAGAACGCGCTGGCTCCCGTGAAGTACAGGCAGCCCTTGTGCGGCAGCGGTGGGCGCGCCGCTGTGCGGATGGCCACGCGTACGATCAGCCCGTCCCCGCCCTGCAAGGAGTCCTGCCCGGTGACTGTCGTCATCCCGCCACCCCGACCCGCCGCCGGACTGATTCCCGTGCAGCAGCTCATCCGCTTCGAGGAGGGCGAGCGGCTGGGCGCACTGCTCTGGCGGGCGGGCGCCGGCTGGCGGATGGTCAGCAGCGCAGTCCTTGGCGGCGGCATCGAAGAGCGAGCTTGGGTCCTGAACGCCCAGGTCTCCCACGGTTACCGGCGCACCGACCCCGATCGGCACCTTGCCGAGCTGGCCGGTGCTGTCGGCGTGCAGGGGCCGGGGGTCGGGCTGATGACGGCCGCCGATGTGACCCTCTACGGCAGCGCCCGCGACAGCGGCGTCGAGGCGGTCGTCACGGCGGGACTGGGGGTCCGGGGGTGGGCCGCATCCTCGGCCGAGGGCGTACCTCTTCCGACTGCGCCGGGCACGATCAACATCATTGCCGCGCTTCCGGTGGCGCTGAGTGAGGCAGCGCTGGTGAACACGGTGAGTACCGTTACAGAAGCCAAGGTGCAGGCTCTGCTCGATGCCGGATACGACTGCTCCGGCACCCCCACTGACGCCGTGTGTATTGCCGCGCGCAGCCCGTGTCCCGGGGATGAGGTGCAGGCCTTCGCCGGGCCCCGTTCGTTGTGGGGCGCCCGGCTCGCCAGGGCCGTGTACGCGGCCGTGCGCGCGGCCGCCGCCGACGCCTGATCCGGCCTGCGGCGCGCACACAACTCGTCGGGGGTCCCGCTGGAGGCTGATGCGGCCGGCCCCGATGACGGGCCGAGACGGGACGTAGGGTCGGCACGCGGGAATGATCAACCACACGGACGCCGCAGCGGACGGACCGCGGAGGCCGGGCTTGAGCCTTGTTAAGGCACTGCTCGTCCGAGGCGGGGAACAATAAGGCTCTGGCGGTGCAACCATGGGGACCCCGAGTGTGTCTCCCATAGTGAAATCGTCTGTCCCCTTCACCAGGAACATCTGGGGGCGTCATGCAACATCACCGATCCCGAGCAGCCATCGTCGCGGGCGTCGTTCTCACCGCCGTCGGCAGCACAGTCCCCGCCTCCGCGGCCATGCAGCCGGAGACCTCCGCGAAGGCTTCGCCGCCCGCGCGCGTCGTCAACGCCCGGTGGGCCGGGCACTGCACCTTCGACCGGCTCGTCATCGACGTCCGGGGCAGCGCCCCGACCGTCAGCGTGAAGCCGATCAAGACACTTCGTTACGATCCTTCCGGGAAGAAGGTCCCCCTTGCGGGGAAGTACTTCCTGAACATCAGGCTCTCTCCCGCGGTAGGCCACGACGACGCGGGCAATTCGCTCTACAAGGGTCCCCGGCTGGTGAAGATCCAGTTGTCCAAGCTCAAGGGTCTCGCCCTGACCGGAGACTTCGAAGGGGTGGTCTCCTTCGGCACCGCGTTCCAGACCAAGCCCACGTACAAGGTCTACAAGCTGCACAGCCCCGAGCGCGTGGTCCTGGACTTCAACCACGCCAACCGTTGCGGGTGAGTGCCGCCGTCACCGAATCAGCCGCTGCCCCTGTGGGCGGCTGACGCGGACTGGACCCGGGCGTCGATTCCCGACGCGGTGTCGATCGTCCCGAGTCCAGTGCGTTCGGCCTGGCCTGCGCCGCTGCGCACGGCGGGAGCGCACCCTCCGCCCTGGGTGAGTTTCTCCTTCTGCGGTGATGCGGCCTCTTCGCGGACTGCTCCGGCACTCGAGGCAACCCCAGTGGTCCGGCTACGTCACGTTGCGGCAAGACTCCAGGCCCCCGCCGAGCGCACCTGGTAGTAGCCGGGGCCCGGCCACTGGAACATTTGCTCTCTGGCACTGCCCTCGGCCACCGTCACCCAGTAGGCGAGGCGATCGTCGAGGGCCTCCAGCTGAATCACGCTCGGTCCCTCGTACTGCAGAACGCCCGGACCCGGCCCCCCTCGGTAGTGCACGACATCGGACCCGGTGCCATTGATCCGGTCGTGGAAACGGGGGACTTCTCGCAGCGGTGCCGGAGCGACCGTCCACGGCTTCCGGCCGTCGGCGGCAAACACCCGGAAGGCAACTGCTTTCTTCCCTCCCGGCAGTGGGATCCGAGCGGTGATGCGGGTGCCGTCGCCGGAGAGCCGGTAGTGGCGTGAGGAGCGTCCCGTCATCCCCTCGAAACGCAGGTTGACCCGCCCCTGCTCGCTCGTCGAGAACACCATGACAGCCGGGCGGTACGACGGCATCGCCAGCTGGTGCGTCTGCTCTCCGCTGCTTCCCTCCCCGCTGACCTGTGCTTGTGGAGCGATCGCCCGCGACGGTGTGGGAAACCTGGCCGCGCGTGGCCGTTCGCCAGGAAGTCCGCTGACGGGACCCGGTCCCGGGGAGACCGGACCCGGGCGCTCTGCCAAGCGGACCGCGTCCGCTGCGCACACGGCGATGTCGCGGACGACACCCCCAGGAGGCGCCCAGCTGACCTGCCGGGCGGCCCGCCCGTGCCGGGCGTCGAAAAAGCACAGCGGCATGCGCTCGGCAGCGGCCCACCAGCGAGCAGCGCGTCCAGACAGGCCAGCGCAAACCTGCCCTCGTCCAGCGTGCGCAGGACGTCCAGTGCGTCCGCCCGCCTCCGGCCGCCGACGAAGTCCCGCTTCGCCTGTTCGTACGCGTCGAGGGCTCGTGTCAGCTCGGTCCGCATCTCATCGGTGGCGCCATGCTGGCCGGGGCTGAACTCATGGGCGTTCAGAGCCTCACCGAACGTGGTGATCTCGGCCTCGAGCTCGGCGAGCGCCGACTCGTCGCGTGCGCGCCACGGCCACAGTCGGCGGAGCCCCCCGCTCACCGCTCTACGCATGGGCGACATCATGCCGTACGACCCGGGAGGCGTGGCCTGAGCGCAGCAACGGCTCCGCTCGGCCCGCCTCTGAAGCCCTGACCTTCACATGGAGCCGCCCTCCGGAAGCATGACACCGGAGTGACGACCGTTGATCACGCATGCGCGTGAGCGGCCACGGTCAGCGCTCTCCCCCTGGTCGTCACTTCCTTCGCGGGACCGACCGGCGGGGTGTGCCGGTGTGGGCGGGTGAAAGTCCGTAGAGGAAGGTGACTGCCGCCATATCGGGGTACACGGGGCGCCATGGCACCGAAGACCGAACGCGTCATGTTCCTGCGGGCCGTGCGACAGCTGCACCGTGTCCGCGCCTTCTATGGGATGGGCATCCTGCTGTGGAGCGCATCCACTCTCTGGACGGCCTGGCAGTCACTCGGAAGCCGGCAGATGTGGGTCTCCGCACTCCTCCTCACTGTCTTTACCGGCCTCCTGGTCACCGCCACCCTGTCCCTACGACGCCTTGAGCCCCCGAAGGCAGGCCGGCCGGTCCACCATGCCGCACCGCGCGGGACGAGCGGAGCGCGCAACGTCCCTGCCTGACCCTCCGTCAACCGGGCCTCTCGCCGCGAGCATCACGACGCAGCCGGACATCGGCCCGGAGGGCAGGCACATTGTGAGACGCCCTGCGAGCTGCAGAGCCGCCTGGACGATGAGCTCGAGTGCGGCGCCGACCTCCACTCGGAACTTCTCGATCTTCGTGAGTGTCGGAGCGGTCGCCGAGGCGTGGGTTCCGCTGCGCTGGGAACTCGGTGTGAGGCAGAGCCGCCCGGGGCCTGGTCGGCCGGCGAGCGGTGAGGAGCCGCATCGTGCCGTGGCGCCTGCCAGAGCTCGCGCGGGCGAGTTCGCCGACCCGTCCCGACTCCACTCCGCTGGAGGAGACGTGTGCGCAAGAAGAGGCTCGTAAGGCCTGCGCTGGGGAATCCGTGCCGCCCACGAGGCGACCGAGGACAGGAGATGAGACGTGATGAGCGAGACGAGCCGCGTGGTCGAGGCGGACGCACAGGACCCGTTCCACGAGTTTCAGGACGCCGGAGCACGGCTGGACGACGAAGATCTGGGCCGGCACCGTCGGGAGGCGGCGGATGCGCTGTCGACCGGCGAGGGAGCGCAAGAGTTTGACGCGATAGATCAGGAATCGCGAAGTGGCCACTGAGTCGACCAGGTCCCCGCAGCAGCCTGGTGATACCGGTAGGCCGCGGGCCGCAACCGAAGTCCCGCGCGACGAATCGCTCGCCGCTGCCACGGATGAGGGGGTGGCACTGCGGGAGCGAGTGAGCCGGCCACGGCACGACTGGGTCAACCACGCGGTGACAGAGCAGGCGATGGGCGTCGTGATGGCCCTCGGGCGCCTGCACGCGGACCAGGCCCGGACCGTCCTGACAGAGGTCTCCCAGCGCACCGACATCACCCTGCGCCGCATCGCGGAACTCCTCACCGCCTGGGCACCCAGCGGCGAGCTCAACCTCGGCATCCGTATCGCCCTGGAGGAAGCCATCCGGGGACAGCACCGCACTCGGTCGGCGGGCCGGTCCAGCGGCTGATGCCCTGGCAGACGGACGGAGGGATTCCGTCGGGCCGCTCACCGGCCCCACCATTGGTAGATTTCTCCACTTCAGTCCCTTTCATCCCATCTTCGGTTGTCCCTCGAGGTGTCGTGCGGCCCCGCGGAGCGTCCTGTGATGACTGGCCGGGTCGGCGCCGCCCGGGACTAGGTCTCACCGCACCTGCCCGCCTGCGTCGACTCGCGTGAACCTTCACCCTCTTCCCGGCTTCTTCACGTATCCCGTTGAGATGGATGCGTCGCCCTGGCGGGCCGTGGCGTGATTGCAGCGCTCTGACCTGCACTTCCTGTCCGGCGCGGTGGCTTGCCCTCCCGCGGGCCGGAGCGTCGTTCCGCTGCGCCGAGGCCGCAGGTGTGTGAAGGGGCGGCCCGGGATCGGCGCGGGCCGCAGAGGGTGGGTTGCCACGAGGTGGCCGGTAGAGGATGGTTGCCGCAGGACAACATTCTCGACCGGATGAGGTGAGGGGTTCGCGCAGCGGGCCTTCGTATTTGTGACTTCCACTCAGCAGGAACACGCCGTGAGCACTGACGCTCCGGCTCATGTGGCATGGAGGTCTGTGCCCTACCCGGTCCTGGTCGTGGATCCCGCCGGTACGGTGCGCCACGCCAACGCGAAGGCCACCGGTCTCTTCCCCCGAATCAGCTCCGGTGCCGCCCTGGCCGGCGCCGTACCGGCCTGGCTCGTGGACGGACATGCGCGCCGGGCGGCGGACGGCCGGAACGAGGACGCGCCGGCGTCGGGCCCGGTGGGGGAGCGCAGTTTCGAGGCTCATCCCACCGTGCAGGACGACGGGGACGTCGTGTGGTGGCTCGTGGACGACACCGACCACCGACTGGCCCGTGAAGCCCTGCGGATGGAACGTGAACGGACCGCGTTCCTCACCGAGGCCTCCAACACTTTGCTCTCGTCGCTGAATCTGGAGCGGTGCATGGACGTGACCGCACAACTCGCGGCCGAGCATCTCGCGGACGCCGCGCTGGTCATCGCGCCACGCAGCGCCCACCGGCTGCCGGTCGTGGTCTGCCTGCGCGGCGGGGCGCCGCAGCGCTTCGAGTGGGATGTCGATCCCGAGGACGTTCCCGGCCTGGGGCAGGCCCTCCAGGGCTTCCCGCCGGTACCGTCGCGGTGGATCGATCCCGCGTCCGCTCCGGCCTGGCTGGTGCCCGACGGGTTCGGCACGGTCGGTTCGATCGTCGTGACGCCGCTGCCCGGGCACGGTGTGCCCGCCGGCGCCCTGATCCTGCTCCGCCGCAGCGGGGAAACCGCGTTCAGCCAGGCCGAGGAGGTCTTCGCCCGTCTCTTCGCTGCCCGCGCCGGCGCCGCGATGTCCGCGGCACGCCTCTACGCCGAACAGTCCTCCCTCTCCCGGACCTTGATGCGGGATTTGCTCCCGCCGGTCCTGCACCAGATCTCCGGTGTGGACTTCGCCGGCGGCTACCGCCCCTCGAAGGACCACGAGCGCATCGGCGGCGACTTCTACGATGTCCATCCCGCCGCCACCGAGGGCGAGGCGTCCTTCGCGGTGCTGGGCGATGTGTGCGGCAAGGGCCTGGAAGCCGCCGTCCTCACGGGAAAGATCCGCAACACACTTCACGCGCTGCTGCCGATGGCCGGTGACCACCAGCGGATGATCGACCTGCTCAACGGGGCGCTCATCAACTCCCACCACACCCGATTCGCCACACTCGTCATGGCCTCAGCCGTACGCGAGGCGGGTTCCGTACGGCTTCGGGTGACCAGCGCCGGGCACCCACCGGTTCTGATCGTGCGGTGCGACGGCACCGTCGAAGAAGGCAGCTCCCGCGGCACTCTGGTCGGGGTCCTCCCCAAGGTTCGCGCGACGACCATTCACGAGACGCTGGCGCCCGGTGAGTCCTGCGTACTGTTCACCGACGGCATCACCGAGGCAAGGGGCGGCCCGCTGGGCGACGAGATGTTCGGTGAGGGCCGGTTGAAGGACGCACTGGCGACGTGTGCGGGGATGCCGGCCGAGGCGATCGTGGAGCACGTGCAGATGCTCGCCTCCCAGTGGGTGGGATCCGCGGCGCACGACGACATGGCCGTCATGGTCATCGCCGCCCCGCGTTCCCAGCATCTCAGTGCGGTGGACGGCCACACCCGGGGCAGGTTCACCGCATGACCTTCATCTCGACCGTTCCGCAGGAACGCCGGAGGGACCAGCTGTGGGAGGCGGTCTCCACCAGCGACGAGCAGGCGGCCACCCACGCGGTCTTCGGCGCGCTGGAAGACGGCTCACCAGCCGAGAGTGTCCTCCTGGACCTGATCGCCCCCGTCCAGCGCAAGGTCGGCGAGGAGTGGGCCGCCAACCGGCTCACCGTGGCCCGGGAACACGCCGCCACCGCCATCAACGACCGCGCCATCGCGGCCCTGTCCCACCACTGCTCCGCCCACACCGCCATCGGCCGGGGCAGGGTGACGGTGGCCTGCGTGGACGGGGAATGGCACGGCCTGCCCGCCCGCCTCCTGGCCGAAGTGCTGAAGCTGCGCGGATGGGAGGTCGACTACCTCGGTGCACAGGTCTCCGCCGGTCACCTGATCACCCACATCCACCAGACCGGGCCCGAACTGGTGGCCCTCTCCGGTTCGATCGCCACCCGCCTGCCGACCGCACACGCCACGATCACCGCGGTGCAGGCCACCTCAACACCCGTCCTGGCCGGCGGGGCCGCCTTCGGCCAGGACGGCCGGTACGCCCGCCTGCTCGGCGCCGACGTCTGGGCCTTCGACGCGAGGACCGCCGCGGACCGGCTCGACCACGGACCGCTGCCCCGCCCCGCGCCGGCGCACCAGCCCATCGACGACCTGCCGCACCTGGCCGACCAGGAGTACACCATGGTCGCCCGCACCCGCACGTCCCTGGTGCGCACAGTCATGGGCGGACTGGAAGAGCGCTTCCCCGCCATGCGCGACTACGCCGCCGCACAGCGCGAGCACACCGCCGCGGACATCGCGCACATCGTGGACTTCCTGGCCACCGCCCTCTACACCGGCGATCCGGAACTGTTCACCGACTTCCTCACCTGGACGGCCGGCATCCTCACCGCCCGCAACGTCCCCGCCCATTCGCTCACCCCGGCCCTGGACATCCTGAGCGAGCAGCTCAAAGACTTCCCCCGGGCCACTCTCATGCTCGACCAGGCCGCCGACCGCCTCACCGCGGCACTCTCCGTTGCCGCCTCCGACTCCAGGAACACCGCATGACGCCACCCGCCGGGTTCGAGTCCGCCCACCTGCGCCTGATCACCGCGCCGAGCGCCGACGACGACGTCGTGCACCTGGAGGTGCACGGGTTCCTGGACTACGACAGCGCCGAGCAGTTCCTGGCCGGCGCCACGCGGCAGCTCGCCGGCAACCCCGGCCTGCGTGCCCTGCACCTGGACTGCACCGGCCTCGACGGCATCGATTCCATGGGCCTGGCCATGCTCCTGATGCTCCATCGCCGCACTACCTCCGCGCACGTCGTCCTGCATCTGGACGGCCGCCCACCGGCTCTCGAGCGGATGCTGGACATCACCGGCACCCTGGACCACCTCGTCCCTGGCGGCGCGACCGGAACCGGCGGTCACGCCGAGCCCCGACGCATGGCATATCGTCATACGCCAGACCATGGCACACCCGTCGATGACGTCGGCCAAGAGCACCGTCTCTCCGGACCGGACACCCGCGGCTGACGTCCGACGCGCTCGCACACCAGCAGCGGGGACCCGGTCCCTCGGATGGGAAACGCATGACCGAGCGCACCCGCCCCACCCCGACCCCCGACTCCGTCCACGCCGCGGCCCGTCAGGCCGGCAGCATCGTCGAACTCTTCGACGTCATGTGGGAACAGGCCCGTAACGACGGCCCACCGCCGTACGTCCCCGTCTCCCAGCTGCGCGTGATGTACATCGTCGACCGTGAGAACGGGATCCGTATGCGCGTCCTCACCCGGCTCCTGGGCGCCGCGCCTCCCTCGGTCAGCCGTCTGGTCGACCGCCTCCAGGCCCTCGGCTTCGTCGAACGCCGGCCCTGCCCCGACAGCCGGCGGGAAGTAACGCTGTTTGCGACCCACGCCGGCCGCCGGCACTTGGCCCAGCTCCGCGAACGCCGCGACCAACTCCTCATCCAGGCCCTCGACAGCATGCCCGGCCACCAGCGCACCGCGCTGACCGAAGGCCTCGCCGGATTGCAGAAAGCGCTGGTCGATCAGCCCATGCTCCGCATCGTCACCGAGGACGCCCCACCCGCCCCGACCTCACGAGGCACGGCCCCTCCCGCATGGCGTCCGGGCTCGTCGACCGCAGCGAAGCCGTTCCGCCCAAGGATCCACCACAGCGGTTGAGCGGCACGGCCCTGGCCGCCACCGCGGGGTGCGCAGTTCCCGTCGATGCCATTCCCGTCGGTGCCGTCGCCGGCATCTCCGTGACCGGTGACGGCCACCTGCTCGGCCTCATGATGGTTTCGGGACCGGGACCGCGGGGGCGTCAGCCGGCAGTGCCAGGCGTGGAGATGGCGAGGAGTGCGGCGCGAGCGGCGCCGCACAGCACGTCGTCCTCGGGGACGGAGCGCCAGGTTCCGTGCCGGACGGGCCGCTCGTCGGTGCCGAGGAACGCCCTCAGGGCGGGTTCCGCGGGGGCGGCGTCCGCACCGATCTCGGCCAGCAGCTTCACCGTCTCGATGACCGCCGGGTAGGCGCCGCCCCGTTCGGCGAACGGGGTGATCGCCCGGACGAGGACCGGGACGACCTCGTCGGCCCGTCCGGTGATCCGCCACAGCGCCTCGCCGACGCGCAGCGGCAGCCAGCCCCCTTGGCGCAGGGGGAGCAGCTCGCGCAGCCGTTCGGCGTACTCGGCGCCCGCCGACCCCAGTTCCCCCAGCAGCAGGGCGGCGCTCTCCCGGCCGTACAGTTCGCCGAGCTGCGGAAGCAGCAGCTCGAGCGCGGGCTTGCGGTCGCCGGTCAACCGCCCGTAGGCGAGCGCCAGGCAGCGCGGCGCGAACGTCTGGCCCGGGGGCGGGGCGTCGAGCAGGGCACGCAGCCGTGCACGGGGCACCGCCTCGGCCGCGGCCGGTCCGATCGCGGCGAGGGCGTCCAGCGCCCATACCGCGGCGTCGGTGTCCAGGAGCCCGAGCAGGTCCGGGATCGCGGGGGCGGCTGCGGCACCCCATGACTCCAACAGCTGGCACAGGGCGCGGCGTTCGTCGAGGGTGCAGGCCGTGGTGAGCCGGGCGCGCACCGGGGGAAGCAGCACGTCGACGTGTGAACCGAGCCCTCCGGCCACCTCGTTCAGACTCAGGTCGTACGTCCACCAGCCGTCGGCGTGGGACGAGTGGTACGCGAACCCGAGCCGTGCGCCGGCCAGGCGCCGGGCCAACGGTGGCACGCACCGCACGTCACCGAGCCGCGACAGGGCCCAGAGCGCGTGGGACTGCGTGGCCGGACAGGGCTCGCCCTCGTCCGTCACCATGGCTGCCAGTGCGTCCGCCCAAGGGCGGGCGGCGTCCCCGCACATTCCCAGGACCCGGGCGGCGAAGAGCCGGTTGTCGGGCTCGGGGTCGGACAGCGAACGGGCCACCATCGGCAGCAGCTCCGCAACGGCGGAGCGCCGACAACTGAGCGCCTGGGCGGCCACTTGCAGCGCGCCCGCGCGCACGGAGGCGTCCCGGTGCCCGAGCAGTCTGCGGGTCACGTCGGCCAGGCTTGTATGGTCCGCTCCCAAGAGGCCGACGGCCCAGACAACCGAAGCCTTGGCCGTATTGTCGCCCGGCCGCCACATCTCGGGTTCGCTGCCCGACATCACCTCGGACACCGCCCGCGCGTACGCGGTGTCCTCCTGCCCCGGCAAGGCGCGGCGCAGAGCCTGCACGGCGACGAGGCGTACGGAGGGGTCGGCGCCGTCCATGAGTTCGCGCAGCCAGCTGAGGGAGGCGCCCCGCCGGTCACCCGCGTGGGCGGTCAACGAGCCGATCGAGCTGATGAGTTGGAGCCGTGTCCGCGGTTCGGGTTCCGCATTCCATCGCGCCCGCAGCGCGGCGATCACCTCGTCGGCCCGGCGGTGCGCCTCGGCGAGGGCGTACGCGACGGCGGTGCGGTTCACCGCCACCGGGTCGTCGAGCAGCGGCAGCAGGTCCGCCACCGCCAGGTCCCACGCGGCGGGCCAGCCGGGGGTGACGAAGCGGGCTACTGCGGTGTTCCCCGCATCGGCCAGAGCTCCGATGAGGCAGAGGAGTTCGTGGCGGACGTCCGCGGCGATGGCCGGGTCCGCCGCGGCCGAGACGATGTAGGGAAGAGCGGCCGGAGCCGAGGAATAGACCCCGCCTCCCTGGTGGTGGACGTGGGTGCGCAGATCACCGGCAGCGGCGGCGGCCTTCTCCGGCCGGTAGAGGTCCCGCAGCATCACAGGCACGTCATCGGCCACCCCGTAGGCATGCCTCAGCGCCGTCCAGTCCACGGCGTCGAGCCGTGCGAGAGCGTTGCTCACAGGCAACTCACCTCAACCTGCTCCCAGACCGCGAGGACTTCGGCGCAGAGGCCCGCCATCAGCACGGCTTCGCCGGGCGCCCCGGGTGCCTGGTCGTTCGCGATGGACGCCAGGTACGGGAGGGCGAGGAAGCTGTCGTCGTAGACGGAACGCTGGTGACACAAATCGTCGAACAGGTCGCTCCAGACCTGTTCGTCCTCCTCACCACCCAGGCGGGCGATGGCGGCGGCCAGGTCGTCGGACGGTCTCACGATCATGCCACCAGATCTTTCCATGCCTCATTCGGTTGGACCGGGTGACGATTCACGCCGCTCCGGTGGAAGTCGACTCACCAGCAGCGTCGAAGAGCCGCCACCCGTCGAGTTCTGCGCCGGGCCGGAAACCATGCCCGTCTGCCAGAACCTCATCGATCAACGCCCTTACTGTCGCGGGCCGGTGGAGATTGAGGTAGCCGCCACTGACCCGGCTGACGCCTCCATCGTGAGCACCCCAACCACCCCCGCCCACCACAAGACCGGGACCCGACCCGAACGCGATGCGCATGACACCCGGTGAGCCCTCGAGCCGGAGCACAAGGACCTCGCGGCACGAGTGTCGTCCGACCGTGCTGCCTGAGTCCGACGCCGGCACATGCTGGTGGTTGACCCACCAGCGGAAGCGCTCGGAGCCAACAACCAAGTGCCGATATCGACGACGTCCCATGCAGTCACGCTAGCAAGGTGAACATCACGAGTCCGAGCCACATTTGGTGCCGGGGAGCTGTCCAGGAACCGCCGGCGTCCCGGCTCGGTGAAGTTCAGCCGATCTCATCGAACGGTGACCACGGGGCGAGCGACTACTGAGCGAGAATCCAGTTCGACGCAGGTCGCTGCGGTACCCGATCATGCGCTTATGCCAATGAGAGACACTCTTGCCCGAGCCGACGCAGACCTGGCCGCCGGCCGGGTCCCGGTCGCACGCCAGCGCCTGCGCGGGCTGGTGTCGTCCTATCCGAACGACCTGAAGCTTCGGCGTCGCCTGGCCGAGGTGTACCGACTGTACGGAGAGCCTGCGGAAGCGGGTCGATGGATGTACCTCGAACAGGACCGGGACCCAGCTGAGACCTCCGCCTTCGAGGCGAGATACCGCACGGCTCCGCAGCGCATGCGGGCACTTGCCTGGCACGGCCCTGAGTCGCTCGCCCAATCGCCCTTCGCCATAAGGCAACTGGCAGAAGTACGAGCGGCCTGCTCCGATGCCATGGGACGCCCCGTCGACTGGGACACGGTGCCATCTGGCAGGAGCGCAGACACCAAGGGAAGCGCCCTCACCGACTTCCTCTCAGGGGCCGGATGCCTGGTGGCGGTCCTTGCGTTTCTCGCGATCTGGGTGAATGGACTCGTTGCCCTCTTCGACTGACTCAGGTCAGTTGTCCTCCTGGCGAGGTGACGACCGCTGGTGATCCATTGGAGAACCGTATGCGGGACCACTGACACTGACTCACGCGGAACGAGTCAGTCGCGCGGCCGCGCAGGGCGGTTGGGCGGAGTGCCGGAGTCGAGCCGGCGGGATCGGCCTCGGTCCATTGACCGCGACGCGGTGCGCTGCCTGGAGGACGAAGTACTGGTGTCCTTGGCGGACGCCAACGTCGGTTCCCTGCCGGGCATCGGATTCCCGGCCTGGACCGGTGGCGTCCTGCAGTACGTCAACGGCTAACCGGACGGCCTGCCGGGCCTCGTCGCCCGCGCCCTCGAACTGGCCGACCTGCACGGCGAGCGGTTCACGCCGCCCGGACTGCTGCGGCGCAAGGCCGAGCGCGGCGAGACCTTCACCGACGGCTGAGCCGCGCCCCCCCACGACACCGAGCACCCGACCGCCAGGAGGCCGAGTTAGATGACGACAGCCCCGCGCACCACTGGGGAACCACCAGCGGAACCGGCCGGACAGACCGTGCCACTGCTGCTGGAACGCAACGCCCGCCGGTACGCCGACCTGCCCGCCCTGTCCTGGCGGCAGGTGGACGGCACCGGAACGGGAATCGCCGAGAACGGCTGGAGCACACTCACCTAATCCAAGGTCCGGGAGCAGACCACGCGGCTCGCGGCCGGCTACGCGGCGCTCGGCGTCGGCCGAGGCGACCACGTCCTGCTCATGATGGCCAACCGGCCCGAGCACTGGCTGTCCGACCTGGCGCTGGTCCGCCTCGGCGCGGTGCCTGTCAGTGTCTACGGCACCTCGGCCGCCGAACAGGTCACCCACATCGCCCGCAACTGCCGGGCACGGATCGCCGTCGTCGAGGGCCGGACGCAGGTGGCACTGTGGGCGCCGCTGCTCGACGACGCCGACACCCCCCTGGACCGGCTCGTCGTCGTGGAACCCGGGGCGGAGGACGGCCACTTCCCGTACGCCGCGCTCGGCCGGGAACCGGTGCCGGAGCAGTTCGCGAAGTCCCTGGACACGGCCCGGCCGGAGGATCCGCTGACGGTCGTCTACACCTCCGGGACCACCGGAGAACCCAAGGGCGTGGTGCTCAACCACCGGCACGTGCTGGCCAACGCCCACGCGCTGGACGAGGTCGTGGAACTGCCGCCGCACGTCGAGCACATCTGCTACCTGCCGTTCGCGCACATCGCGGAACGCATGCTCGGCATCTACCTGCCGTGCCACCGTGCGTCCCACGTCTACCTGTGTCCCGATCCGGCGGCCCTCCCCGCGACGGTGCGCGAGGTGCGCCCGGCCCAGTTCTTCGGCGTACCGCGCGTGTGGGAGAAGCTCGCCGCCACCGTCCGGTCCATCCTGTCGCTGCTTCCGGCGGAACAGCAGGCGGTCATCGAGGAGGCCGCGCGGGTGGCGCGCGAGCATGTCGCCCACCGGGAGCGGGGAGAGGATCCGCCCGCCGGACTCGAGGCCGCCTATGCCCGGCACCGGGAGCGGGTCCTGCTGCCGCTGCTGGCGGCGGGCGGGCTGGACCGGGTCTCCTGGGCGGCCTGCGCGTCGGCGCCCTTGCCGATCGACGTGGTGCGGTTCTGGGCCGGGTTCGGGATCGTGATCATGGACGCCTGGGGGCTGACGGAGACCACGGGGGTGGCGACCGCCAACAGTCCCCGCACCGGATTCCGGCTCGGCTCGGTCGGGCGGCCCGTTTCCTCGGCCGAGGTCCGGATCGCCGCGGACGGCGAGATCGAGGTGCGCGGCGCGACGGTGTTCTCGGGCTATCTGCGGGAGGACGGCACGGTGCGCCCGGCGGTGGAGGAGGACGGCTGGCTGCGCACCGGTGACATCGGGCGCCTGGACGAGGACGGCTACCTCTGGATCACCGACCGCAAGAAGGAGATGATCATCACCTCGACGGGCAAGAACGTCTCCCCGGCCCTGGTGGAGAACGCCCTCAAGGAGCACCCGCTGATCGGGCAGGCCCTCGTCCACGGCGACAACCGTTCCTACCTCGTGGCGCTGCTGGTCCTCGACCCGGAGGATGCACCGGCCTGGGCGGCCGCCCACGGCATCGACACCGGCGGCGACCTGACGGCCCTGGCGGCGCATCCTGCCGTAGGGGAGGAGGTGGACCGGGCGGTGGCCGTGGCCAACTCCCGGCTCAACCGCACCGAGCAGGTCAAGCGCCATACGCTGCTGGCCGAGGAGTGGGGCCCGGCGACCGGCGAGCTGACGCCGTCGCTGAAGATGCGGCGGCGGGTCATCCGCGAGAAGTACGACGCCGCGCTGACGCAGCTGTACGAGGGCTGATCCCGGGGCCGGAACACGGCGGCGGGCGCTCCACCCCGGAGGGGGAGTGCCCGCCGCCGTGTCGCGTCCGTCAGAGCCCGAAGCTCTTGCCGATCACGTCCCGCTGGATCTCGCTCGTCCCGCCGTAGACGGTGGAGACGACCGCCGCCCGCAGATGGCGTTCCATGTCGTACTCGGTGGCGTAGCCGTAGCCGCCCATCATCTGCATGCCTTCGAGAGCGGCCCGCTTGGCGGTCTCGGTGGCCTTGAGCTTGGCCATGGACGCCTCGCGGGGGAAGAGCCGGTCCGGTTCGGCGTCGCAGTCCGCGGCCACCTCCCGGACCAGCAGCCGGGTGCACTCGATCTCCGTGGCGAGATCGGCGATCCGGTGCCGCAGCGCCTGGAACGAGCCGACGGGCCGGCCGAACTGTTCGCGCTCACGGACGTAGGCGACGGCGTCGTCGAAGGCGCGGCGGGCCAGGCCGAGCATGTTGGCGGCCAGGAAGAGGCGTTCGTAGTTCAGCCCGGCCATCAGCTGCCGCCAGCCGTTGTCGACCTCCCCGACGACGGCGTCCGCGGGCAGCCGCACGCCGCTGAAGAAGACGTCGTTGACCTCCCGGCCGCCCATGGTCTCGATGCCCCGGATCTCCATCCCGGGCGTGCCGGCCGGAACGTGGAACATCGTCAGCCCGGCGTGCTTGGCCCCGCCGGTGCGCGCCACGAGCAGGATGCTGTCGGCCACGTGGGCGTTGGAGATCCAGGTCTTCTGACCGTCGATCATCCAGTCGCCGTCCGGGCCCCGTCGCGCGCGGCAGCTCAGCGCGCCCACGTCGGAGCCCGCCGCCGGCTCCGACATCGCGATGGCGAGGACCGCGCCCCGCACCGCACCCGCGAGTACCTCGGCCTTCTGCCGCTCGGTGCCGAACCGCTCGTAGGCCTTGGCGGTGATGACGGTGGTGATGAAGCCGCCCGCGGGGACCATCCCGTAGGAGGTCTCCTCCAGGAACAGGCAGGCATCGGCCAGCCCGCCGCCCGCACCGCCGTACTCCTCCGGCAGGCACACACCGAGCCAGCCGAAGCCGGCGAGCCTGGCATAGAGCTCGGCGCTGTGCGGCTCACGGCCGCTCCAGGTCAGTGCGTCGCGCTGTTCGCGCGTGCCGCATTCACGTTTGGCGAAGTCGCGGACGGCCGCGACGAAGTCGGCCTGCTCCGGGGTGAGTCGAGTGCCCATGGGGGTCCTCCGGGTTCCGGGTGGGTTACAAAGAAATGCTTTATGTCTCATAGTCTCTTGTGGGTGGATGTGGCGGTATCGTGAGGAGCACCATGAAGACATCTGCGAACGACTCCCTGCTCGCGAGGGCCATCGCCCGGCCCGAGACGGAGGAAAAGCTGGCGCGGCGCATCCTGGACGCCGCGCTGGAGCAGTTCACGACCTTCGGCCTGCGCCGCTCCTCGGTGGACGACGTGGCCAAGCGGGCCGGGGTCTCGCGCGTCACGGTCTACCGCCGCTTCCAGAGCAAGGACGGACTGGTCGAGGCCTGCCTGCTGCGCGAGGGGAGCAGGTTCTTCCAGAAGCTGGACGCCGCGGTGGCGCCCCTGCCGACCATGGCCGAGCGGGTGGTCGAGGGCTTCGTGGTGGCCCTGCGGTACACCAGGGCCCATCCGCTCTTCGGCGGCCTGCTGCGCCTGGAACCCGAGGTGGTGCTGCCCTACCTGACCGTTCAGGGCGGGCCCTCGCTCGCGGCCACCTGCGACTACCTGACAGCGCATCTGCGCCGGGCCCAGCAGGCGGAAGGACACCCCGAATCCGACCCCCGGCCGGTCGCCGAGCTCATAATCCGCGTCGCGGTCTCCTTCCTGCTGAACCCGTCCAGCTGCATCGAGATGGAGGACGAGGACCAGGCACGCGCGTTCGCCCGCCGTTACCTCGCCCCGCTCCTCGACGCCTGACGGTTCGCGTCCCCAGCGCCGCCGTCGGTACGTCCCCCTCCTCGTACGACTGACGGCCCGTCCGGCGCCGCGCCGGCACCCCGGCCCCTGACGCGAGCCCACGGTTCGCCTCCGGCCCTGCGCCGCGGCGCGGCCACCCCGGGCCCCCTGCGCGCCCGACGGTTCGCGTGCTCGGCGCCGTGCCTCAGCGCCGTTGGTGCAGCCACCGCGCGAAGGAGACGGCGCGGGCCCTGGCGGCCGCCGGAGCGGTGAAGGAGGTCAGGTTCACCGGCGGGGCGAAGCGCTGGACCGTGACGGACTGGGGCGCGGTGAAGGCCCGCAGTCCGTCCGCGCCATGGATGCGTCCGAATCCTGAATCCCCCGAGCCGCCGAACGGCAGCGCGGGCACCGCGGCGAAGCCGAGCACGGAGTTGACGGAGACCGCACCGGCCCGCAGCCGGGCGGCGATCGCGGCGCCGGCGCGCCGGTCGCCGCTGAACACCGAGGCGCCCAGTGCGTAGGGAGAGGCGTTGGCGCGCTCGACCGCCTCGTCCGCGTCGGCCACCGCGTTGATCACCACCGTCGGCCCGAAGGTCTCCTCCCTCATCGCGGCCGAGTCCTCCGGTACGTCGGCCAGGACGACCGGCGTCACGTACGCCCCGGACACCGACGCCGATCCGCCCAGCAGCGCACGCGCACCGGCCGCCAGCGCCTCGTCCACGTGCCGCTGGACCACCGCCGCCTGACCCGGCATCGTCATCGGACCGTACGAGGAGTCCGGCCCCGGGCCGACACTCAGCGCACCGGCCCGGTCCCACCACCTTGCGGCAGAGCGCGGCGTGCACCTCCCGCACGGCGTAGACACGTTCGACCCCCGCGCAGGTCTGGCCGGCGTTGCTCATCGCGCCCCACACGACGGCGTCGGCGGCCGCGTCGAGGTCCGCGTCGGCGGTGACGACGGTCGCGTCCTTGCCGCCGCACTCGGCGAGGAACGGCGTCAGCGACTGCGAGCACACCGCCATGACCTTGCGCGCCGTCCCCGGTGATCCGGTGAACGCCACCTTGTCGACACCGGACCGGGCCAGCGCCTCGCCCGTCGGCGCCGCTCCCGTGACGATGCCGAGCAGCCCTGCGTGCTCGGGAACGGCCTCGTCGAACAGCCCGGCCACCAGGACACCCGTCCCCGGCGTGTACTCGGACGGCTTGAACACCACGGCGTTGCCGGCCGCCAAGGCGTAACCGATCGAACCCATCGGGGTGTAGAGGGGGTAGTTCCACGGCCCGATCACCCCGATCACACCGAGCGGCCGGTGAACCAGCGTGGCGCGCTGGTTGGCCGCCAGCAGTCCGGTGCGCACACCACGCCGCCGCAGCACGCGGCCCGCGTTCCGGGCCGCCCAGGTGAGGTGCTCCAGCGTCAGGACCGCTTCCAGCACCGCGTCACCGCGCGGTTTGCCCGTCTCCGCCGTGATCAAGTCCGCGAGGTCGTCCAGCGAGGACGCGAGCTTCCGCTTCCAGCGCAGCAGATGGTCACGGCGCCGGGCCGCGGGCAGCGCCGCCCAGTCCGCCGCGGCCGACCCGGCCCGCTTCACGGCGCGGGCCACCTCCGCCGGTCCGTCGACCGGGTGGTCGGCGAGCGCCTCGCCCGTCGCCGGGGCACGCACGGTGAAGGTCGCGGGGAGGGACGCGGTCTCTCGGTCCGTCTCGGTCATCGCTGCTCCTGAGGTGTGTGACGGCCCACCGGAGGGGTGGGGGGTGTTACGGCCGCGGGTGGTCCGTCCGCCGGACGGGGGGAGGGAGTGAGGGTCTCGGGTGCTCCCTCCGCCGGTGAGGGAGTGGCGGCCGCGGGTGGCTCGTCCGCCGTCCGTTCGGAGGCCGGCTGCCGGTCCACCGGCGGCCGGTGTGCGGGTGCCGCGTCCGCGGTCGCTTCCTCCGGGAGGGGCTGGAGCGGCCTGCTGTGGGCCCAGTGCGGGCCGAGGTCGTCCAGAGTCCAGCCGAAGGGATAGCTGCGGGGCTTGTTCCGGTACGGCCACCAGTCGGGCCGCGGCGGCAGGTGGCGCAGCAGCGCGGCCCGGGTGCGCAGGGCGTGGTGGGCGGCCCTGCGGACCGGACGCGGCTGCGCACGGAAGCCCAGCGCGTCGAGCAGCGGTTCGTCGAGGACGGCGAGCGAGGCACGCGCCACCAGAGGGCGCAGCAGATTGGGGTACCACTGGGTGACGACCCTCAGCGTCGCCGCGGCGACCCGCCGGTTGGCCGGGTCGTACGCGAACATCCGCTGCTCGTAGGTGTCATGCAGGCAGGCGAAACCCGCGTAGTCGGCGGGTATGCCGGTGATGCCCATCAGCTCGCCCATGCGCCGCCCCACGAGCGCGAGGCTCTCGGTCTCCTGCTCGGACAGCGCCCGCCAGCCGTACCGGTCGATCCACCGTTTGGGGCCCACCACGGTCGTGGCCAGGACGTACAGGTAGTCCTCGTTGGGTATCCGGTAGCGGCCGTGGATGCGGTTGAGGTGGCGGGCGGCGGCACGGGCCTGCTCGGATTCCATTCCGTCGCGGACCATCTCGTGGGCGATCAGCACGGTGTCGTCGTACCGCTTCTGCCCGGCGCGCTCGAACTCCTGGGTGCGGTCCAGGAGCCGCGAGATGCGCGGCACGCCGTAGTCCCGCAGGAAGGCGACCGAGACGCCCTGGAGGTAGTCCCAGGGGAACTCGTACTGCGTGACCCAGCGGAAGATCTCCTCGTAGTCCTGCTGCGGGTCCATCTGCCGGATGCGGTGGAGCCGGCTGTAGCGGCCCATGGGGGCGGTCTCCTATCGGTCCTGGTCGTGTTCGGACGGGTGGGCTATCGGCCTCTGCTGTGTATGGACAGGTCGGCGAAGTTGACGGTCTCGGCGTCGACCAGCACCTGACCGGCCTCCACCCCCGTCACCGCCAGCTTCGGCAGCTGTACGGCGATAGGGAGGTTCGCCGGGACGATGTCGGCCCCGATGCAGATACGCGGGGTGCCGACGCCGAGGACGGGAATGGTGATGGAGCCGGTGAGCCGCGTGACGTAGATGTCGACCTGAGGGATGTCGAGGTCCACGTCGATCGTCTGGACCCGGCCCGCGCTCTCCAGGCGGAAGGAGTAGTTGTCCGCGACCAGCCGGTCGGCATGCACCCACAGCACCTTCATCCGTCCGCCGTCGGCGGTAGGAAGGTAGGTCGCGCCGTGGATGATGGCGCCGTACGCGGTCAGCGTGTCGGCACCGACCTCCGGATAGTCGGGGCTGATCGGATAGGTGGACCGGGGGCGGCCCGGCTGGTCGCCGACGACGACCGGCGGGCGCAGCGCGGTCAGGTCGTCCGGGTCGGCGGAGGTCTCGCCGGGTGCGGCCTCCTCCAGCTCCTGGTCGGGGTTGGGGAGCCCCCCGGTGTCGACGCCCGTGAGACACGGGAGCGTGACCTGGGCGGCCCCGGCACGGTCGTCCGGTTCTTCCGTCCTCTGGTCGCCGTCCTGGTCCGGAGAGTCGCCGCCGTCCGCGCCTCCGGTGGCCTGCGGTGATCCGGATGCAGCGGGAGGAGCGGACGCGGAGCCGGTACCGCCCGGAGCGGGCGTGGGAGTGGGGGAGGGCGACGGGGCCGACTCCCAGGGCCAGGCCAGGGTGGGCCGGGGGAGCGGGAACACGTCCGTGCCCGGTGTCGCGGCGGCGGTGGCGGCGGCCGGGAGTCCGGCCGCCGCCACCAACGCGCTCACCACGAAGAGGGCCGTGCCCCGGGCGGGCGTCCGGCGGCTGCCGGAGCGGGCACGGTCCTCACGGGCTTTTGGGGCACCGACCTCCTGGCCCTTCGGGGCACCACCCTCCCTGGGCATGCCCGCCGCGCCGGGTCCGGGTGCGGCCTCGGCACGGACTTCCCGCGCCGGATCGCCCGGTCCCGCCCCGGACGGACCGGACAGCCGGTCCCCGTCGTCGCCGGCCACCGCACGGACGGGGTCGGGCATCCAGCCGAACGCCATCGAGGAGCCGATCAGCCCGGCCATCATGCCGACGCCGAAACCGCCCAGGTTCGTCGTCGCCATCGAGGTCAGCGAGGCGATGGCGGTGACGACGGAGACGAACATCCGCTGGTCGGGCTTGAAGAGGAAGAAGAGGCCGCCCGCGATCAGCACCAGACTGATGCCGACGGCGGACATGGCGCCCACGCCGATCTTGATCATCAAGGGGAGCGGGGCCAGCGGGATGGCGACCATCTCCACGCCTCCCGCGACGATCCACACCGCCGCCCAGAACGGACGCCTGCGCCGCCAGCCACGCAGGGAGCGGCGCAGCCGCGGCGCGGGCAGGATCCGGTCGAACCAGTCGCCGGTCTCGCGCGCCAGTTCCGACAGGAAGCCGAAGACGAAGCTGAACATGACCGAGTCCGTCCCTCGTCGCCGTCAGAAGCACTGCTTGCCGGTACGGCTGAACTCGATCTCCAGCTTCTCCAGCGTGAGGGTGCCCCCGTTGGCGGCGTACGCGGTGCTCCGGACGTCATGGGCCACGGCTGTGCTCGCCTGGACTCCGAAGGTGCCCCTGGGCCCGGTGACACCGGGCGCACCGGTCAGGGTGGAGGCGTCCCGGCCTGCCTGGACTCCGGTGACCTTGCCGCCGCCCCCGGTGAGGGCGTCCGCGTTCACCACGAGGTTGCTGCCTTCGAGCGGCTTGTCCGCCCCCGAGTGCACCAGCATGGTGATGTCCCCGACCAGCGGCAGCTTCTGCTTGAGCGAGACGCACACGTCGGAGACCGTGCCGTTGTTGACGGCGGCCAGCAGTACGGGTCTGGCGTCGTTCGCGGAGTCGCCGATGGAGGAGGGGAACGACGACACGCCATCCGCGGTGATCTCCGAGGCGGAGACCTTGAACGCGGCGCCCGAGACGGCGAAGGACGCGGCGAGCGCTCCCTGGGCGAGAGCGATACCGAGTGCCCCCACGGCCAGGGTGCAGGGGACGAACATGACGGCGCTGCGTTTCCAGTGCGTACGACCCGCACCCGGGGTACTTGTTCCGGTATAGACGTATCTATCACTCATGGGGAGTCCCTTTCGCAGGGCTGGGGCGATGGCGACGAGCTCTCGGGGGCCATCGATGAGTCGAAGATACAAAAACTATTGACTTGTTTCACGGGGCACGTCAATACTCCGGACACAACGGAGAAACGGAGGCGTCATGGCTGCCCTGCCGCACCTGCCCGCCGATCCAACATCCCTATACGCCAAGGGAGTTGAGACATCCTCCGCGGTGAGGGCGCCGCGCCGGGGCGGAATGGCCTGGCGTCACTTCGGGGACGCCCGTGCCACCCTCATGGCGCCCCAGCTGCTCCTGCTCCAGGTCGCGCACCCCGTCGTCGGCGCCGGCGTCACGGACCACAGCAACTTCCGCGCCGAACCCTGGCCCCGCCTGATCCGCACCCTGCTCTCGCTGAGCACCGTCATCTACGGAGGGCAGCGCGCCGCCACCGACGAGGCGCGGCGCCTGATCCACGTGCACGCCGGGATGAAGGGCACCGACTCCGCGGGCCGCCGCTACCACGCCCTCAACCCGGAGGCTTATCACTGGGTGCACGCGACCCTCGTCAAAGGCCCGGTCGACGCACAGAATGTGTTCGGCAAGGGCATGACCGAAGAGGAAACGGAGGAGTACTACCGCGAGATGCGGGACGTCGGACGGGTCTGGGGCCTCAAGGACCACCATCTACCCCCGGACTGGGCGGCGTTCACCGCGTACTACGACGACATGGTCGACAACCGGCTGGAGTACAACCAGTCCGTGCGGGACGTCGTCGACGAACTCACCCACCCCGCCAAGCCGTTCCGCCTGCTCCCGGGCCCGCTCTGGCGGCCCTTCGCCCGGATCGCCGCCCACTACGCACTGCTGGTCACCGTCGGCACCCTGCCGCCCCGCCTGCGCGACCGCCTCCACCTCGGCTGGAGCCGGCGGCAGCAGCGCGCCCTGCGGCGCTTCGCCCTCGTCGTGAGGCTCCTGATGCTGCTCGTCCCACCCCCGCTCCGCATCACCGGATCCCTCGCCATCGCCTACTGGGCCACCCACCGGCCGGGCACCGATCCCGCCGCGCGACGCCCGCTGGGAGCGAGGTGACATGAAGTCCACCGCCGAGCCCGCCCCGCTCGCCCCCGGAACGATCCTGTGGGAGATCGCGGGCGACGTACGGCTGCTGCTCTCGCTGCCCGCCGCCCTCGTCCTCCAGGTCGCCCACCCGGCGGTCGGTGCGGGCGTCGACGACCACTCGGTGTTCCGCACTGACCCCTGGGGGCGCGCCGAACGCTCACTGGAATCACTCCAGTTGTGGGTCTACGGCGGCGAGCGGGCGATCGAGGAAGGGCGCCGCCTGCGTCGCCTGCACAAGACCATCAGCGGCACCGACACCCGGGGCCGCAGCTACCACGCGCTCACCCCCGCCTACTACGCCTGGGTGCACGCCACCGCCTACCCGGTGTTCCTGCGGGCCGCCCGCTATCTGTCCCGGCCGCTGTCCCCCGAGGACGAGCGCCGACTCTACGACGAACTGCTGCAACTCGGCGCCATCCTCGGCATCAACGAGCGCGACATGCCAGGCACTCCCGAGGAGTTCTGGCCCTACTTCGACAAGATGATCCAGGAGGAACTGGAGAGCACCGCTGTGGTCCAGGAACTGCTCGACCCGCGCCGCCCCATCGCCCCGCCTCCCGGTTCGGGCACACTGACGCGCCGACTCTGGCCGCTGCTCCGCCGGCCGATGGGCCGCCTGCACGTCTTCGTCACCGTGGGCCTGCTGCCGCCCGCCGCGCGCGACCGGCTGGGCGTTCCCTGGACGCCGAGGGACGAACGCAGGCTGCGCCGCTTCGGCGCGGTCGTACGCACCCTGGTCCCCCTGCTCCCGGAGCGCCTCCGCTACCTCCCCACGGCCCGGGCCGCCCGCGCGGCCGGAGGGTGAGCGGGGCAGCCTCGGGACGGGGCGGTGAGAACACGGCCCGGAGGTCTGTGGTGCGGGCCGGGTGTCGGGGCCCGTCATGCCTGGCTCGAACGTCCTCGCCACGCAGCGAGACGCGTTGCCCGCCATCCATACTGTGCGCCCGTGCCTGGGGCCGGCATTGTGCGCCCGTGCCTGGGCCCCGCGCCGACTCCTTGACAGGGGTTCCAGCCGACTGAGCAAGACCCGCCTGCATTCTGTGTGGCTGCCTGCCTCTCCGAAGCCGGGCATGGAGTTGCCGTCCCGCTGCGGGCAGTGGGCACTGCCCGAATACCGCACCGGCATCAGCCGGGATAGCCGCTCCAAGCCCCCTCTTCGGCCGACGCCCGTGAACCAGATCTCCGTCCGTCAGCCGGTGCGCTGAGCACCGGGTAGGGGGGAGACTTCGATCATGAGCACCAGGCGACGCCTCCTTGGCACCGGTCCGAGCACCACCACGTACACGTCGACGACGGATCCAGGATCGCGGCTTCTGCCCGCCGAGCGAGTCGAGCCGGATGTGCCGTCGCAGGAAGTTCCGCAGGACGGCGACCACGACCGGAGCGGCCGGCGGAATCTGGGACCGGGCGTCGGCGGGAGCGGAGCGAGTGCCAGGTGCCTGGAGGACCTGGAACCAGACCCTGCCCAGTGACGGCACCCGGTCGCCGAAGAAGCCGACCTCATTGCCGAGTCGGCCTTCTCTGCGGGGTCGCTCCGCGAGGTGGCCTCGTCCGCCACCTCGATGCCGAGGCTGCCGTTGCCGCAGGCGCCCTGGCGGCGGTCCCCGTCACGTCGTACGAGGCGAACGGGCCGTTCGTCAGGGAGCCGGCCACACCGTCAAGGTCTCGTCCGGTCCGGAGACCGACATCGACTTCGTGCGCCATGACCACGGGGGCGTCCGAACTCCGCACGGCCACAAGCGACATGGCTGTTCTCTACCGTCCGGTCCGCGGCGCGTCCTCGTCGTGCGGGTCCGCGTGGCGGGTGCGCAGGCGCGAGACGAGTGGTCCGCCGTAGCCGGCGGCCAGCGGCCCGAGGAACCACAGGACGAAGGCGTAGGGGAACACCCAGGCGAGACCGAGGCTCAGGACGAAGCAAAGGCCCACCGCCCACGAACCGTTGGCGTGCCTCCGGACTTCCGCGACGTCGCCGATGACCAGACCGGCGTCGACCGAGACCTCCTTGAGGGCGGCCTCGCAGAAGAGGATGCCCGCCATCGTGCCGGCGAAGAGGGTCTGTGCCATCGGATTGGTGATCGCGGAACCGATGACTGCCGTCGGGAACGGCAGGAACGCGACCAGCAGCAGGAACGGCGCATGCCAGAACGCGAAGGTCTGCGACAGCACGCGGATCCGGTCCATCAGCTGGTGGTGACGACGCCACACCGACCAGAGGAGGATGAACGCCAACGCGAACGCCAGATAGGAGCTCCGCTGGTCCACCAGGAAGCGGCCCAGCGCATCAGCCGACTCCAACTCCTCTTCGTCCGGGCGCTCCAGTTCCACGGCCAGAAGTGTCATCGCGATAGCGAAGATCGCGTCCGTGAAGAAGGCCAGTCTCTCGGGCGAGAGCCCAGGCTCCGGCCGCACATCCTCGCTCATCCGAACTCCCAGGGGTCAAGATCGTGGACCCGATCCTAGGGACTGCCGACCAATGAGCTCCTGAGCCCGCCGGGAGTCTCTCTGCCCACCGGGGCACTCGCCGGCAGCGGTGACGAGCTGCGCTCCGGCCACCACGACAGTGCTGGGGCCGGTGGGCGCGGGCTCCACCTTGCTGGTGTCGAGTTCGAAAGAGGTGGTACCGCACCCGCATGTACAGCGTGCTCGCCGGCCGGCGCGTTCCCGTGTCCAGGACCAGGTCGGTCGGAACCGGCAGGTAGAGCGACACCACGCTCACCTCAACAAGGTGGTGCGGCCGTGGGCAACACCGAGTCTCGTCGACGCACTCGCCCTGGCAGAACTCGGTGAGTCTGCCAGGGCGAGTCGGGCCAGTAGGTTCCCGCGCGGTCATCGGGTTGTGGGTCCCCGCCCGATGGCCGTCGGCTCTCCAGACCTGGGTGAGGGGAGAGGGCGGCGCGGGAGCGTGGTGGCCGGGAGGAGCGGTGGGTCAGCGGGTGAAGGTGACCCGCTGCTCCTTGAAGGCGGCGCAGTTGGAGCCGGATACCTGGGTGTACACGTTGTTGATGTGGCCGCCCCAGTCGACGCAGTGGCCCTTGCCGTACACGTAGGCCGGTCCCGCGTACGAGGTGTACTGCCCGTAGTCCTGGTCGCCCTGGTCGGTGTCAGGGACGTAGATCCATGTGGACATGTCCACGGCGGTGCCCGGGTTCTTGCGGATAGTCGTGACGCAGTTCTTGCCGTTCGAGGCGTTGTACGTCAGGTAGACCGTGCCCAGTGAGCCGACGGGAGCCGAGTTCACGGTCTTGTAGGCGCTCCCGCAGACCTTCTGCGGCGTGGTGTTCGGTGCGGCCGAGGCGGGCGCAGCCAGAGCTGTCGTGGCCCCCACCGCCAGGGCGGCTAAGGCGGCGCCTGTCAGAACAGAACGGTTGAATCGCATATTTCCCCCTTGTGATCTTTGGAGATGTTTGCTCCTGCCTGATGTGACCCGCGGGACAGCGGAACGGTTGTGCATGGTCCGCAAAATATGTGCGGCCTGATCGGCATCACTGGATCCATCTGCGCACGACAGATCCGATCAAGGCGACCCTCGCCGCCGTGCGACCACGCACAAACGTGGCCAAGGGTGCCGACAGCCGGGCCCCGGGCCTGGGCATGGTGCTCAAACCGGTGGAGTCCGCGCAGGCCCGCCGGCACGTCGTCAAAGCACCCCACCTGGCCGTCGGTGCCGTCGGCATTGTTCACCGATGAGTGGTTCACCGAGACGCTGCGGGTGGTGGAGTGGTGGAGGGGTGGACCAGCGGGCCCGCAGCCCTGTCGTGGATGGCTCCGTGCGATGTGTGCCGTCCTCAGTGCCGCCGTTCGGATGACTGGTTGGTGAGGCGTGCGGGGTGAAGCCGGATGCGGGCCTAGCCTGTCGCACGTCCGGGCTTTCCTCCTCTCCGTCCGGATTTCTCGTACTGGTCCGGAAGGAGTGTGAGGGTGGCGTTTTCGTCCGGCATCCGTGGCCTCCTGCGGGTTCCGCTCGCTCTGTGCCTGTCGGCAGCTCTGCTGGCGGGCTGCGATACCGGAAGTGGCGGGCCGGTGACGCTCAACTGGTACAACTTCCCCGATGATTCGGGTGCGTTGGCCAGTGCGGCCAGTGCCTGTTCCAAGCAGTCCGGTGGGCGCTACCGGATCAGCTACAACAAGCTGCCCCGTACCGCCGACGGGCAGCGCCAGCAACTGGTGCGCCGGCTCGCCGCCGAGGACGACACGGTCGACATCATCGGGCTGGACGTCACCTGGCCCGCCGAGTTCGCGGAAGCCAAATGGATCCTGCCGTGGACCGGGGACAACCGCGCCGCGGCCACCCGGGACACCCTGGAGGTCCCGCTGCGGACGGCCACGTGGAAGGGCCGGTTGTACGCCGTCCCGTACAACACGAACACCCAACTGCTCTGGTACCGCAAGGACCTGGTCCCCACGCCGCCCAAAACCTGGGCCGAGATGATCCAGATGGCCGAGGTTCTGGCGAAGCGGGGCAAGCCGCACTACGTGGAGATCCAGGGCGCACAGTACGAAGGACTCACGGTCTGGTTCAACACGCTGGTGGAGAGCGCCGGCGGCTCCATCCTGAACGCCACCGCCACGGCTCCCAAGCTGGGCCCACCCGCCGTGCGCGCGGCCTCGATCATGAAGGCTCTGGCCAACTCGGCCGCGGCCGACCCGTCCCTGTCCAATCAGATGGAGGACCAGAACCGGCTGGCCATGGAGTCCGGCACCGCGGCCTTCGAGATCAACTACCCCTTCGTGTATCCCTCGATGAAGGCCAACAACCCCAAGCTCTTCAAGCAGTTCCGATGGGCGCCCTACCCGGGGGTCGGAGAGGGCCGGCCGGCCAGGCCCACCATCGGCGGCATCGACCTGGCCATCGGCGCCTACTCCCGTCACTCCGAGTTCGCCTTCGAGGCGGCGCTGTGCCTGCGGAACCGGCAGAACCAGTTGACCGCGGCGCTCAAGGGCGGGCTCCCGCCCACGCTCCGCTCGCTCTACTCGGACCCCTCATTGGTCAAGAACTACCCCTTCGCCTCCACCGTTCTGGCGGCCCTGGAGAACGCCAGCATCCGGCCCAAGACCCCCGCCTACCAGAACGTGTCCATCGCGATCTCGCACACCCTGTCGCCGCCGAACGGGATCGAACCGAGACCGGACGTGCAGAAGATCAGTGGCCAGATCAAGGACGCCCTCGACTCGAAGGGGCTGATCCCGTGACCCAGTCGGTTCCGACCGCCCCTCAGGACGCGCCGGCGCCCAAAGACGGCCCCGTTCTGTCCGAAGGGGCCCGGCAGGAGCGCCGGTTGGGCTGGCTGTTGTGCGCACCCGCCGTGATCGTCATGCTCGCCGTCACCGCCTACCCCATCCTCTACGCGGTCTATCTCTCACTCCAGCGATATGACCTGCGTTTTCCACAGCAAGCGCGGTTCGTCGGCCTGAGCAACTACGGCGCCGTACTGTCCTCCGAGTTCTGGTGGCAGGCTTTGTGGGTGACGGTGTTCATCACCGCGGTCTCCGTGGTCGTGGAACTCGTCCTCGGATTCGCCCTGGCGCTGGTGATGCACCGCACCATCTTCGGCCGCG
This sequence comes from Streptomyces sp. NPDC005141, assembly GCF_053599975.1. NCBI lineage: Bacteria > Bacillati > Actinomycetota > Actinomycetes > Kitasatosporales > Streptomycetaceae > Streptomyces > Streptomyces sp. NPDC005141. Next base: position 118,065 of record NZ_JBSFYW010000002.1, on the reverse strand, counting down.
GAACGGTCCGTACGGCCATCCTGATCCCGTACGGCATCGTCACCGTGGTCGCCGCCTACTCCTGGCAGTACGCCTGGACCCCGGAAACCGGCTACCTGGCCGATCTCCTGCCCTCCGGTGACGCTCCCCTCACCGAACAGTGGCCGGCCATCGGCCTGATCATCCTGGCCGAGGTGTGGAAGACCACCCCCTTCATGGCCCTGCTGCTGCTCGCCGGCCTCGCCCTGGTGCCGGAGGAGACGCTGCGCGCGGCCCAGGTGGACGGCGCCGGAGCCTGGCAGCGCTTCTTCCTGGTGACCGTCCCCCTGATGAAGCCGGCCATCCTGGTCGCCCTGCTCTTCCGGACCCTGGACGCCTTCCGGATCTTCGACAACATCTACATCCTCACGGCCGGCGCACACAACACCGGCTCGGTGTCCATCCTGGGCTACGACAACCTCTTCACCGCGCTCAACCTCGGCATCGGCTCGGCCATCTCCGTACTCATCTTCCTGTGCGTGGCGTTGATCGCCTTCGCCTTCATCAAACTCTTCGGAGCGGCCGCCCCCGGCTCTCAGGAAGGGGGACACTGATGTCCGCCACCACACGACGACGGATGTCGGGGTGGGCCGTGGTCAACATCCTGGTCATCGCCTACGCGCTGTTCCCGGTCTGGTGGATCATCGCTCTGTCCTTCAAGGACCCCAGCACCCTCACCGACGGCAGCTTCATCCCGACCAAGTGGACGTGGGAGAACTACCACGGGATCTTCCAGACCTCCGAGTTCACCCGCGCCCTGATCAATTCCATCGGCATCGCCCTGATCTCCACGGTGATCGCGGTGATGCTGGGCACCATGGCGGCCTACGCCGTCGCCCGGCTCCGTTTTCCCGGCAAGAGCCTGCTGATCGGCATGTCGCTGCTGATCGCCATGTTCCCGCCGATCTCGTTGGTCTCGCCGTTGTTCAACATCGAGCGGATCATCGGCATTTTCGACACCTGGACCGGTTTGATCATCCCGTACATGACCTTCTCTCTGCCGCTCGCCATCTACACCCTGTCGGCCTTCTTCCGGGAAATCCCCTGGGATCTGGAGAAGGCGGCCAAGGTGGACGGTGCCACCCCGGCTCAGGCGTTCCGGCTGGTGATCGCTCCGCTCGCGGCGCCGGGAGTGTTCACGACGGCGATCCTGGTGTTCATCTTCTGCTGGAACGACTTTCTCTTCGCGATCTCGCTGACCTCGACCTCGGCGGCCCGGACCGTGCCGGCGGCCATCGCCTTCTTCACCGGGAGCAGTCAGTTCGCCCAGCCCACCGGTTCGATCGCCGCCGCCGCCGTGGTGATCACCATCCCCATCATCGTCTTCGTGCTGCTCTTCCAGCGGCGCATCGTGGCCGGGCTCACCTCCGGAGCCGTCAAGGGCTGACCGGCGGCAGCCGTTCGTCAGGACAAGAAGGACCGACCGTGGCAGAGATCGTTCTCGAAGGCATCACCAAGCGCTACCCCGATGGTGCGGTGGCGGTGAAGGACGTCAACCTCAGGGTCGGGGACGGGGAGTTCGTCATCCTCGTCGGCCCCTCCGGCTGCGGTAAGTCCACCACCCTCAACATGATCGCTGGGCTGGAGGACATCACCGAGGGCACCCTCCTGATCGACGGACAGGTCGTCAACGACAAGACCCCCAAGGACCGCGACATCGCCATGGTCTTCCAGAGCTACGCCCTCTACCCGCACATGAGTGTGCGCGACAACATGGGCTTCGCGCTCCGGCTGGCCAAAGTGGACAAGGCGACCATCCGCGAGAAGGTCGAAGAGGCTGCCCGAATCCTCGACCTGACGGAACATCTGGACCGCAAGCCCGCCAACCTCTCGGGCGGTCAGCGCCAACGGGTGGCGATGGGGCGGGCCATCGTGCGCGACCCCAAGGCGTTCTTGATGGACGAGCCGCTCTCCAATCTGGACGCGAAGCTCCGCGTCCAGATGCGCACCCAGATCTCCCGCCTCCAGCAACGTCTGGGCAGCACCACGGTCTACGTCACCCACGACCAGACCGAAGCCATGACCCTGGGCGACCGGGTGGTGGTGATGCGCGGCGGAGTGGTGCAGCAGATCGGGACCCCGCAGCGCCTCTACGAACAGCCGAAGAACCTCTTCGTCGCCGGGTTCATCGGTTCGCCCGCGATGAACTTCCTGCACGCCACCGTGGAGGAAGGCCGTCTGCGTACTTCGGTGGGCGATCTCGACCTCAGCGACCGGCTGCGCCGCAGCCTGGAGCGGCACGACGCCCCCCGGGATCTGATCGTGGGGCTGCGCCCGGAGGCCTTCGAGGACGTCGCCCTGGTGGACCAGGGCAGAGTCGGATCGGGTACCACCTTCAGCGTGGACATCGACGTGATCGAATCCCTGGGATCCGACGTCTACGCCTACTTCACCGAGGACGAGTGGCAGCCCACCGCCACCTCCGAACTCGCCGAGCTCGCGGCCGACTCGGGGATGACCGACACCGGCGCGGGCGGGCACCAGATCGTCACCCGTCTCAACGCCTCCACGCGGGTGCGCGAGGGCAGCCGGGCCGAACTGTGGGTGGACACCGTCAAGATGCACGTCTTCGACCCGGCCTCCGGGGCCAATCTGACACTCTCCGACGAGCCTGCCGACTGACCCCTCGAAGCGGCATGTCTCAACGCAACCCGTCGGTCTACGTGGCCGGACGGCCCTCGAACGCGGTCGCAGGGGCCGGCATCCGGATGGTCGTCCAGATTGTCGAGGTTCCGCGTGAACCGAGACGGGGTCGTTTTCCGTATCCCACCGAGGGGGTCCGCAACAGGGTGGAATCCTCGGTCTTGGTGACATCGTGGGCGCCGGTCGTGAACGCGGCCGCGCAGCGATGACGGGGTAATGGGGGAAACGATGGTGGCCGCTGGTTATCAGGTGCCGAGAAGCGCCGTGCTTCCGGTAGATGCGGCGCGATGGGCGCTGTGGACGTTCGTCGTCGTCAACGTGGTGATAGTCGAGGTCTTGTTCTTCAGCGCCGGTGCCGGGAAGAACGGGGTGCTCACCACCGCCAAGTTCTTCGGGCTGCACGCCGCCTTGATCCTGCTGTTCCAACTGTTGTTGGTGGCCCGACTGCCGTGGCTGGACCGCCGCATCGGCATGGACCGACTGACGGTGTGGCACCGGTGGGTCGGTTTCACGCTGCTGTGGACCGTCCTCACCCACGCCGTGTTGGTGGTGCTCGGATTCGCGACGCTCGACGACGCGTCGATGGCGAAGACGTTCCTGGCGCTCGCCGGGGTGCCTGCCTCCCTTCTGGGCATGCTGGCAGCGGGCGTCATCGTGGTGATCGGCGCAGTCTCCACCCGTCCACTTCGACGGAGGCTTCCCTACGAGATCTGGCACGGACTGCACTTGATGCTGTACGTGGCCCTGGGGCTGGCGTTCGTCCACCAGTTGAGGGAGACGACGACCTTCACCTCCTCCACGTTCGCAAGGGTCTACTGGTGGGCGTTGTGGCTGTTCGCCTTCGGCGCCCTCCTCGCCGGGCGGATTGCGGTGCCGGTGTGGCGCAACGCCTACCACCGGTTCCGGGTGGAGGCCGTGATGCCGGAGTCGGACAACGTGGTGTCGGTGCACGTGACCGGCCGCAACCTCGACAGGCTGCCCGCTCGGGCCGGCCAGTTCTTCATCTGGCGCTTCCCCGGGCACAACCACTGGTGGTCGGCGAATCCCTTCTCGCTGTCGGCGGCACCGAACGGCCGCGGACTGCGTCTGACGGCCAAGGCGGTCGGCAGCGCGAGCTCCGGCCTGCGGCATCTCCCGGTCGGGACGCGCGCGTACCTCGAGGGACCGTACGGCGCGTTCACCTCCCTGCATCGCACGCGGCCCGGGGTACTGCTGATCGCAGGCGGGGTGGGGATCACGCCCGTTCGGGCCCTGCTGGAGGAGGAAACCGCCGGCGATGTCGTCGTGCTCTACCGGGCCCGCACCGAGGGAGACGCCGTACTGGGTGACGAGGTGCGCGCACTCACCGCCGCCCGCGGTGGGCGGCTGCACCTGCTCACCGGCCGGACGGGACAGGGGGAGTCGCCGTTGAGAGCCGAGAATCTCCTCGCGCTCGTCCCCGACATCGCCGAACGCGACGTGTACGTCTGCGGCCCGCCCGCCATGACCTCGGCCGTACTGAGCGGCCTGCGGAGTCTGAAGGTCCCCCGCAGGCAGGTGCATGCCGAGAAGTTCGGCCTGGCCTGAGGTCTGATCCGCGGCGTGGAGACGGAGCGGGCGGTACGTGAAGAACCGGGACGCCGGCCCGGCCTGGCTACGAGAGACGTACCTGGCGGTGCGAGCCGGGCCGGAAGCCGGCACCCGGAGCTCGATCGGCTAGACCTCGCGCTCGCTCCGTACGGCCGTCCGTACGTCCCACATCGCCGTCGCCTCGTGCACGGCGGCTCCGCCCAACTGCATGGACAGGAGAACTCGCATTGTCAGTGACGGCTGGGATGGTGGACGCCATGGACAAGGACGATGAACAACTGCTGCGCGGCCGGGTCTACGGAGCGGACCACGACGACCCCCGCCAGGGCCCGCAGCGGGGGCGGGACTATGCCGAGCTCGTGGGTGGGCCGTTGGACGGTTTGCTGCTCGACATCACAGGCTGGACCTCGGACGGGAGGAGCACAGGTGTGGCCCTCGAGACGGAGCTGGGCCGGTTCGGCTCCGGAGCACGTGCCGTCTACGACCCGCGTCCCGGCAACGCGAAGCTGTGGGACTGGTCCGGGGACACCCCCTGACGGCCGTGGGCCGGTCCGCGTACTGACCGCACACGCGCTCAGACATGCCAGGTGACGGTGTTGTCGGCCGCGGTCACGAGAGCCAGTACGACCAGGTCTGCCGCACCGAGCAGCATCCCGAGGTAGGCCCGGTTGCGATGGGTCGTACCGCGATGAAGCGCGACAAGCCCGAGCGCGATGGCGGTCGGCCCCAGAAAGAGATTGAAGACCAGCAGACCGACCAGGCCGAGAATGAAGGATGCGGCGGCCAAGGTGTAGGGGTCGCGGCGGGACGGTGCCGGTGTCGTCTCGGGCATCGATCGGCTCACCGGGCCTCCCCGCTGCGGTAGGAAGCCTGCTTTCGCACCGTGCCGTTCCCCGCACGATGCCTCCGCAGACCGTAAACGAGCAACCAGCAGCCGATGGCCACGGAAGCAGTCAGCGTGATGGCGAGCGGCAGATGCGCCGCGGCACCCACCACCACTCCGAGGAGAAGGAAAGCGGCGACGAGGAAGAGCATGTGTCTCCTTTCGGGTCTGCGAGGCATCGCGGACGAATGATCGCGGAGCCCCGGGTGCCCGGGCCGCCACCCAGGAACCCGTGCCGCTCCGTCAGCAACGGCATCGGCCTGAACTACTCGGCCCAGCACGGCGGCTCCAGCCGGTGAGGGGCGGCGTCTGCCGGTGGGTGGGGGCGTCCGCCGATGAAGGAGCAGATCGAGGTGTGAGTGACGGCGTAGGGGCGACTCGTCGGAGGAGGGGTTGGGCCCACAGCTTCTCGGGACCCTTCGCCCGCGATGGCCGGCGAAGAATCGCCGGTCGCCCTTGGCGCTCACGGGCATCGCCGCCTGTCGCGCGCTCTGGGGCATTCCGGGGGCGGGTGCCCGGCTCCGCCGACTTCTGGAGGTCTCGCATGTCCGTTTCCGCCGCGTCCGATCCACTCGCCGAGCTGTCCGCCGCTGGTGTCTCGATCTGGCTGGACGACCTGTCCCGCGAGCTGCTGGCCGGAGGTGAACTGGAGCAGTTGATCGCGGACAAGCATGTCGTGGGGGTGACGACGAACCCCACGATCTTCGCTTCGGCGCTGGCCAAGGGCGACCGGTACAACGAGCAGCTGCGCCGGCTGGCAGCTGAGGGTGTGAGCGTGGACGACGCTGTCTTCGCCCTGACCACCGACGATGTACGGGCCGCCTGCCGGACGTTCGGCACGGTGTACCGGCAGACCGGTGGGACCGACGGGCGCGTCTCGATCGAGGTCGATCCCCGGCTGGCGCGGGACGCCGACGCCACTTCCCGCCAGGCACGCAAGTTGTGGGAGAGCGTCGACCAGCCGAACCTGCTCGTCAAGATCCCGGCCACCCGTGAAGGACTGACGGCGGTCACCGCCGCCGTCGCCCAGGGCGTCAGCGTCAACGTCACCCTGATCTTCTCCCTGAACCGCTATCGCGCGGTGATGGACGCGTACATGACCGGACTGGAGCAGGCCCGAGTCGCCGGCCATGACCTGACGGGCATCCACTCCGTCGCCTCGTTCTTCGTCTCCCGCGTCGACACCGAGGTCGACCGCCGTCTCGATGCCCTGGGGACCCCGGAGGCGCAGGCTCTCAAGGGCAAGTCCGCGATCGCCAATGCCCGGCTCGCCCACCAGGCTTTCGAGGAGGCGACCGCCGGACCTCGCTGGCGGACTCTCGCTGCGGCCGGAGCCCGCACGCAGCGGCCTCTGTGGGCATCCACGGGGGTGAAGAACTCGGCGTACCCCGACACGATGTACGTCGACGAGCTCGTCATCGCGGGCACGGTGAACACCATGCCAGGCACCACTTTGACGGCGGTCGCGGACCATGGCACGGTCCGCGGCCACTCGTCGGTCGCCGCTGACCACGCCGCTGCGGCAGCCCACTTCGAGGCGCTGGAACGAGTCGGTGTGGACTTCGCGGACGTCACCGACACCCTGGAACGCGAAGGACTCGCCAAGTTCGAGGACAGCTGGACCGAACTGGGTGCCTCTGTGGACCGCGAAATGCATTCCACCGACGCCGGCGATCCGGCATCCGCCCAGGCGTCCTCGCAGAAGGCCCCGAACAGCGCCCACCTTCTGGCGATCTACCTCAACGACCACCTGTCCGGCGCGACCGCGGGCGCGGAACTCTTCCGTCGGGCGGCGCAGACCCAGGGGGACCGGGAGCACGACACCGTCATGGCCGACATGGCTCAGCAGGTGGAGCGGGACCGTGACTCGCTGACGCAGATCATGACCGACCTCGGCGTGCCCACCGATCACGCGAACGTGGCCCTCGGATGGCTGGCCGAGAAGGCGGGCCGCGTCAAGCCCAACGGCCATTTCTTCTCCCGCTCCCCGCTCAGTGACGTCGTGGAGCTGGAGTCCATGCTTCTCGGTGTGCGGGGCAAGGCGGCCTGCTGGCGCACTCTGCGAGTCCTGGCCGAGTCCGACCGGCGACTTTTCATCGAGCATTTGGACGAACTTCTGGAGCGCGCCGACCGTCAGTCGGCCGTATTGGAAGGGCTGCGCCGCGCTGCGGTCGGGTCCGTGTTCCAACGCCCTGCGGAGTCCTCGCGGCAGCGATCCACACGGAAACGGGCAATCCGGAGTCTGCACTTCACCCGCGGGGGTACTCGGCCGACATGAACGACAAATACTGGGACATCGCCGTGTCGAACGCCGCGTTCGGCGCGTTCGGCGCCTTCCTGGGCGGTCTTGTCATCGTGGCAGCCCTGGTGTGGGCCGTACGGCTCGGCATCAAGACGCGCCGTCGCGAGCCGAGTCCGCCCACCCCCCATGAGCAGCCCACGCTTCCCGAATCCGGGCCCGCGCACGAATCCAGGGAGATCAGGGAACCGAGGGAGGTACCCCGCGCCGGGGACGAGAGCGAACGCCTCACACCCCACCAGCTCGGCGGTTCCGGCAGCAAACGCAGCGCCCAGCAGGAGCGTCCGCGCTGGGACTCCGACTCCGGTGGTTCCTTCGGCAGCTGAGGCCCTGGCAGGGCCTGACTGGTGCCGACCTGCTTCGGCCGCGAGCCCCTGAGAGTGAGAGACGGGTCCGCGGCCGAGGCAGGTCGGCAGGGTGCTTGCTCAGCCTTCGAGGTCGAGCCGGGCCAGGCAGGACCTTGGTGCGGTAGGAGTCCACTGGGCGACCTCTGGTCCGGTCGCCTTCCGAATGGTCCGGAGCACACGCGGAGACGTCATTGCGAGCGCCGCCGAGCAGCTCGGCGGCGCCCCCGTGCGAGGGGGGACAGCCGCAGCAGGCGGGGGACATCACCGCTGAGCTCGGTGAGTCGCGGAGCGTTCTCGGGGGTGAGGACGTCGATCACCCCGGGGAGTCCCAGCGCAGCGGTGTGTCGATCGAGCGGACCGAGCCGCGGGCGATGGTGGCGGGCACGGGCCGGCCGTACGCCCGGCCGGTGGCGGTGTGTTCGGCGGCGTACCGGGCCCGGCCCGCCACCTTGTCCGGGCCCTCCCGGCGCTCCACGGCTGCGCCGAGTGCGGTGTCGGTGTCGGCCATGAAGTCCTCCTGGTGGTGACGGGGCTGGAATCCGTCCGAAGTCCGTTTCAGGCGCGGCTGGTCGGCGCGAGTCGTCTCAGGACGTCCAGGGCGAGACTGCGGGCCAGGCGCACCTTGTAGGCGTTGTCGCGCAGGGGCCGGGCAGCTTCGAGTTCGAGATCCAGGGCACGCTCGAAAACGGCGGCCGTGGGGGCGGCGCCGATCAGTGCCTCCTCGGTACGTCGGGCACGCCAGGGACGGTGTGCCAGAGCACCGAAGGCGATCCCGGCGTCCTGCACAACGCCACCCTCCACCCGGAGCACCACCGCGACGGAAGCGAGGGCGAACGCGTACGAGGCACGATCGCGGGCCTTGCGGTAAAGGGACGGCACCCCGGCTCTGTCGGCGGGAAGGACCACCGCGGTGATGCGTTCGCCGGGGCGGATCTCGGTGTCTCGTTCCGGACGATCGGCGGGCAGCCGGTGGAATGCCGTGGCCGACAGCGTGCGCGCACCCTCGGGCCCGTACAACTCGACGTGTGCGTCGAGGGCGGCCGGCGCGACGGCCATGTCGGAGGGATGGATGGCGATGCACTCGGGGGAGTGCCCGAGGACCGCGTGTTCGCGATGGACGCCGTCCCGGGCACCGCAACCGCTGCCCGGCTCGCGTTTGTTGCACGGCTTCCCGGTGTCCTGGAAATAGGGGCAACGGGTGCGCTGGAGCAGGTTGCCGCCCGTGGTGGCCATAGTGCGCAACTGCCCGGAGGCGCCCGCCAGGAGTGCTTGTGAGAGCACCGGGTAGCGGTCGCGGACCAGGGGATGAGCCGCGAGATCACTGTTGCGGACAGTGGCCCCGATCCGCAGAGCACCGTCGGGCCTCTCCTCGACCGTGTCCAGATGGAGCCTGCTGATGTCGACGAGGGTGGTGGGCTGTTCCACGCCCAGCTTCATCAGGTCCACGAGATTGGTGCCGCCGGCCAGATAGCGTGCGCCCGGATACGCGGTGTACGCCGTGAGGGCCTCCTCGACACTGTCCGCACGTACATAGCCGACGGGCCTCACGGGATCACGTCCTCAATGGCCTCGACGATGCGCCGATACGCGCCGCACCGGCAGAGGTTGCCGCTCATCCGCTCGCGGATCTCCTCCCGGCTCAGCTGGACGGGCTTCCCGGAGGGGACGGCGGGCTCGGTGACATGGGAGGGATGGCCCGCTTCGGCCTCGTCGAGCACCCCAGAGCACTGCAGATCTGCCCCGGAGTGCAGTAGCCGCACTGCAACGCGTCACGGTCCAGGAAGGCGCGCTGAAGCGGATGCGGATCGTCGCCCGCGTCGTCGCCGGAGAGTCCCTCGACCGTGGTGACCTGGCATCCGTCCAGCGCGACGGCGAGCAACAGACAGCTGTTGGCGCGACGACCGTCGACCAGGACCGTGCAGGCTCCGCACTGGCCGTGGTCACAGACCTTCTTCGCGCCGATGAGATCGAGACGCTCGCGCAGCACGTCCAGGAGCACCGAACGGTGATCGACGACGAGCGTGTGCGGACTGCGGTTCACCCGCAGAGTGACTTCGGAATGGTGGCGGTGGGGTGAGACGGAGGTGCCAAGTGCCGAGCGGGAATTCATGTCGGGCCTCGTCTGCGTGAGGGACGCTCTGTGTGAGAGGGACGTCGTTCGACAGGGCCCTTCGCCGCCTGGCCATGGAGTTGCTCCATGCCGACGAACGCGCCTGCCAGCACCCGTACCCACCTTGACGGGTGCAGGGGGCAAGTCCGCATCCGGGGTCCCGATTTCCAGGATTGACGTCCCGGGCCCGGAACGTCGGGAAGGGGCCGCCGCGGGTTCGGCCCGGCCTTCGGCAGGACCGTGCCCCCGCAGTCGCCTTCGCTCGATCGGACGCAGGCAGGTGCGTATCTCGCTGATCAGGACACCCATGAACTCATGAACGATCACTACGACGGCCTCGGTGAAGCGCATCAGCGTCCCGATGGCGTCTCCGACATGACCGTGGAAGCCCTGGGCGCGTTGTCGAAGGCGTTGGAGACGACGGAACGGGCTCGCGGTCACCTGTATGACTTTCATCAGCTGACGGGCGGTGCCGACTTCGAACTGGACCGGGCGGTGAGACTGCTTCGCGAGGCCGGCCACGCCGCGTACGCCGACCGCGTCGAGCGGGAGATCCTTGGGCGCAACGTCATTCCTGGGCACTGGACGTTCCAGATCATCGAGGCCTACAACGCCACCTACTACGAGCCGTTCAGAAGCGTCGAAGCCGAGATCCGGGGGCAGCTGGCCCACGGCGTCGATCATCTATTCGAGGCAGAGCTGAAGGAGAAGCGCCGTACGGTTGGGCATCCGGACCACACCGCCTCGCCAGGCGCGGCCCCTACGACCTGAAGGCAACCGGGCGCCTGCTACGAGCACCGGCCCGCCGGCCGCCGGTCGAAGCCGCCCCGAGCCAACGAGGGACCTATACGGCGCAGGCCGGCATCCGGCTGCGCAACACCCCGGTGCCGCTCTGTCAGACGCTCGTGCTCGCCGTGTTCCTGAGCGCCCGCATCAGGGCCGATATCGCGGTGGCAGCGGCCAGGGTGCTGTTCGACGCCGGTATGCGCAACCCGTGCTCGATGGCCGACGCGTCTTGGCAGCAGCGCGTGGCCCTTGAGGTAGGCGGCTACCGACGCTACGACGAGCGCACCTCGACCATGCTCGGCGAGGGATCCGGGCTGCTGCTGTCACGGTACGGCAGAGATCTGCGCCGACTGCGCGAGGAACCCGACCCGAAGAAGGCCTTTCTGGACTCCCGGGATCCGGCCCACGGGGGCCGATATCTTCCTGCGCGACGTACAACGCGACGTACAAGGCGTGTGGCCGGAGTTCGCGCCGTACGTCGACCGCAAGGCCCTGGATGGTGCCCGACGGCTCGGACTGCCGGTCTCGCCGGAGAAGCTGCGCGGCCTTGTCGTGGATCGCGAGATGACGCGGCTGGCGGACGGACTGCTCCACGCGGCCCTCGACAAGGCGCTCGCCGACGAGGTGCTCGCCGCCGCCGAGGCGTCCTGACCCCCCTCCGGGACCTCATGTGACATCACCTGCGTGGCCGACGAGGACAGGGGAACCAGTCGTGCCGTCCGCCGAGAGTATGGAGACCGACGCGGCGTCGGTCCGGTTCGGGACCCTTGGGGCGCGGGCTTCTCTGGTGCCGCCTGGCCGCGCGTAGCGGACGAGTGAGCCGTCTCCGTCCTCGCGCCTTCGGATCCCGAGCGGGGAGGGGGCGCGGAAGGCGAGGACGAGGGGCAGTCGGCACGTCGGCTCCGGCGCCTCCGGTACGTCTGCCCTGTGGGCACGCACCGCCGAAGTGCCGAAGTGTGGATCACCATCAGAGGGGCACTCAGTGCGATGACGGTCATGAGACCCGAGTGCCGGGAGAAACAGGACTCGACTCGGGGTTTGCACCGCAGACCGCAGACCACCGCTGAAGGGGGCGCATGACGCGTCCGCCTGATCAATTCCCAGCCGATCCGGCGTGGGTCCATGCGCGGAAGACCCGGGTCGCCCGCGCCGTATCCGGTATCGGAGGCACGCAGTGACCACCCAGACGCTCACGCCCTTGGTTCCACCTCTCCTGCTGGCACCCCCCGGGGTGTACAGGCCCCAGCACGACACGCGCCTCCTGGCGCAGGCCATGAGCCGTGAGGACATGAACTCCGGCAGCCAGGTGCTGGAGCTGGGAACGGGCAGTGGCGCTCTGGCGCTGGAGGCGGCGAGACGGGGCGCTCGGGTGACCGCTGTAGACATCTCCCGACGGGCCGTGTTGGCCACACGCCTCAACGCGCTGATCGCCCACCGGCGCGTCACCGTTCGTCACGGTGACCTCACGGCCGCGGTGGCGGGCCAGTCGTTCGACCTGGTGATCAGCAATCCGCCCTACGTGCCCTCACCCGACGCCCGCCCCCCGCGTAAAGGCGCTGCTCGGGCCTGGGACGCGGGACGCGACGGCCGGATTCTGCTGGACCGCATCTGTGCCGCCGCCCCAGCGGTGCTGCGGCCCAGGGGAGTACTGCTCGTCGTCCACTCCGGACTCTGCGGTGTGGACGTCACCTTGGGCCGGCTCGCTCGCGCGGGCATGACCGCGCGGGTCACGGACAGGGCCAGGGTGCCGTTCGGACCGGTGCTGCGGTCGCGTCTGCCGTGGCTGCGTCGGACAGGACTGCTCGGCGACGAGGCCGAGGAAGAGCTGGTGGTCATCCGTGCCGAACACGCCTGAACGAGCGTGCCGTGTCCGGGTCGACCCCGACGGGCCGCTGCTCGTGGAGGGGCCGGTCGAGGTGATCGGGGAGGACGGCAGCGTGACTGTCTCACGCCGGTTCACCGTCGCCATCTGCACCTGCCGACGCAGTCGCACCTATCCCTGGTGCGACACCAGTCATCGCCGCCGCGTGAAGCCGGACGGAGAGTCGACTGGGCCCGCCAGGTCGTCAGCGGGCTGCCGATCCGAGGGCGGCGACGGGGCCGACCAGGCAGCCGGGCCGAAGGGAGCCGAGTGATGTCCGTACGACAAGAGGCCCGGCTGGCCAGCCCCCCTCTGCCCACCCCACGTGGGGCGCTGTCCGCCGGGGTCGTCTCGGCTCTCGGGCACGGGCAGCCGACGCCGGGACCGGTAGAGGCCGCCGGAGCGGACCCCTACGGCGACGACCTGCAGCTCGCTCTGTACATGCTGTACGAACTGCACTACCAAGGGTTCGCCGAGGTGGAAGAAGAGCGCGAATGGGACCCAGACCTCCTGGCACTGCGTCGCGCTCTCGAACAGAACTTTCTCACCGCCCTGCGTGCCGACGTCCCCGACTCCGTCCCGGTGACGGAGGCGCTCGACGATCTGCAGATCGAGCCGGTCGGCCACGACGGAACCAGCGTCACGCATTACCTGCAACGCGAGGGCGAACCGCCTCAGATGGCGGAGTACGCGGCCCTGCGCTCGCTCTACCACCTCAAAGAAGCGGACCCGCACGCCTGGGTCATCCCCCGGCTGCACGGCCGCGCCAAGGCGGCGATGGTGGCGGTCGAGTACGACGAATTCGGTGCGGGGCGCCCTGAGGAGATCCATGCCAGGCTCTTCGCCGACCTCATGGACGACCTCGGCCTGGAGACGGCGTACGGTCACTACGTCGACGCCACCCCGGCCGCGGCACTCGCCACCGTGAACCTGATGTCCCTGTTCGGGCTGCACCGGGCGTTGCGGGGCGCACTCGTCGGACACTTCGCCGCCGTCGAGGTCACGTCCTCCCCGGGCTCGCGCCGACTGGCGAAGGCGCTGCGCCGTATCGGTGCCGGACCGGCCGCCATCCGGTTCTACGACGAGCACGTCGAGGCGGACGCGGTCCACGAACAGGTCGTACGACATGACGTGGTGGGCGGTCTGCTGGAGAGCGAGCCCGCCCTGGAGCCGGACATCGTCTTCGGCGTCCAGGCCACCACCTTTCTGGAGGACCGGCTCGCAGCCGTGCTCCTCGCTGCCTGGCGGGACGGAAGCAGCGCCCTTCGCATCCCTTTTCAGTCACGGGGTGAACGCATTCCAGCCCGTGAGCTCGGGCCTTCCTCAACCGTCCGGAAAGGCAGTCGGCATGAGTGACGCAGCACAGCAGGACCCCGTCGAGAAGTATCCGCAGCCTGACTTCCCTCAGCAGGAGCAGCAGCACCCGGGGTGGACCGGGCCGATGGATCCGCCGCCGGACCACGGGGAGAAGTCCTACCGGGGCAGCGGCCTTCTCAAGGACCGGAAGGCCGTTCTGACGGGTGGCGACTCGGGCATCGGGCGGGCCGTCGCGCTCGCATACGCCCGCGAGGGCGCGGACGTTCTGTTCACTTACCTGCCCCCGGAGGGCGAGGAGGCCGAGGAGACCGTTCGCCTCGTCGAGGACGCCGGTCGCAGGGCCCTCGCGGTGCCCTGCGACATCCGGGACGAGGAACAGTGCCGCGGATTGGTCGAACGCGCGGTGAGCGAGTTCGGCCGTATAGACATCCTGGTCAACAACGCCGCCTACCAGATGTCGCAGCCCGATGGTATTGCGGCCATTTCGACCGCGCAGTTCGATCGAGTGGTGCGCACCAATCTCTATGGCATGTTCTGGCTGTGCAAACTGGCTCTGCCGCACATCCCCGCAGGGGGATCGATCATCAACACGACCTCGGTGCAGGCGTACAAACCGAGTCCTCATCTCCTCGACTACGCGATGACCAAGGGCGCGATCGTGACCTTCACCCAGGGGCTGGCCCAGATGGTCGCCTCCGACGGCATCCGCGTCAACGCGGTGGCACCCGGACCCGTATGGACACCGCTGATTCCGGCGACCATGCCCGACACCACGGAGTTCGGGAAGCAGACGCCGCTGGGACGGCCGGCCCAGCCCGCCGAGATGGCAGCTGCTTACGTCTTTCTCGCCTCCCAGGGCGCCGGCTTCATCACAGCGGAAGTCATGAATGCCACTGGCGGCACACCGCTGCCTTGACCTCCGGCCGTCGGCGCGTTCGGCCGCGACGGTTCTGGCAGGTCATGGCCCGGAGGGTCGCGGCAACGGTGGTGTGGTTGCTGCGGCCGCGGCGCCGTCTGTCGGTGGCCGACGCGCGGACGCCGGATATGGCGATTACGGGAGCAAACGCGGCCGACCGCCCGAGGATGTCTGCGATCGGGCGGCCGGTGGCGAGCTCACTGCCGAACCCTCCCGGGAGCGATTGGCCAGTGACCCGCCACTTTCTGGACTACCGGGCTGGGTCTGGTCAAAACATCTGTGAACGAAGTCGCGCGTCGCACGTCGCACAGCGATCCTCGAGAAGATCACCGGGTCCGCTCTGCGGGGGTCCGGTACAGGACACACTGGCGAAGCCGTCCTTCGGGCACGCTCGGATCCTCGAAGTCGTCGGCGGGGTCTCGGGTCATGCCGATCCGGCGCATCACTGCCTGGGAACGAAGGTTGTGGACGGTCGTCGACGCCACCACTTCCGGCAGCCCGAGGGCCTCGAAGCCGAAAGCCAGGCAGGCCAGGGCGGCTTCGGTGGCGTAACCGTGACCCCATGCCGAACGCGTCAACCGCCACCCGATGTCCACCCCCGCGAACGGCATGTCCTCCCCGACCTCGTCCAGTCCGGCACGGCCGATGAACTCACCGGTCTCTCGTGCTTCGAGCGCCCACCACCCGAAACCTCGCTCGTCGAACTCGGCCTGCATGAGGGCCACCGCGGCATCGCTTTGCTCCCGTGTCAGCAGTTCTCCCAGGTGTTCTCGGACTTCGGGATCCGCGTTCATGGCCGCCCACGGTTCGAGGTCGGACTCCCGCCACCGGCGGAGCACAAGACGATCGGTTCGCAGCTCTGGCATGCCATCCAGCCAACCCGATCAAGATCAGGGTGTCGATCGGTTATGTCGAGCCCTCAGGTGCTTCGCCCATGCCAGGCTCGCTGTGCAGATCCCAACGGCCTGCACCACCCGGCGGGACACCATCGGCCGAGCCGCGCACGTGGTCCCTCCGGTGGACAGGTCAGCTCGCCGGATACGAGGCGGCCTTCAACTGCCGGGCGAGGTGGGCCGTGTTGGCGGCGAGAGTCGCCGTGGTGGCGGCTGTCTTCTCGGGGGTCTTGTCCAGGTCCTGGTAGTCGGTTCCCTGCATGGCCTCACCGACCCAGTACGTGACGGCGCTGGGGGCGAGCGGGAAGCCGACGTCGTTGAGGCCCTGGAAGAGGTCGGCGCTGACCTTGTGAGCGCCGTCCTCGTTGCCGACGACGCACACCGCCGCCACCTTGCCGTACGTGAGCATGCGGCCCTCGTCGTCGGTCTCGGAGATGTCCGCGTTGAGGCGCTCCATCACCCGCTGCGCGATGCTGGACGGGTGACCGAGCCAGATGGGCGTCGACAGGACCAGGATGTCGGCGGCCAGGATCGTGTCGCGGATACCGGGCCAGGCGTCTCCGTCCCCCATGTCGGCCTTGACACCGGACTTCACGTCGTGGTCGGCGATCCGGACGGTCTTGCCCGTCACGCCGTGCTCGGCGAGAGCGGCCATCGTCTGCTCGGCCAATAGCTGAGAGCTGGACGGAGCGGGGGAGGGGGAGAGAGTGCAGGCGAGCGCGACAGCGAGCAGTGGGGTGTTTTCGGTGGTGTTCATGGGTGCCGGGGTACCCGTGCACCTGGCTTTGATGTCGCACGCCGCGCTGTTCATCCCTGCTGCTCGGTCTCATGGGCCCATCGGTCGCGCGACGCTGTATCGGGACGCAGACGTCGACTCCCGCGTCCATGGCCCATGAAGGCAGGCCCTCGTGGAAGGGGAGATGCGGCTCCCCAGGCCTCGTCCACGGTGAGCGGTCTGCCGATTTTGTGGCAGACCTCGATGCCACGAAGATCGGCCGCCGCCCCGTAGGGCCTGGGGCTGTGGTCACGAGCGCGCCGTCGGCATCGGGATGCCTGGCGAACGCCTCGGCGAAGGGCGGCTGTGGACGGAGGATGAGCGAGGTGCCGTTCGGTGTCCCACTGCGGTTCGACCCAGACGGGGCGCACGCCGGCCAGGATGGTCAGTTCTTCGGCTCGCACCGAACGCGGCTGCGAGTGAGGCGATCGTCGAGGCCTCCGGTGGCCGGCACGTCACCGAAGAAGACCGCGTCTCCAAGAAGATCCTGGGCCGCCGGGTTCGCACCGCGAGCCTGCTTGTGTCCGGGCGGTGTGAAGCCGAGCTCGTCTGTCTCGTGATAGCGGGCGAGCGCGTCGAGCACGGGCGCCGCACTGTGGTCCAGACCCATGCGTGCGCTTCCCGCTGTCACCGGCGTCCTTCGCATGGTGTCGCGAAGGTGGGGTACTGGGATGGCATCCGTAGATTTGTCGCTTTGCGAGGGGTTTGCCGTGGCGATCCGACACCGAGTGATCGAGCGTCCGCCCGAAGCGGTATGGGCCGTACTGGAAGACCCCCAGCTCTACGGCGAGTGGGTGGTGGGCACCTCTGCCTCCCGCCGCCTCGACCATCGATGGCCACACGTAGGCGCCGCGCTCGAATACTCGGTGAGCCTCGGCCGCTGGTCGTACGAAGGGCGCACCACAGTGAGGCGCTTCGAGCGACGGCGCTGGCTGGAACTCGAAGCGGACAGCGGTCGTCTGGGCACGGCGCGCATCGCCATCGAGGTCAGGTCCTGGGGCAGTCACTCTCTGGTGATCATGGATGAGCATCCGCTGCGGGGGCTCGGGGGAACCTTGCACATCGCGCCCCTCGACGTTCTCATCCAGCTGCGGCACCGCAGCATGCTCGCGCGCCTCGCGGAACTCGTCGAGCGCACGCCCCGGCAGTCCGTCTCCGTGGATGCACACCCGCCGAAGACGACGCGACCGCCGGACGTGAGGAGCTGAGCATGCTGGACGCCGTGGTTGTCGGAGCGGGCCCCAACGGCCTCGTGGCAGCGAATCTCCTGGCCGACGCGGGCTGGAGCGTCGAGGTCCTCGAGGCCCAGAGCGAGCCGGGAGGCGCTGTCCGCAGTGACCGCGGTGTGCACCCCGACTATGTGAACGACCTGTTCAGCGCCTTCTATCCACTGGCCGCGGCATCACCCGTCATCCGCAGTCTCGATCTCCGGGCCGAGGGGCTTCGCTGGGCTCATGCCCCGTCCGTGCTCGCCCATCCTCTCCTCGACGGCCGCTGTGCCGTCCTCGAACAGTCCAAGGAACGGACGTCGGAAGGGCTGGACGCTTTCGGCCCGGGGGACGGAGCCGCGTGGTCGGGTATGTGCGCCATATGGGAACGGATCAGCCGCGACCTGCTGGACGGCCTCTTCACGCCGTTTCCCCCGCTCAAGGCCATTGCCCGCCTCATGCTGCGGCTGCGTGGAGGAGTGGGACTGTCTCTGGCGCGGTCTCTGGTTCTGCCGGCGCGACGGCTCGGCGAGGAGGAGTTCCGGGGCGACGCCGGCCGCCTTCTGCTCGCCGGGAACGCGTTGCACGCAGACCTGGCCCCGGAAGCCGCCGGCAGCGGCGGCTTCGGGTGGTTGCTGTGCATGCTCGGCCAGCACTACGGCTTTCCCGTCCCCGTCGGCGGCGCGGCAGCGCTGTCGGATGCGCTCGTACGCCGACTCGAAGGCCGCGGCGGCGTCGTACGCTGCGGCCAGCCCGTCCGGGAGGTCGTCGTACGAGAGGGCCGCGCCGTCGGAGTACGCACGGAGACGGGGGAGGGGATCCCCGTGCGCCACGGTGTGCTGGCGGACGTCTCCGCCCCCGATCTGTACGGAGGTCTGGTGCACGAGCAACACCTGCCACGCTCACTCCTCGACAGCATGCGCCGTTTCCAGTGGGACTTCGCCACCTTCAAGATCGACTGGGCGTTGAGCGGGCGGATTCCCTGGAACGCCCCCGCCGCCGCGGGCGCGGGAACCGTGCACCTGTCCGACGGCGTCGGCGAACTAACCCGCTTCGCGGCACAGCTCGCCGTCGGCCAGGTACCCGACCGACCTTTCACCCTGCTCGGGCAGATGACGACCGCGGATGCCACGCGCTCCCCGCAGGGAACCGAGTCGGCCTGGGCCTACACCCATGTCCCGCAGACCATCGAGGGCGACACGGGTCCGGACCGCATCACCGGGGCCTGGGACGAGCGGGAAAGAGAAGCCATGGCCGACCGCGTCGAAGGACTCGTGGAGCGCTACGCGCCGGGCTTCCGTTCGCTGATCCGGGCCCGCAGAATCCTGGCGCCTCCGCTCCTGCAGTCCCTGGACGCCAATCTGCACAACGGTGCGATCAACGGCGGAACGGCCAGTCTTCATCAGCAGTTGGTCTTTCGGCCGGTGCCAGGCACCGGCCGGCCCGAAACACCCGTGCGGGGGCTCTACCTTGCGTCGGCGTCCGCGCATCCCGGCGGGGGAGTGCATGGCGCGTGCGGTGCCAACGCGGCCCGTGCGGCGCTCCGGGGCAGCGTCGGCCGTGCCCGCGTCCTCACCTCCGCGCAGCGGCGGCTCTCGGGCCGGCTCCGCATCGATCAGCCCCGCCTGTGACGGACAGCGGGCCGCGCGGGTCAGCTGCCCAGCCGTTTCGGTCATAAGCCCGTTCGGACATCAGCCCGTCGTACCCCCGCTTCGCGGATCAACCGTCCGTCCGCTTCGCGGCTCAGCCGTCCGTCGGGTTCGGGGCGCGATCGGTGGGGCCGCTTCGTGCGGCGGCACGGCCGCCTGCGCCGAGCGGGCCGGTCGGGGTGAACGAGGTGCGGGTGAGCGACCGGCGTGCGAATCGAGTGACCACGCCCGGCAGCGCCGCGCGCACCACCTGTACCGCCGGGAGCCAGCCGGGCACGTAGACCGAGGAGGAACGTCGCTCCACGGCGGTCGCGAGCCGAGCGGCGACCAGGTCCACGGGATACACCTTCCTGGCGGGTCCGGGCATGCTCGAGCGCAGTTCGCGCAGCACGGCATGCTGATCCGCGTCGCGGATCATGTCGGTGTCCATCCAGTTCAGGTAGGCGATGCCCACGGCCACACCCTGGGGGGACAGTTCGGCGCGCATCGCGTGCGCGAAGGACTCGACGCCGGCCTTGGAAGCGCAGTACGCGCTCATCATGGGAGCGGCTCCCATGGACGCGAGTGAAGCGATCTGCAGGTAGTAGCCGCGTGTCGCGGTCAGAGACGGCAGGAAGGAGCGCAGGGTGATCGCGCTGCCGATCAGATTGACCTCGATCACACGCCGCCACGATCCTGGATCGGAGGTCGCGAAAGGACCGCCCTCGGCGATACCGGCGTTGGCCAGCAGTACCGAAGGCGTGCCCATGGAGTGGCCCACCTCAGCGGCGACCCGCTGCATCGCGGCCTCGTCGGTGATGTCGACATGCCAGTGCTTTGCCGTCGTGGGGAGGGAAGCCGCGACCCGGGCCAGCTCCTTCTCTTCGAGGCCGAGAAGTGCCAGGTCGGCACCGCGTTGAGCCAGATGCCGCGCCATGGCCGCACCCAGACCGCGTGCGGCGCCCGTCACGACCGCGACCCGGCCCTCCAAGGGGCGCTCCTGTTTGCTCACAGCGGACTCTCCAGGTGGTGTGGCAGAGGGACTGGTCAAGGAGTGAAGAGGATCTTCACCGCGCCGTCCTGCTTCTTCTGGAAGGTCGCGTAGGCGTCCGGGGCCTGGTCCAGTGGCAGGCGGTGGGTGGCGAACGTCTCTACGCCGAGCGGGTCGGTGTCGGTGAGCAGAGGAAGGATGTCGTCCACCCAACGCCAGACGTTGGCCTGCCCCATGCGCAGCTGAATCTGTTTGTCGAACATGGTCAACAGGGGCAAGGGGTCGGTCATACCCCCGTAGACCCCGGAGAGCGAGACCGTGCCACCCCGCCGGACGAGCTCGATGGCCAGATGCAGGGCGGTCAGGCGGTCCACCCCGACGCGTTGCATCAGCTTGGCGGCCAGGGCGTTCGGCAGGAGCGTGGTCATCTGCTGGGCGGCTTTGGCCGCCGGGGCGCCGTGGGCCTCCATACCGACGGCGTCGATGACGGAATCGGGGCCGCGGCCGTCGGTGAGGTTGCGAACGGCCTCCACGATCCCGTCTCCGTGCTCCTCCAGGTTCAGAACGTGTACTCCGCGCGCCTTGGCCCGCTCCAGCCTTTCCGGCACCAGATCGATGCCGATGACCTGCGCGGCGCCACGATGGGCGGCGATACGGGTGGACATGTCGCCGATCGGGCCCAGGCCGAGCACGGCGACGGTCCCGCCCGGGGGCACCGCGGCGTATTCGACCGCCTGCCACGCGGTCGGCAGTACGTCGGACAGGTAAACGAACCGTTCGTCCGGGGGGCCCGGGGGAACGGCGATGGGGAGCGTGTTACCGAAAGGTACGCGAAGGTACTCGGCCTGCCCGCCAGGTACCTGTCCGTAGAGCTTGGTGTAGCCGAAGAGGGACGCACCGCTCCCGTACTCGCGGACCTGTGTGGTCTCGCACTGGGACTGCAGGCCCTGGCGGCACATGAAGCACGTCCCGCAGGAGACGTTGAACGGGATGACGACCCGGTCGCCCGGCCGGAGGTTCGTGACCTCGGGGCCGGTCTCCTGGACGATCCCCATCGGTTCGTGACCCAGAATGTCCCCCGCGTCGAGGAAGGGGCCCAGAACTTCGTACAGGTGGAGGTCGGATCCGCACAGCCCCGTTGTCGTCACCTTGATGATCACATCGGTCGGCTCCTGGATGACGGGGTCGGGGACCGTGTCGATCCGAACGTCCCGCTTCCCGTGCCACGCCAACGCCTTCATGCGTCCTCCTTCGTCAGTGGAAGTTCCTGCCCGATCCAGGTGCCGCCATCTTCCGGTGGGCCTCCGCCTTCGCCTTGTCGGGCAGCACCTTGCTGACCAGTTCCTGCGCCTTGGTCTTCGCCGAACCAGCGACGATCTTGTCCTTGCCGGCGAAGAGGGCGTCCAGGCCCTGCTCGGCCACCCGCGCCGGATCGTCCTTCTGCTGCTGACCGACCTGGGTGTCGTCCATGTCGGCGCGGCGGAAGAAGTCGGTCTCGGTCGGCCCGGGCATCAGCGCGGTGACGGAGACGCCGGTTCCCCTGAGTTCGTCCTGCAACGCCTGGGTGAAGGACTGCAGGAACGACTTGGACGCGTTGTAGACCGCCTGGAACGAGCCGGGCATCGTCGACGCGACCGAGGAGGTCACCAGGACCTTTCCCTCGTCCTCGCAGGCCATGTCGCGCAGGAACCGCTTGGCGAGATGCACGGTCGTACGAACGTTCAGGTCGATGATCTCCAGCTCGTCCACGAGGTCCGTCTCGAGGAAGGCCCCTCCGCGACCGACACCAGCGTTGAGGGCCGCCACGGCGACCGGACGACTCGTGATCCTGGTGGCGTTGTAGAACCGCTCGGCCTCCTCGAAACGCCGCAGGTCGGCCGTGACGGCTTCCACCTGGGCGCCCTCCGCCCGAATCCGTGCCGCCGCTTCGTGGAGCCGGTCGTGGTCCTCGGCATTGATGATCAAGTCGAAGCCCCGTCCGGCGAGCTGACGGGCCAGTTCGAAGCCGATACCGCTGGAGGCGCCGGTGACGATGGCCAAAGGTCTGATAGGGGTCATATCCGGCGAGTACCCCAGATGCTCAGGTCATGCAGGCGACCGGAACTACTTCTTCCGTTCGCTGTCACTTCTCGGGATCGTGCCCCAGTTCATGAGGGAACTTGCGTCTCCTGGGCATCGCGTTCCTCCTCGGTCTCGTCCCGCGCTCCGCGCAGGGCGAGCAGCGACAAGGACGAGGAACTCTGGGCGGTCACGCACCGGCGGCCTCACGGCCTCGAAACGAGGGCTGTCTTCCACTGGGCGCTCGCCCGTGGCTCGAGTACGCGTTTCCGCATGGAGGGCGGACATGAGGGCACTCGGTGTGCAGATGAGAACGTCGTTTCGCGGCAAAGGTCCCGTAGAGGAGGCCCCATGTTGTCCCGCAGCCTCGACCACGGAGTCCTGGTCATCACGGTCCACGAGGACCCCGGCGCGGGCAACCGGAACGAACTTGCCGCGCAGGTCCGGGACCTGGTCCATGCCCACCAGCCGGCACCGGTTGTGGTGGTTCTCGGCGAGGCCGCGGCCACTCGTGCTGTGGTGAGTGCCCTTGTGGACGCGTACCACGAGTGCCGCCACCTCGATGTGCTCACATCGGTGGCCACCCACAGCGCGCTCGCGCGGAGGCTGTTCGAGGCCGCTGCCGTCGCGGGCGGTTCCCGGCTGGTTGTCCACTCCCGGATAGATGTCGCCGTGTCCACCGCGTACACCGTCACAGCCTGACCGCCCAAAGGCGAGGGGACCGTAGGAACTCCCCGCCCTGCGCGACTCGCTCCTGCGGTGTCCCGGCCGCCTGCCCGGTGGGGCTCACGGAGTTCCGATTATTGAGGGTCCGGCGTGCCGATTTCGTCCCCCGGCTCAGGCCGCCGGATGGGCTCCGACGGCCTGCCGGTAGGCCACGTGCCCGCCCAGCGCACCGCTGACGCCGACCACCGCCAGCCCGCCCAACGACCACAGCCTGGCCTTCGCCGACCGGTGGCGGAGCCGTGCCGTGAGGGAGGCGGTGAAGAACGCGACGGCAGCCACGTTGGCGACGGCGTGGGCCAGTCCGACCCGCGCCTGCTCGGGCGGCAGGTCCGCCCAGTCGACCCATCCGCTGATCGCTGCCGGGGCCACCCCGGCCAGGCCTACGGCTGTCAGGGTTGTAGCCGCACGCTGCCCGGCGGGCACGGCGTCCACGACAGCGGCCGACAGCCAGCAGCCGATCGGAACCTGAACCAGAACGGGGTGCACAGGATGGCCCAGAGGCCTGCCGCGCAGCAGATCACGGGCCCGGCCCAGCGGAAGTGAACGGATTCCCCGCTGAAGAATCCGGATCGCGGGGTCCGCCGTCACCGACCGCTCGATGCGGCCCAAACCGGCCAACCACCGCGTCGACGCAGCGTCCAGCGCCGACGCCTTCCTGGTCGTGGATGAGCTGTCCGAAGCGTGTGCGTTCATGTCCAACGACTACCCGGCATCGCGGCGCTCTCTCACCGTGGCCAGGAGTGCACCCGGACGGGTACGCCCCAGGCGTGAGGCGTCTGGGCCATCGATGGGCGGGAGCGCCGCGTCGGTCATGCCGTGTCCAGCCGACGCCGGTCCTCCTCGTCCCATTTTCGAGTGTCGCGCGGCTGGGTGTAGGGCTCGGACTGTGGCGGCAGGCCGCCGGCGATCGCCCGTTGGCGCATCGCCTCCGCGTCGAACTCCAGGCCCAGGAGGATGGCCAGGTTGCTGATCCACAGCCACACGAGGAAGACGACGACGCCGGCCATCGTGCCGTAGGTCTTGTTGTACGAGGCGAAGTTGGCCACGTAGAACGCGAATCCGGCGGAGGCGATCAACCAGATCAGCAGGGCCAGGAAGCTGCCTGGAGTGATCCACTTGAAGCCCTTCACCTTCGCGTTCGGACACGCCCAGTACAGGATCGCGATCATGATGGTCACCAGGACGACCAGCACGGGCCACTTGGCGAACGACCACACCGTCAGCGCGGTGTCCCCGATTCCGAGCGCGGTGCCGGCCTGGCGGGCCACGCCACCGGTGAACACCACGATCAGTGCGCTGACCACCGCCAGCACCATCAGGACGACCGTCACGCCGACGCGCACCGGCAGGATCTTCCACACCGGGCGGCCCTCGGGCATGTCGTAGACGGCGTTCGCGGCGCGCATGAACGCCGCGACATAGCCGGACGCCGACCACACGGCCACCACCAGACCGACGATGGCCACCACGGAACCGATCCCCGCATTGCCCTGGAGCTGCTCCACCGCCTGGGTAAGGATGTCGCGGGCCGAGCCGGGTGTGAGCTGCTGGAGATTGTCCAGGACCTTGTCCGTGGTCGACTTGCCGGTGATGCCCAGCAGTGAAACCAGGACCAGCAACGCCGGGAACAAGGCCAAGACTCCGTAGTACGTCAATGCCGCCGCCCGGTCGGTCAGCTCGTCCTTCCTGAACTCCCGCAGACTTCCGGCGAAGACCTTCCCCCAGGCCCGCCTGGGCAACTGCGTCGGTGTATCAGGCGCCCGCTCCTCCACCTCGGGTCCCGGTCCGACCTCCTCGGGATCCGGCTGGTCGTGAGTGCCGCTCTGACCTTTTTGTCCTGAAAGATTGAATTTCGCCATGCCCGCCGAGTACCCCGTCTCATGACATTGACCAGCGACGCGCGGGTCAGGCGCTGTACGGGCTCCCGGGGCTGCTTCCTTGCCCGCCGCCGGACCGGTCAGGCCCTGGCTGCCGTACGTGTCCGCCACTTAGATGAGCACCTCCGCGAAGTCCCCGGCCTGGGCGTGCTCGGCGGTTCTGTCCGGCAAAGCGTCGAGGGGTATCAGATGGCCGGCGTCCCGCAGGCCGGCGAGCATCGCACGCCCGCCGGTCTCACGGCACTTGTACGAGCTGGTGCCCGTCGGCATGAAAGCGGTGACGAGTCTGCCCAGAAGGATCAGGACTCCCGAGGTGAGCACGGACACCGACCCTGCCGGTTCGCCGCAGCACAGGCGCGTCGTTTGAGGTTGAGGCGGACGGGCACTCGGGGATCAGTGCTTCGGACCGGAGGCGCATGCCACGCGGGGATGACCGCCTGCGGCTGCGGCCTCCTTCGACGGCCCGAGCGGCTCTTCACGTGGCGTTCCCTGACTTACATCGTTCGGGCGGCCCGGAGTCTGATCCGGCCTCGCCCTGAACTCGCCGTTCAGGAGCGATACAGCGTGCTTACCGAAACCACCCCGGGCCGGCCTCCTGCCCACGGCGCTTGCGCGTCACGTTCCTCCGAATCCATCGCCTCGCACCGCGTTCATGACGATTCCACGGAAGCCACCGCACTCTTCGGGCGACTGGCGGCGCTGGATGAGGGACCGGAGAGGGACGCCGTGCGCGACGAGCTGGTGAGCGCATGGCTGCCCATGGCGCACCGCATCGCCGGCCGGTTCCATGATCGCGGCGAAGCCATGGATGATCTGCGCCAGGTCGCCGCACTCGGCCTCGTCAAGGCCATAGACCGCTTCGATCCGAACCTCGGGGCATTCGAGAGCTACGCCATTCCGACCATCACGGGCGAGGTGAAGCGCCACTTCCGAGACCGGACGTGGGCGCTGCGGGTGCCCAGGCGGGTGCAGGAACTGCGTAACCGTGTGAGGGTGGCCCGCCGTGAGATCGCCGAGCGCCCCGGAGCTCGTGAGCCAACCCCCGCCGAAGTCGCCGCGCACACCGGCCTCACCGAAGAGGAAGTCGTCGCGGGCCTGGAGGCGCTGGAGAGTTACAGCACCCTCTCGCTGGACGCCGCTGTGACCGCCGGCGACGACGGATACAGCCTTGCCGAGACCCTCGGTACGACCGATCCCTCATTCGACGTAGTCGTCGACCGTGAGGCGGCCAAGAAAGCGCTGCGCCGCCTGCCAGAAAGGGAGCGCACCGTCCTCTACATGCGCTTCTTCCAGGACATGACGCAAAGCCGCATCGCCGATCAGTTCGGCATCTCCCAAATGCACGTGTCCCGGCTCATCAGCCGCAGCTGTGCCCGGGTCCGCGAAGAGGTGCTGGGACGGTGAATCGGCGCGCCCGGCCGCAGAGTGACGAGGGCTTGACCGAAGACCTCCCGCGCAGGCTTCCATGGTCTGTACATCCGCTCGTGACAGGTTGCTTCGAGGCCAGAGGGCCTCAGACCCAAGGAGCCGCACCGATGCTGATGCCCCTCCCCGGCACCCTGGACCGGCTCGTCGAGGAGTACGAGACGCTCCTCGCCGCGGAAACGCTCACCGGAGCGACCGTCGCGAGCCCCCGCCTTCGGGACATTGCCTACACCCTGTGCGTGTCCACCGGCACGCGGGAGATCACTGACGCCCTCGAATCCGCCCGGTCCTACCTGGCTGAGGCCGGAACCGTCCCTCCGCCCTCCGGTCCACCGGCTTCGGGCGAGTGGGCCGCCCGGTCTGGGACAGTAGAGGCAGTAGAGAGTGAGGCGTCGGGAGATGAGCGAGCGTTCTGTGATCGTTTACCCGCCCACGAAGCGTGAAGGCCGTCAAGTCTGGGTGGACGGAAAATTTGCGGGCACGGCGGTCAGTCTGCGCGCTCTGACTGAGCTACTCAGGTGCGCCGGATGGGGAGGCTTGGACGAGGTCGATGTCGCCGAACTACCGGTCATCGAGTGGCACGGCGGCGGTCCGGAAGCCTGGTCCCTGCGGACTGACCTCTGGCCCGCGGGCGCGCAACGCCAGCCCGACGCCGGTTCCAGTACCAGCCGCTGACCCATACGCGAGGCGGTGAGGAACGGCAGGATCCGCGACGGGCGGCTCGGCGGCACTCCGCCACCCTGCGGGGGTCGGGGAGCGCCGCCGATTGCGTGCGTCCGGCCAGTCGCTGGTGAGCAGGCCTTCGCGCAGCTTGACCGAGGCGCGGCCATGCACGCCGCACTCGGAGAGAGCGACCCGACCCACCTCCTGCGTCCTTCGAAGAGCGAACATCCCGCCAGTCACCGGTGCACGTCCGCGGACATGCCCGCCTCGTTGCGGAGCAGGTGCAGAAGCTGCTGGCCCGAGGCGCCCAGTGCCCCCACTGTCACGAGTGTTTCCGGGTCCTGTTCTGTCAGCCCTGACTTGAGACCCGTCAGGGCCTGCCTGGCCCTGGCCAGGGCGGCGTCCCGCTCAGTGCGGTCCACCCCGCCGCTGCGCAGTCCCCAACGCGTGCGGTCCCACTCGCAGACGTCGGCACCGGCGTCCAGCAGCCGTGCCAGCCGTGCCAGCCGGTCGGGGGGAGGCTGGGCGAGGCCACTGTCCTCGCCGGCTGCCGCGGCGAGATTGTCCACCAGGGCGGACACCCGTTCCACGAAGCGTTCCCAGTACATGTCGTGGTCGATCGACGGAGGCCGTCCGGCCCTGCGGCGCATGCGGTGACCGGGGTTGAGGCGGTAGCTCTCCCGACTCCAGATCCGAGCGTTGCGCAGCCCTTCCAGGGACTTGGTGAGATGACCGATGCGGCCTCGCCACCGTGTCGCGTCCTCCTCGCCGTAACCCGCGGCCACATTGTCCGCCATCATCCGAAGCAGAGATGTGCTCTCCCGGGCCATCGCCGCAAGCGACTCCTCCAGGCCGCGCAGATGCACCGGTGGCAGGAGCAGCGCGTTGACTGCGATGCCGATGGTGGCCCCGACCGTCGCTTCCGCGAGGCGGTGAGCGATGTCGTCTCCCGAGAGTGTCCCGTACGCGAGGACGAAGATCACCGTGGCTGGGGCGTAGACCCCTTGGTCGCCGAAACGGTTGTACACGCCGAGCAGCGCGGCAGGCGGCAGCGCGAGGGCCATCGCCAACGTGACGCTGTCCGTGATCGTTGCCGCGCCCGCCGCGAAGAGCGTTCCCGCCGTGATGAGCGCAAGCTGCTGTACCCCGGTGCGTACGGAGCGATAGACGGTTCCCTGCACCAGGGCCACGGCTGTCCAGGGCGCCATGAGAGCCATCGGCGCTTGCCACCACCAGCCGACCACGGCCCAGGCCGCGACGGCCGCCCCAGCGGCCTTGAGCGCTTGTACGCATGCGTCGCGCTCCCGGCCCGTCGAGGTGAACGCCCGGCGCAGTGCGGCAGTGGTCGCCTCCGCTTCCCAGCCGAGTCTGCGTCGCATCCTCATGCCGTGTCCTCTCGACAGAATCCGATTCCCAACCGCCGAAGGCGGGGTCCGCGGGTATCCGAGCCCGCCGCGCGCCGCCTGATCGACCGTGCCTTCTCGCGTGTGTCGTCCCGCATGGCAGTGCAGGTGCCACCCTGCGGCCGAGGTATGCAGGGCTGTGCGGGCTTCCACGACCAGGCGCTGTGCCTGGTTGTCCGCTCCTGGGGGCGTATTGTCGGAATATGAGGGACGGGCGTTATGTGCGGCAAGGGGCTTCCCTCGCCGTCCTGCCCCGCACTGTCACGAGCAGCCGTAGTCGGCGTCGGCGCCACGCTCGCTTTCGTGCCGATCCCATGACGGGGGTGGCCGCCCCCGTGGGCTGCTCGTTCGCGTGGACGGGGATGTGCGTTGTCCGGCCACGCTGAGGAGCCCGATCCCCTCGGGCTGTTGGACGAGGCGCTGACGGATACCGTGCGCCGCACCGGGGCCTCCGGAGGCGGGATCTACCTGTTGGACGAGGCCGCACGGGTGTTGGGGCTCGGGGTGTTGTGCGGCGTGCCGGTGGAGATGCTGTGGCCGTGGCGGCGAGTGCCGCTGAGCGGACCCGTGCCGGTAGCCGACGCGATCCGCGAGGACCGTCTGGTGTGGGTGGGGTCCCAGGACGACATGGCCCGCACCTACCCGCGCGCCGCAGCGAGCCTGCCCTACCGGTTCGCGCTCGCAGCGGCCCCGCTACATGGCAGGGACCGGTGCTGGGGCGCGCTGCTGCTGCTGTGGCCCTCCAGCCACCCAGTCGATGCCACCCGCCGGGAACGGGGCCACATCGACTTCGCTGCCCGGCGTGTCGCCCGCGTCCTGGAGGGCGCCGCCGTACCGCCTGCCGTGCCCGAGCAGCCTCGCCTCATCCCGGCCGACGCTGTCGCCCGGTCGCCCGGACTGTCGCCGCAGGCCGCTGCGGACTACATCGAGCGGTTGCCCGAGGGAGCCCTCGCCCTGGACCTGCAGGGCCGCATCACCTATCTGTCCGGATCAACGGCATCGTTGCTCGGCGTCGATGTCGGCCGGCTGCTGGGCACCCGGCCCTGGCAGTCCCTGCCCTGGCTCGATCACGCAGTCGTCGAGGAGCACTACCGCACCACCATCATCAGTCGTGACCCGGTCGCCTTCACCGCTCTGCGTCCCCCGGACACCTGGCTGAACTTCCAGCTCTACCCCGACGCCAGCGGCATCAGCGTCCGCATCACCCCTGACACGGCACCCGAGCACGGCCGGCCCCCGCCCACCAGGGAATCGCAGTCCGCCGGTACCTCCCCGACGGGCACCGCACAGGCCGGACGGCTGTACCAGCTGGTGCACCTGGCAGCCGCTTTGACCGAGACGGTCGCCGTGCGCGACGTCGTCGAACTCATCGCCGACCAAGTGCTGCCCGCCTTCGGCGCCGACGGCCTCGTCCTGTCCGCCGCCGACGCCGGCCGCCTGAAGATCACCGGGCACCACGGCTACGACCAGCGGACGATCGACCGACTCGACGGCCTGCCCCTGGACACCGACCTCACACCCGCCGGACAGGTACTCGCCCACGGCACTCCTTCCTTCTTCGCCAGCCCCGAGGAGATGGCACGCCACCACCCCAGGGCACCGCAGGTCAGCGGCAAACAGGCCTGGGCCTTCCTGCCGCTGGTCATCTCCGGCCGCCCTGTCGGCTGCTGCATCCTCTCCTACAACCAGCCCCGCACTTTCAGCGCGGACGAGCGCGCCGTGCTGACTTCCCTGGCCGGACTGATAGCCCAGGCCCTGGACCGTGCCTGGCTCTACGACGCAACCCGCGACCTCGCCCATGGCCTGCAACAGGCCCTCCTGCCGCGCAGCCTGCCGGTCCTGCCGGGCCTCGAGACCGCCGCACGCTACCTGCCCGCCAGCCGCGGCATGGACATCGGAGGTGACTTCTACGACGTCATCCGCATCGACGACACCACCGCCGCGGCCGTCATCGGCGACGTCCAAGGCCACAACGTGGCGGCCGCCGCCCTGATGGGCCAGGTCCGCACCGCCATCCACGCCGCCGCCGGCGCCCCGTCCGACCAGGTCCTGGCCCGCACCAACCGAGTCCTCGCCGACCTGGAGACCGAGCTCCTCGTCTCCTGCCTGTACGCGCACATCGACCTCACCCGCCAGGAAGCCGTCCTGGCCAGCGCGGGCCACCCACCGCCGCTCCTGCACCATCCCGGCCTGCCGCCCAGCGTCATGAAAATCGACCCCGGGCCCCTGCTCGGCATCGACCCCGATCTGTCCTATCCCCTCACTGTCCTGCCCCTCTCCCCAGGAACGACCCTCGCCTTCTACACCGACGGTCTGACCGAAGCGCCCGACACCGACCCCGATCAGGCCGCCAACGGCCTTGCCCACCACCTTGCCCAGCACAGCGGAGACAATCTCGACCACCTCATCGATGCCCTCCTGCACCACGCCCGGCCCACAGCCCACTACACCGACGACATCGCCATGCTCCTCCTGCGCACCGGCCCACCGCTCCCGTGAGGAGGAACGTCCGCCATCAGCCAGCGAGTCGGGGAGGGAACCTCACAGGGAGTGGTCCGCCTCCCCAAGGGTGCGGGGCCGGGAAGAGCCGAGATCGTGCCCCAGCGGGCCGCCGATTATTCCTGCGCGCCAGTCAGCGACCGCCAACGGCGCCGTCGCGAAACGCTGGGTGAGCGTCTGCGGACACACCGGGTGGCGCGGAGAGCACCCCTGGGCGGTCTGTCCCTGATCCTGGCGAGCGGTTGCCGCTTCGAAAGCGGGTAACTGTCTCCCAACCGGACGGGAAGGGCGGGAGAGGACATGGACTGGCGCCAGTTCGCGCAGCAGATGGCAGCCATGGCACACGACCTACTGGCGCAGGAGTCGGTGGACGCGACGCTGGAGCGGATCACCAGCTCGGCCACCGAGCTGGTGGCAGGCTGTGACGCTGCCGGGATTCTCCTCGTGCGCGGCCAGGAGGTCCAGACACTTGCGCCGACCGATCAGCTCGTCGTGCAGCTCGATCAGCTTCAGCAGCGTCTGGGACAGGGCCCGTGCTTCGACGCCGCCCGCAATTCGGTGAAAGAACGAGTCTTCCGCATTCCCGACTTCACGCTGCAGGAGTCGCGATGGCCCGACTTCGTGCCCCAGGCGCAGAAACTGGGAGTGGGCAGCATGATGGGATTCCTGCTGTTCACCGACGACGAGGATTTCGGCGCGCTGAACTTCTACTCGCCTCGGCCCGGCGCGTTCACGGAGGTCAGTGAGGCGTCCAGCGTGCTGCTTGCCTCGCACGCGGCGGTCGCCCTGTCCAGCGCCCGCGCACATGCGCAGATGGAACAGGCGGTCGCCACCCGCCACCAGATCGGCGAGGCCATGGGCATCCTCATGGGGGCCCACCACCTCACCGAAGAGCAGGCCTTCGGCGTGCTGCGCCGCTACTCGCAGGAGCACAACGTCAAGCTGCGCGAGGTCGCCCGACGGGTGTGCGAGAACGGTGACCTCTCCTGACCGCCTGGGTCAGTACCCCCGCAGGCAACTCAAGCTGCGTCACCCGCCGCTGGTACGCCAGGAAATCGGCCGCCTCGCGGCGGTGCGCCCTACGAGTGTCGTGCGCGCGCAGTGATGCTTTCCTGGCGGAGTGACTGTGTCCAGCGTGAGGGGGCACTCGAGGTGGCTATGCAGGCAAATCAGATGTATGCCAGGAGTAACACCCCTGCTCGAACCGGGCTTTGGGCCGCAGCCTCACTCATGGCGGCCGAAGGAAGGCACCGTCGCGCGGGACGGCGCCGGGGCCGGTGGCATCGCAGGCTGCTCGCCTACCGCGACGTCGAGCTACTGCCGTCTTCCTCTCCCGAGAGTGCGAGTGAGGAGTGTCTCCTCCTGGTCTACATCCGTAGGGTGGTCGGCCGGGTGACCTACCGAGCGTGCGACGAGTGTGCCGAGGGCGTCATCACCGCCGTCGTCCTGGACGAACCGTTCCGCGACTGCGGGCTGGGTACGAGGGCGCTGTGGCATCTGCGTTCCCGGTACCCCGATGTCACCTGGCGCTCCACCCTCGACGCCAGACTCACTCGCAATGTGCTGCGTCGGATGCGCATCTCCAAGGCGACGGTGGACGGGAGTTGTCGCCACCGTCGGCCCAGTGCTGCTGCCCCTGCCGGTAGTTGAGGGGGTGGCAGGCGGCCCGCAGAGAAATTCGGAGGCAGGGCCGGCGCAAGGGAGAGCCGGACGGTCATCGATGGAGGTCGGGGCTTCGATGGCAGCATCATGAGGCTCGCCATGCTCCAGCAGCCGCCCGGGAGGGGGACCGCCCCAGCTCCATTTCCGCTGGGCTCACTCCGGCTCAGGGGCAAGCGGTGCTCGCCGGCAGAACGTTGCGAGGCGCGAGTGCCGGGCGGGTGGCCGCCATGGGCCGGTGCACAGCGCCGGGAGCAGGACGGGTTCACTGTGCGCCCGAACCATGTGGGTGCCAGCGCTGCCCGAGGCGGCCCCTGCAGGCACACCAACCGCGCGACGGCCGGCCGTTTCACGCGGCGGTCGCTGCCCCCGGGCCGTGCTCCTGGTCACCGTCCTGTCACCTCGTGTCCGTCAGTGTCGGCCGGGTCACGTGAGGCCACTTGGGCGCCGGCGATGTCGTAGTTGCTCAGCCGGGTCTCGCGGGCCTTTCCGATCAGATCGGACAGAGTCCCGTACGGAGGGTCGATTCCTTCCCCGGACCGGTCCACGTACTGGCCGGTGAGGAAGGCGGCGAAGAGACTGTCGCGGTGGGGGAGCGGTTCGAGGCGCACGATGGTGTGCAGGAGCGCTGCCGCGCGCCAGGCTGCGTCGGGGCCGGACGCGGCGAGGGTCGGGATGCACCCGTTTCCCTGGACGGCCTCTTCCGGTGCCTCCAGGCTGCGAGCACGCCTCATGCGTCGCTCTTCGGGGGCCGTGTGTTCTGCGCGAGCTGTCGCTCCAGTTCCGCGCGAACGTCGGGGCACAGTCTTCCGGTGCGGGCCCAGCCGATGATCAGTTCGGACACGTGGCGGAGCTTGATGTTCGTCCGCTGGGAGATCTCGCGCAGGGCGTCCCATCCTTGCTCTGGTGTCAGCTGTCCTATGGCAAGGACGACTCCGATGGCCTGGTCGACCACGGCGTGAGAGCGCATCGCTTCGTGCAGCTGGGCATTCTCGCCCCGCAACTCCTCCACAAGTCCTGCCGGGCGTTCCTCCACGTATCCCTCCAGCGGATTCTGAGCGCCTGGTTCCGGTACATCGGCGTGGGCCATTACCGCGCCTCCACAGTTGCTCCCTGACTGCTCACCAGTTCTGCCAATCTCTGCCCGAACGTGCCGGAAACACCCCTGCACAGGAGCGTTCAGAGACCTAGATCACCACATCGGACCAGCGGGAACGACCGGAACCAGCCAGCACCGGGATCAGGTGTGGCGTCGGCTGCTGCTCTCCCGGGTTGTTCTCGGAGCCGGGGCCGGGCCAAGGGGGCGGCCACCAGATCGGTCTGCTCGGACGGGCGCCATCGACTCACGACAGTGGCGCCAAGGCTCGCTCGTTCAAGCCGATACGGGCGGTGCGAATGACGGTCTTGCTCCTCCACGGCGCCGGGCTGATCAGCCCGGTCGCGGGTCAGCGCAACAGTGAACTCCAGCTCGATGGAGACCACTTGGAAGCGATGGCCCGAGTCGGGTCGGATGCGGCCGCCTCGGTCACCTGTGCACGGAGTGCCCACACGGCAGACACCAGCTCGGAGGGGCTCACCGGGGCCGTCGTCCGGCTTGCCGCGAGAGAACCACGTGCCAAAGGCGGGATCAAGGCGTGGGTCGGCGCGGCCGACGCGGAGCGCAAGCGGTCTATGGCGTATACCAGGTGCGCGGGGCGGGTAGCTGCTCAACAGTCGCGTGGTCGTGACGGCGGGCAGTGATCCGCAGATGCAGGAGGGCCGGACCGGGAGCGAACTTGCGGCGTTGGTGACCAGTCCGTGTACGCCAGCACGGCACGTAACCTGTGACACGGCCACGGAGACGCAGCCCCGTAGGATGTGACGCCTTGGGATGTACCGCAGAGAGTCATTGAAGGTCACATGGCAGACATTCGCGACAACGCCGAGCGGCCTGCCCGCCTGTCGGTCGCAGAAACACCTGCCGCGGGCATCCGTGTCCTCGTCCTGAGCGGCGAGATCGACACTGACAACGTCGATCTCCTTCGCCAGGCCCTGCGGATAGACGGAAACGGACGGGCCCAGCTGGTCCTCGACTTTAGTGCGGTCACGTTCATGGACTCCAGCGGCGTCAACGTTTTGGTCGCCGCGCATCGCGATGCCGCATCGGGCGACGGCTGGATCCGCATGGCGGCCCTCACGGCACCGGTGCAGCGGGTCGTCGAAATCGTCGGCCTCGACACGATCATCGCCTGCTACCCCACGCTTCCTCAGGCTCTCCTTCCCTGAGTCGGGTGCAGGCAGCGCTCACCGCCGCGGGCCCCGTCCGGGTCGTTGCCGACGGTCGTCAGGACGGGGGCGCGACTATCCGCGTATCTCATGCGCTGAGGAGGCCGGAGCGAAGGTAGCGGCTGCGGCCTCTGAGAACAGCGCGCAATCTCAGCGGCTTCCATCCCCAGCAGATGAATCGTCAGGGTTGACGCCGGTGTAGGCGGAGGCGTCCTTTTCACCGCTGGGGCGGCGGGACTCTCCGCGGCGCCCGGTGTCGTGCATGCCTTCGGACTTTCCCCGGTCTTCGGCGCGCGCGGTCAGGCTGTCTGACGGCGTGCCCACGCCTGACGCTTCTTTCTCCTTCTTCGTAGGTTCCTTGCGGGACCTGTCGGGCTCTGGGGCGTATTTGTCGGGGTGGAAGGAGCGGTGGGGGCTGGGGTTCGGCTGCTGTGACTCGTCGTTCACGGACGGGCCCCAGGGCATCTGACGTTCTTCCTCGGATTTGCCCGGCTCTGGCCCCTGTGGGGGGTGCTTCGCTGCCTTCGCCATTGCGGGACCTCTCCTCCTTATGGACTGTGTGGCTCTCCTCGGACTGCGCGCGGAGCACCGAATGTGCGGAGCGCCGCTTGTATGACGCCACAACGGGCCGAGTGTCCCGTCTCGTACGTGCAAAACGTGACATAGCAGTCCTGCGTGCCGTATGTCCTCCATGTTGTGCCGGTCCGCGGGGGCGGGGCGTAATACTGGAGCAGCTTGGTCCAGGTCCCGACGGTTGTCGTACCAGACGTCTGCCCGGCGCTGATCGCGATCCCGGCGAGGCGCACGTTGCGCCGCGCCGCTTCCCACGACGGCGGCAAACCGGGACACTGGGCGGGCCGGACGGAGAATGAGCCCGCCCGCGCCGACTCGGCCGCCCGAGCCGTCCCCAGAGTTTTTCGGACCGGCTACGGCTGAGGGGCCAGACCGGGCTGGGTTGGAGCCGGCATCGTATGGCAGCAACCTTTCAGCCGTTGGGAAACCGCGACAGGAACAGGGTGTCCGACGCCAGGACGGCCCGAGCCTGTCGGCCCCAGACGTGCACACCGAAGTCCTCCCTCGCCGGTCTGGTCTCCTGCCCGGCATCGATCCCGCGGCCGACTACCCCACCACCGAGATCTCCCTGCCCTCGGCGTTGTGCTCGGGCTGTACATCGTCGGGCTCGTCGAAGCACACGGGTCCCCTCCCGCCAGAAGGGGCGGGCCGGGCCCTGGGGTCGGCTCGACGGCCGAGGAGGTCGACACCCTTCTCCGGAGGCCAGTCCGCCGGTGTACGACGGATTTCGGGGGAACCTTGGGCCCGGTCTCCGCTGGGGGACGATCGCGGGGGTACTCGCTCCGACATGACTGTCTATGGATTACACGCCTCGCACGAGCAGATCCCGCCCGCGGATCTGCTCGACGCCGTGGTGCAAGCGGAACGCGCGGGATTCACTGCCGCCATGTGCTCGGACCACTTCTCGCCGTGGAGCGTCCGACAGGGGGAGTCCGGATTCGCCTGGTCGTGGCTCGGCGCCGCGCTCCAGGCCACCCAACAGATGCCGTTCGGCGTGGTGAACGCGCCGGGCCAGCGCTACCACCCCGCGATCATCGCCCAGGCGGTGGCCAGCCTCGCGTCCATGTACCCGGGCAGGTTCTGGGTGGCGCTCGGCAGTGGCGAGGCCTCCAACGAGCACATCACAGGCGCACGTTGGCCCCGCAAGGACATGCGCAACGCGCGGCTGCGGGAATGCGTCGACGTCATCCGTGCACTGCTGCGAGGGGAGGAGGTCAGTCACGACGGACTCGTGACCGTGGACCGGGCCCGGCTGTGGACGACGCCGTCCGCCGTGCCGCCGCTCATCGGAGCCGCGTGCAGCACGGCCACCGCGGCTTGGTGCGCCGAGTGGGCGGACGGCCTCATCACGGTCAACGCACCGCGTGAACGGCTGCGCGAGATCGCCGACGCGTACCGCGACGCGGGCGGCCACGGACCCCTGCACCTCCAGGTGCACCTGAGCTGGGCGCCCGACGAGGACGAGGCCCTGGCGCTGGCGCACGACCAGTGGCGCACCAACGTGCACTCGCCCCCGGCCAGTTGGGACCTGGACTCCGTGGAGCTGTTCGACATCGTCGGCGAGGACGTCACACCCGAGCAGGTGGCGCGCACCGTCAACGTCTCGTCCGACCTCGGCCGGCACACCGCCTGGCTGCAGGAGTACGCAGCGCTCGGT
The DNA here is from genome assembly GCF_053599975.1 of Streptomyces sp. NPDC005141. NCBI lineage: Bacteria > Bacillati > Actinomycetota > Actinomycetes > Kitasatosporales > Streptomycetaceae > Streptomyces > Streptomyces sp. NPDC005141. Next base: position 81,016 of record NZ_JBSFYW010000002.1, on the reverse strand, counting down.
TTCGACACGGTGATGCTTCACCACGTGGGCCGTGAACAAGGCCTGTTCATCGACACGTTCGGGGCAGAGGTTCTGCCACAGCTCGACGTCACCCGCCCGCTGCCCGCCACGGCGAAGGAGTACCGATGCGTCTGACGCGCACGTCCGACCTGTGGTGGAAGAACGCGGTGGTGTACTGCCTGGACGTCGAGACGTACCAGGACGGCGACGGCGACGGGATCGGCGACTTCGCGGGCCTCACCCAGCGCATCGACCATCTGGTGCGCCTCGGCGTGACCTGCGTGTGGCTGATGCCCTTCTATCCGACACGGGAACGTGACGACGGATACGACATCACGGACTTCTACGGAGTCGACCCCCGCCTGGGAACCCTCGGCGACTTCACCGAGTTCGTCCGCACCGCCAAGGACCGAGGCATCCGTGTGATCGCCGACCTCGTCGTCAACCACACCTCCGAGGAACACCCCTGGTTCCAGGACGCCCGCTCAGGCCGGGACTCCGTCCACCGCGATTGGTACGTCTGGCAGGACGCGCCCCCCGAGGACGGCCCCAAGGGCGTGGTCTTCCCCGATGCGGAGGACAGCCTGTGGGAATACGACCAGGGCAGCGGCCAGTACTACCTGCACCGCTTCTACAAGCAGCAGCCCGACCTCAACGTCGCCAACCCCGAGGTGCGCGACGAGATAGCACGCGTCATCGGCTTCTGGACGCAGCTCGGGCTGTCCGGATTCCGGGTCGACGCCGTGCCCTTCCTGCTGGAGACGGACGGGCAGAACGATGCCGGGGCGCTGCCGAACCCGCACGAGTACCTCGCCGACCTGCGCGCCTTCCTCGGCCGCCGCAACGGTGAGTCGGTGCTTCTCGGCGAGGTCAATCTGCCCTACGACGGCCTCGCCCGGTTCTTCGGCGACCCTGATTCGGACCGGGGTGACGAGCTCACCATGTGCTTCGACTTCGTCGGGATGCAGCAGATGTACCTGTCGATGGCGCGCGAGGACGCGGGACCGCTGGCCGCCGCGCTGCGGGAACGCCCCGAGGCCCCGAGGGACGCCCACTGGGCCACGTTCGTGCGCAACCACGACGAGCTCACCCTCGACAAGCTGAGCGACGAAGAACGCGCCGAGGTGTTCGCGTCCTTCGGCCCGGACACGGGCATGCAACTCTACGACCGGGGGCTGCGCCGCAGGCTGCCACCCATGGTCGAGGGTGACCGACGCCGGATCGAACTCGCCTACAGCCTGCTCTTCACGCTGCCGGGTACCCCCGTGCTCTTCTACGGCGAGGAGATCGGCATGGGAGAGAACCTGACCGCCGAGGGCCGTCAGGCCGTACGCACGCCCATGCAGTGGACCCCGGAGAAGGGCGCCGGTTTCTCCACCGCCGAGCCGGACACCTTCCCCAACCCGCTGACGGACGGCGCGTTCGCGCCCCAGAAGGTCAACGTGTACGAGCAGAGCCGCGACCCCGGCTCGCTACTGAGCCGGATGCGGCTGTTCGTCGAACGCTATCGGGAGAATCCCGAGCTGGCCTGGGGTGAGTACCGACTGGTGGAGACGGGGGTGCGCGCCGTGCTGGCGCACGTCGGCTGTACCACCGACGGGAGGGTCCTGGCCGTGCACAACTTCGCGGGTCGGCCGGTCACCGCAAGGCTGCGGCTGCCCGAGGCCGGGCCCGGCGGGAGGCTGACAGACGTGCTCGACGAAGGACATGCCGGTCTCACGGTGCCCGACGACGGCCTGCTCCGCGTCGAGCTGCCTGCCTACGGATACCGGTGGTTGCGCGTCGGTACCCCGGCTGACGACCCCGCAAGGGTCGCTTCCGACTGAAAACCGGCAGAGCCGCGGACGGATTGGCGGCCCGGCTTCGGGACACACGCGTGATGTGCTGAAGATACTTCTGGTAGCCGTGCTCGGCTCGCTCGCGATCGGCGTCTCGGTCGCCGCCGTCCTGGTTTCGCCCTGGTGGTGGGCCGCGGCCTTGCCCTTGCTGCTGGTCGTACTGGTGGCCGTCCACGACCTCGTGCAACGTCGGCATTCCCTCCTGCGGAACTACCCGCTGCTCGGGCATCTCCGATTCGCGCTGGAGGCACTGCGACCAGAGCTCCAGCAGTACTTCATCGAGCGCAACTTCGATGGCCGCCCCTTCGACCGTGACACCCGCAGCATCGTCTACGAGCGCGCCAAGGGCACCGATGCCGAGGAGCCGTTCGGCACCGAACTCGATCTTTACCGGACGGGCGCCGAATTCCTCACCCCGTCGATGGCCCCCCGACCGGTGCCCACCGAGGCGCCGCGTGTCCGCATCGGCGGACCGGAGTGCACCCGGCCTTACGACATGGCCCTGCTCAACGTCTCGGCGATGAGCTTCGGCTCGCTGTCCGCCAATGCCGTGAAGGCCCTCAACACCGGCGCACAGCTGGGCGGCTTCGCCCACGACACCGGTGAGGGCGGCCTGTCGGAGCACCACCTGAGCCCTGGCGGGGATCTCGTCTGGGAGATAGGCACCGGATACTTCGGGTGTCGCACGGACGACGGGGACTTCGACGAGCGGCAGTTCGCCGAGAAGGCAGCGTACGAGCAGGTCAAGTGTGTGTCGTTGAAGATCAGCCAAGGAGCCAAGCCCGGAATCGGCGGAGTCCTGCCGGGCACCAAGGTGAATGCGGAGATTGCTCGAGTCCGCGGCGTTCCGCAAGGCAAGACCGTCATCTCGCCGCCCTTCCACCGTGTCTACTCCACACCGCGCGAGCTGGTGCGCTTCCTGGCCCGGATGCGAGAACTGGCCGACGGCAAACCTGTCGGGTTCAAGCTCTGCGTCGGCTCGCGACGTGAGTTCCTGGCCGTGTGCAAGGCAATGCTGGAGGAGGGCAGTGCACCGGACTTCATCATCGTCGACGGTGCGGAGGGCGGAACGGGCGCGGCACCGCTCGAGTTCGCCGACAACGTCGGTCTGCCGCTGGGTGAAGGCCTGATGGCCGTACACAATGCCCTCGTGGGCGTCGGGCTGCGCGACCGGATCCGCATCGGAGCCGGCGGCAAGGTCGCCACCGGCAGCGACTTGGTCAAACGCCTGCTCCAGGGAGCCGACTACACCAACGCCGCCCGCGCCATGATGTTCGCGATCGGATGCATCCAGGCCCAGCGCTGCCATACCAACACCTGCCCCGTCGGGGTCGCGACCCAGGACCGACGGCGCGCTCGCGCCGTCGATGTTCCCGACAAGTCCCAGCGCGTACGTCGCTACCAGCGGGCAACGGTCAAGAGCGCCCTCCAGATCATGGCCTCGATGGGCGTCGACGACCCGAGCGGGCTGCGACCCCACATGCTGCTCCAACGGGTGAACCCGCACACCGTCCGCTCCTACGCGGAACTTCACGAGTGGCTCACACCGGGGCAGCTGCTCGCATCGGCGCCCGCCGACTGGGCACACGACTGGGAGGCGGCCGACCCGGACCGTTTCACCCACTGAACCCGGCGCTCATTTCGAGGGCCGCACCCGGACCGAAGGGCATTCCTGTGGCACGAACCGTCGCCCGCGTGATCGTCGACGCACTCAAGGACCTGGGCGTCCAGCACGTCTTCGGAGTAGTCGGAGACGCCTTGAACCCACTGACCGACGCGATCCGCACCACTGACGACCTGAGCTGGGTCGGCTGCCGCCACGAGGAAGCCGCGGCATTCGCCGCCGGAGCGCAGTCGCAGCTCTCGGGAACCCTGGGGGTGTGCATGGGGACGGTGGGACCGGGCTCCGTACACCTTCTCAACGGGCTCTACGACGCGGCCAAGAGCCGTACCCCCGTCCTCGCGATCTGCGGTCAGGTTCCCCTCGCCGAGGTCGGCAGCGACTACTTCCAGGAAGTCGACAACGACCTGCTCTTCCGTGACGTGGCCGTCTACCGTGCCACCGTCTCCTCCCCGGACCAGATGCCCCGGATGCTGGAGTCCGCCGTACGTACCGCCGTCAGCCGAGGGGGAGTGGCGGTGCTCACCGTGCCCGGCGACCTCGGTGACCGGGAACTGAGCGACGACCGGGCGGCCCGCTTCGCCCTCGACCGTCCCGTGACCCGCCCGGACGACCCGGCGCTCGCGGAGGCCGCCGAACTGCTGAACGCCGCCGACCGCGTCACCCTGCTCGTCGGCCGCGGAGCCCGCACAGCCCACGCCGAGGTGCTTCGGACCGCCGAGGTACTCGCCGCCCCGATGGTGCTCACCCTCAAGGCGAAGGAGGGATTCGAGGGGGACAACGACTTCCAGGTGGGTCAGACCGGTCTGATAGGCAACCCCGCCGCTTCCCACGCGCTCGACAGCGGCGACGCACTCCTGATGCTCGGCACCGACTTCCCCTACCGGGACTGGTACCCCAAGGGATGCAAGGTCGTCCAGATCGACACCCGCGAGGAACACTTGGGCCGACGGGTTCCCGTGGACGTGGGTCTGACGGGCGACGTCGGTGCGACGCTACGAGCCCTGCTCCCACTGCTCAAGGCGAACCCGGACCGCGGTCACCTGGACGACGCGCGCGAGCGCTTCGCCCACTGGCAGGAAGGACAGCAGCGCCTGGCCGACCCGAGTCACGAGCGCCGCTGGACCGGAAAGCTCAGGGCCGCTCTGGACAACCATGACCACGAGATCCGCCCCGAGGCACTGGCCGCCGCGGTGGACGCGTACGCCGCGGAAGACGCCGTCTTCACCTCCGACACCGGAATGGCCACCGTCTGGCTCTCCCGCTTCGTCACCATGCGCGGCAGCAGGCGCCTGATCGGTTCGTACAACCTCGGCTCGATGGCCAATGCCATGCCCCAGGCCCTTGGGGCGCAGCTCTGGGCGCCCGATCGCCAGACCGTCGCCTTCTGCGGCGACGGCGGGCTGAGCATGCTGCTCGGCGACCTCATGACGATCAAGACGTACCAGCTGCCGGTGAAGCTCGTGGTCTTCAACAACCGCCGCCTGGGAATGGTCAAACTTGAACAGGAGCAGGCCGGCCTGCCTGAATTCGGTACGGAACTCGACAACCCCGATTTCGCCGCGGTCGCCACCGCGCTCGGCCTCACCGGCATCCGCGTCACCGCCCCGGCCGATCTCCACGACACCGTGCGCCGGGCCTTCGACACCCCTGGGCCGGTCTTGCTGGACGTGCTGACCAACCCCGAGGAGGTGGCCGTGCCGGGCAAGCCGACCGTGGCCCAGGGGTGGGGCTTCGCCATCGCCAAGGTCAAGGAGATCCTCCCGAGCCGCGAGGACTGACCACCAGGACTCCGCCGGCGAACGAGGGCGCCCAGCAACGCCGTCGTCGTGAGGCGTCCTTTGCCCACAGCGGCACAGCGGCACAGCGGCACAGCGGGGAGGGTGGCGGCCCGCGGTGCCGGGAAGGGCTGTCGTCCCGGCACCGCGGCGCCGTCGCGTCACTCCTCGTCGCGCAGCCGGGCGGCCAGGGCCGTCAGCGACTCGGTGTTCGCGGTGTGACCCAGGACGGTCAGGCGCGACACCGCCGCGTCGAGGCGGGTGAGGGCGGGAGCGGGGCGCTCCAGGTAGATGCCCTCCACGGCACCCGCGAGGCGGACGCACTCGGCCCACTCGTCGGCATGGTCGTCCTCCGGTCCGGGCTCACCGAGCAGGGCGAGGGCCTTCTCCAGGGCGGCCAGGGCGTCCTCGTACTCACCGGCGTACGCGTTGACCCGCCCGTGTTCGTAGGCCAGCGCCGAGTCCAGGGAGCGTCCGTGGGCCTCGTACTCCGCCTCGCGGGCCTCTTCGGCGATCCGGTCGGCGTCGGCGAGGAAGGCGAGGGCGTCGGCCAGACCGTCGGCGCCCTGCTGCTGAGCCTGGTGGCGGGCGAGTTCGCGCAGGCAGCTGCTGAGCTGCTCATAGCGCGGTGCCTGGGCGTGGGCGGCGAGTGCCTGGTCCGCGGCCTCGCGGGCCCGGCCGAACTCGCCGGACTCGCCGAGGAGTACAGCCGCCTCGGCGGCAATCATGGCGTGGCTTCCCGGGTCGTCGTCCCAGGCGGCCGACTCGGCCGCCAGGGCGACGACCTCTGCCGTGGCGGCCTTGAGGTCCTCTCCCGCGTGCAGCGCGCGGGCCCGGGTCAGGCGCAGCTGAGCCACGAGCCGGTCGTCCAGCTCTCCGGCGGCAACGTCCGGTTCGGCCATGACCGAGTCGAGCAGAGCGATGCAGTCTTCGACACGGCCCAGGTCGAGGCTGAGCTGGGCCGCGTTGCTGTAGGTGCAGAACGCGTCCGTCCGGCTGCCGTGGCGGACGTCCAGCTCCGCCGAGCGCGTCAGGTGCCGCAGTGACTCGTCGGGCCGTCCCAGGTGCATGCAGACCTCGGCCAGATCGCCGTGGAGTCGGCCGGTGCCGACCGCCTCGGCCGGCCAGTCGGCCGCCAGCCGCAGGCCCTCGGTCAGACTCGCGTGCGCGGCCTCCACGTTCTGGAGGGAAAGCTGGAGCCGGCCGCGCAGTCCGAGTGCGCGGGGCAGGTGCCAGGCGGGGACGTGGGCCTTCAATTGGTCGAGGAGGCCGTCGACCTCGGTGACCGCGGCGGGCAGATCACCGGAGAGGGCGTACGTGCCGGCCCGCAGCAGCAACGCGCCGGAGATCTGCCCGACGACGTCGTGCCGGGTGGCGAACGCGAGCAGCAGATCCACCTCGGCGAAGACCGGCGCGACGTTCTCCTCGCTCGGCGCCATCTGCAGGCGCAGGCCGAGAGCCGTCGCCCGCAGCCGCAGCAGGCGGGCCTCGTGGACCGGCGTGAGGCCGGGAGTCTCCTCGTGCAGGCCGACCACGGACGCGTGGGCGGCGGTCAGTGCGGCGGCCTTCGCCTCAGTCCCGTCCTCGACACCCTCCGCGGCGGCGAGCAGGGCGCAGGCGCGGGCGAGTGCCGCATACCCCGGTGTTCCGGCGTCGTCGTACAGGCCCGCGGCCTCCTCGTAGAGGGCGGTGGCGACGGCGAACTCGTCCTTCCCACCCGCCCGGCTCGCCTCGTCGGCCAGCAGGTCCGCACGGAGCCGCACGAGCGGGCCCACCGCCGGGTCGTCGGGGTGGGTGTAGTCGCGGGCGGTGGCGAGCGGGCGAAGCCGGGCCCAGCGGGCCGGCGCTTCCGGGTGTCCTTGGTCGTCCAACGCCCTTGCCCGGAGGATCATTTCGGTCAGCGACTCGGGTACGGCGTCGGCGGTACGGGCGGGGGGCGCGGCAACCGGGACGGCCGTGGCCACGTCGTCGAGGCTGCGGGTGCGCAGGGTCAGCTCCAGGGTTTCCAGGAGCGGGGCACGGTCGACGCGAGCCCTGCGGCGGTCGGTGTGGGCGGTGGTTCCGTTACGAGTGTCGAAGCGGGCGGCGAGGTCGTCGGCACGGGTTCGGACCTCGGCGCGCAGGCCGGCCACCGTCCAGGTGCGGCCCGCGTATCCGGCGGCGGGCAGTTCGCCGTGGCCGAGGAGCTCGACACGCTGGAGGAGAACCTCCACGCCGGTGAGGAAGTCGAGGAGTTCCCGCGGCGAGTCCACCTCGTCGAACAGCCCCCGGTTCTCGGCGAGCAGTTCCAGACCGCGTGCCTCGTTACCGGTCAGCGCGCAGAACTCCAGGTGACGGCCGACCTCCCCGGACATCGAGGGGTTGCGGCGACAGCCGCGGTAGCCGGCCAGGTGCAGCTCGATGGCCCGGTCGGCGCTGCCGGTGCGCAGCAGGGGCAACAGCGCGTGCGAGATGGAGCGGGCCGGCTCCTCCTGGCAGGAATCCTTCCCGGCCAGGACGGGCTCCCAGACGCGCAGAGCCCGCTCGTCGTCGCCCGCCGCTAGGTGGTAGAGGGCGCGCTCGCAGATCTCGCAGGCCTCGCAGTCGCTGAGCCGGGTGCGGGTGCGGCCCGCCCACAGTTCGAAGGCGAGCGCGGTGTCCTCACTTACGTGCGCGGCGAGTTGATACGCCTGTCCGTAGGACGGCTGGAGGCCGAGGCCGGCCTTCTCGTACCGGTCGCGCATCTCCGTCTGCCACTGGTGCAGGCTGGTCAGCGGTATCTCGGGCAGCGCGAGCAGGGCGTTGGCCACCCACTTGAACCGCCAGAACAGCGTGTGGCGCAGGCGCTCGTCAAAGACGTCGGGCTGCTCGTCGAACAGGGTGAGCAGGCGGGCGAAGACGACGGGCGACTTTCGGGGTTCGGAGCCGTAGGTGTACGCCTCCTGGAGTTCGAAAAGCGCTTGGACGAGCGGGACGGGCTCCGCGAACAGCTCGGCCGCCTCGACGAGTTCCTCGGCGGTGACGGTGCGGGTGCGGCCGTAGGGGCGCCTGTCGTTCTCCTGGAGCGCCTGGAGCAGCTCGTCGGTGGTCTGGGGTGCGGTCGGCATCGTCAGCTGTCCTTGCGGAGGGCGTGGGCGAGAAGGTCGAGGAAGGAGCGGTTGATGAGGCTCGATTCGGCGGGCCTGAGCGGGCGCCGGGACAGCATCGCGGCCTGCCCGTAGAGGGCTTCGGCGCTGGTCCGGGCCAGCTCGGGCTCGCCGATGGTGACGGCGGTGCGGACCAGCGGGTTGAGCTGGTTGAGGATCAGCTGGGCCCGCGGGGCCTCTTGGCGCAGGGCGCCCAGGATGTCGCCCCACACGCCGCCTTCCTGCTCACGGGCGAGCTGGGAGCGGGTCCGCTCGTGCCGGGCCTCGCGGCTGTCGACGAGGAGGGCGGGGGCGGAGGCGGGCTGGAAGGCACGCAGGGCGACATCGCAGTCGAAGACGGCAAGGGCGTCGCGGGCCTGGGCGAGGTAGGCCGCGGCGGCCAGTTCCGTCTCCCGGTCGACGGGGTCGAGGTGAGCGGTGAGGGTCGCCGGGTCGAGGTCCGCGACGTTCGCCCCGGGCCTGATCTCGGGCAGCCGGTACACCAGTTCACGGTCGTAGGTGTAGCCGCCGTTGACGACGCCGAGCCCGGCGGCCGAGGCTATCGCGGCGACCTGCCGGAACTCCTCCACGCTCGAGGTCACGAGCACGGTGCGGTGGGTGCGCGCGAACTCGTCGAGGGTGGCGTGCCCGTCGGTCGTCTCGAACGGCAGCCAGGGCAGCAGCATCCGAAGGATCTCGTCGTCGTGCACCGCGAGGGACTTCACGGCCAGGTGGTGGACCTGGAGAAAGCGGGCGAGCAGATCCGGGTCACTGGCGGCGGCCCGGGCGATCCACGCGCGCAGCCGCTCGGCGAGCGCTTCGCGGACGGCGGCGAGGGTGTCGTCCTCGTACAGGGACTCGCGGGACGCCGTCGGGCGAAGGCTCTCGGCGTCGATGACGCAGCGGACGAAGAACGCCCACTCGGGCAGGATCTCCTCGGCCTGCTCCGACAGCAGCATGCCCTTGACGTGCACGCGGTGTCCGTGGCGGCGCCCGGCCGGCACCGTCTCGGGCAGCACACAGGCGATGCCCTTCAGGCCTACGGCGGGCAGGTCCAGCTCGATGGTGTCCAGCGGCGTGAATCCGAAGACTTCCTTGCCGTAGGCGGCCAGGGCGCGCGAACGGGCTCCCGGCGTGGGATACGCACCTGCCCAGGGCGCGGGTTCGGCGTTGACCGGTACGGCCGGGCCGCTCGTGCTGTCCTCGAAGGTCACCGGATGGCGCAGAAGGGAGCCGAAGTGCCGGGCCAGCGCCTGAACCTGTACCGGCCGGGTCCACTCGCCCGCGTCGGCGCGCGGCGTCAGCGTGACGGTGGTGCCGGGCCGGGGGCGGGCGGAGGCGGGCAGGGTGCGGACGGTGTAGCTGCCGTCGCCGCGTCCCCGCCACTCCACGGTGGGTGCGTCGGGGGTGCGGGCGGAGCGGCTCAGGACATGGATCTCGTCCGCGACCAGGAAGCAGGAGAGCAGACCGATGCCGAACTGGCCGATGAAATCTGCGCGTTGCTCCGCGATCCGCTCAGCGCGCTTGCTGCTGCGGCCGATCGTGGCGAGGAAGGTGTGTACGTCGGCCTCGGTGAGACCCACGCCGTCGTCCTCGACGCGCACCACCGAACCGTCGGCGTACAGGCGGATACCGAAGGCGTCGGCCGGGGAACCCGGTTCGAGGGTGTGCCGGGCGGTCAGCGCGTCCACCGCGTTCTGCAGGAGTTCGCGCAGGTAGACGCGGGGGCTGGAGTAGAGATGGTGGGAGAGGAGGTCGACCAGGCCGCGCAGATCCACTTGGAAGGTGCGGTCGTCGCCGGCGGGGATCGAGGGGGTGTCGGGCAGTGTCATCGGACAGTCCGGAGGGGGAGAGGTGGCGGGTGGCGGACGGGACCGGGTTCGGCCTGCGCTCAGGCGCGGCGGTGGTGGCGGGCGAACTGCTTCTCGGGCTCCGCGAAGTAGGTCCAGGGCCGCCCGGTGTAGGCACCGTCGAGTGCCTGGAAGACGCGCCGGACCGTGTGGCGCTCACCTGCCAGCGACAGGGCCATGGCGAACACGCTGAAGTCGTGCTGCCAGCCAGGGCGCCGCGCGTAGGCGGGGTGGAGAATGCTGTGGTCGGCCACCTTCCGCAACTCGGCCTGGATCTCGGGGGTTTCGAGGCAGTCCGGACGATCCGACTCGACCCAGTCCTCGATGTGCGCCGTGGCGATCACACAGCCGATGCGGTGCCCCTGCGGAGCGCGGGTGAGTGCCTCCCGCGCGAACGCCAGGGCCTGGCCGGGATCACCACCCCAACGGGGCTGCAACTGCGACACCCACTCGACGTGGGTCTCCAGGTCCAGCGGGTCACGGCGCAGGGCGGCGTCGAGCCGGGCCTCGTTGACGGCGGGGCCCAGCGACATACCGCGGCCGGAGGTGAGGAGCCGGCGCCACGGCGTCACCCAGTCCGGCCGCAGCTCGGCGGCCTCGAGCAGGTGCTCCTCGCCGATGAGGAGCCGCTCACGGAAGACGCGCCACTGCTCCTGCTTGACGTTCACGGCGAGGTCGGTGGTGCGCGCCTCCCAGCCCCAACTGATGTGGCGCGTCCCGGATATCAGCAGGGCCGTCGCCCGGTGCTCCTTGTCCTCCTCGACGGCCCGGCCGATCCAGTCCTGCACACCGTCCACATCGGCGAGCTCGGCGAGGACTTGGTGGTCGCGGCCGAGATCGAATGGGGCCAGCGCCGCCTTGACCGCCGCCCAGTCACCCGCGTCGGCCGCCTCCACCAGCGCCAGCACCCGCGTGTCGCCGAGCGCGCGCAGTGTGTGCGTCCCGTTCCTGTGCCTGCGCAGCACGGGGAGAGCGTGCGGATCCGTTTCCGGTCTCTCCGCATCCCTGCCGAAAAGCTTGCCCCACATGCTGCGACCTCCCATGGTCCCGCGTGATCATTTGGTGCAGCATAAACGGCAGGACCGACACCGCTTCCACGGATTTCCACCGGCGCTTCACGGGCCCGGGCCGGCTTGGCGGGCTGCCCCATGGCCGCGACGCGGATTGCGCACTCCGATGCGGCACGCAAGCCCGCCAACCGGGCGAGGCAGCGGGCGGAACGGCATGGTGCGCGGGCCTGAAGGGGGCCGCGGCCGGAGTGGTGGCCCGGCGTCGGCAGGAGCAGGAGAGAACATGCGGGCGTCGCACCGAGAGCCTGGAGGCGCGCGAACAACTCCGGCTGATGGGCCGCGGAGGTGGTGGCGAGATCGAGGTGTACACGGTTCTTCGTCGCTGCCTTGGGTTCCGGGACGGTGACGACGTCGACGTGTATGCCGACCGGGTCCCGCCAATCGAAGCCGCCGCGTCCGACGTTGGTCTCGCCGGATGCCTCGCTATCCGGACGCGGCGGCTCTCTACAAGGCGGAGGTCGACTCCGCCCTTGAGGATGTTTGGCATGGCCGCGACGTTCCGGGAATCGGGGGCAGGGTGCACCACTTGGGGGTGACCTGGTCACATCGGGCACACGGTGCACTTCGGATCGTTCGCCGCCGCTTCCGCCAACTCGCTGCGGAACACGTCGCGACGATCCCGAAGTCCCGTCCACCAAGTGCTGCGAGAGTTCGCTTTACGCGCCGGCAGCGAGCGATGCGTGATCCGCGGCCCGTCCGCAGGGAGCTTCTGGCGACCGGAGAGCCCGTATGTGAGTCTGCTGGCGGCGCGGAGCCGCTTCCGCCAGGCTGTTTACGCCGGTATCAGGACGGTGAGCCATTCCGCTTCACGGGGCCGGTATCCGTAACGATCCATCAGCCCTGACACCGTAGCCGGGACGTGGGCTGCTCCGTAGACGATGGCCACGCGGATCGGTTCACCGCCGCGCTCCGAGTGGATCTCGCCCAGCGCGTCGAGCAATCGCCGGTCGCGCCGAACGGTCAGCGCGTGCACCACAGGATCGTCGGCCATCATCTCCGCTTGCAGCGTCGACGGCAGATCCTCGACAACCAGGTCTTCATCGAGGAAGGCGCGCGGACCGCGCAGCGCGAACACCAGGCCCATCACGGGAGCCGCGACCATGAGCAGCAGGTACGTCCACCGCGACAGCTCCTTCAGGTCCGCGACCGCCTCGGCGGCGGTCACATCCGGGTTGATGACCGGTATGCCCTCGGGAAGCAGCAGCTCGTCGCGCTGCTGCTGCAGGCCGTTGCGCCGCCGGAATGGAGCGAACCGGTACGCGAGGGTGAGGGCGCTCACCGCGGCCGATTTCCCTCGGATTCCCTCCATGACGATGAGGTCGCATTCTCTGAGCCTGAGGCGGACCTGGGAGTAGAACGTCGGCGAAGCCACATGGAGCATCGGGAAGATCACGAACTCGAGTGGCGCACCGGTCCGCCTCAGAGTGATCACGGCAGATCGGACGGCATAGCCGGTCACTTCGATGATCTGCATGATTCCCCCGCGCACCTCGCCCGATGTGCCTCGCACCCGTATCCGGACACGAGCCCGCCCAGGGCCGCGGTTCCCTCCCGGCGCAAGCCGCGCCGCTGGGCAGGGGCAAGCCGAGCGTGGGCTCCTGTGGAGCGCTGTGTCTGTGAGGGCCCTGGCTCGCACGAGTCCTACCGCCTCGCCTCCACCAGAGCCCGCGGCCGAACAGGTGAGAGAACTGCATGTCGCCCGTCTGCAGGTCCATGGCTGAACGGTGGTACGTGGGCGCCGCGCAGCGCCGTATGTAGTCGGGACCGTAGGACGTGCACAGCCGTCCGGTCGTGTCCGCGGTGTGGACGGGGCTCTGGTAGAAGCTGTCGGTGCCGTCCCCGGTACGCCGGTCGCACCACCAGGGCTGGTGTCCCCGGTACGCCGGTCGCACCACCAGGGCCGGTACAGCACCTCCGCCAGGTCGGGGCGGGTACGCACGATCTCGTTGTGCACGGTGACCGAGCTGACAATGCAGCTGAGTCCGCCGGACTTTGCCGGGCGAACGCACAGCAGCGCGACGAGATCGTTCGGGTCGGCGTGGTAGCCGAGTTGCCCGTTGCGCTGGTAGCTGCGACTCGTTGAGCCCGACGGGTCGACGCCGAGGGCTCGCACGTGCTGCACGTGCTTGCCTTCCATCTGTGGGACAGTGCGGCCGATGTGACGGCTGTCCCCCCGTCCGGCGGGACGGGGGGACAGCCTTGCCGCGTGTGTCGAGTGTCGTGTGTCGCGGACTGCGGTCCGCGGCCCCTGTCATCAGGCCAGCGTGACCTCCACCGGCAGCTTCTTGATGCCGTTGACGAAGTTGGACAGGACTCGGGGTGCCTCGCCCGCCAGCTTGATGTCGGCGATCCTCGGGATCAGCTCCTCGAACATGATGCGGATCTCGGTGCGGGCGAGCAGGTTGCCCAGGCACAGGTGAGGGCTGCCCTTGCCGAAGGTGATGTGGTCGTTGTTCGTACGCGTGACGTCGAAGTCGTACGGGTTGCCGAAGACCTCCTCGTCACGGTTGCCGGAGGCGAACCACATCACCACCTTGTCGCCCTCCTTGACGCGCTTGCCGCCGAGTTCGACGTCCCTGGTGGCGGTGCGGCGGAAGTGGTAGACGGGGGAGGCCCAGCGCAGGAACTCCTCGACCGCGGCGGGGATCAGGGACGGATCGTCCTTGAGGCGGGCCAGCTGCTCGGGGTGCTGGAGGAGGGCCAGCATGGAGTGGGAGATGGTGTGGCGGGTGGTCTCGTTGCCGGCGACGACCAGAAGCAGGAAGTAATTGTCGAAGTCCTGCGGGGAGAGCGGGACTCCGTCGCGCGGGGTGGTGTTGACCAGCTTGGAGACCAGGTCCGTACCGTTGCCGCCGCGGCGCTGCCGGGCCAGCTCACGGCCGTACTCGAACACCTCCAGGGAGGCGGGTGAACGGAACGGCAGATCGCGGTACTTGTCGCTCTCGGCGCTGTGCAGCAGCACGTCCGCGTAGTCGGGGTCGGTGTTGCCGATGATGCGGTTGCCCCAGTCGATGAGCTGCTGGTTGTCCTCCGGCGGCACGTCGAGGAGACGGGCGAGGACGTTGATGGGGAAGTCGGCGGAGACGTCGGCGACGAAGTCGAAGGTGCCCTTGGCCAGGGCCGCGTCCAGGGTCTTCGCGGTCAGGCCGCGCAGGAAGTCGCCGTAGCTGTTGATGACGCTCGCGCCGAACTGGCGCTGGATGACGCTGCGCAGCGCGCGGTGGCGGACACCGTCCAATTCCAGGATGGACGCGCGCTTCTTGATCTGGTCGTCGTCGAGTTCCTCGAGGTTGACGAACCTCGTGGAGGTGAAGGTCTCCGCGTCGCGGTCCACGGTGGCGATGTCCGCATGCCGAGTGACCGCCCAGAAGCCGGAGTTGGGGGCGTCCTCGGGCTGCCAGCGCACCGGGTCCTCGTGGCGCAGGGTGTGGAACATGCGCCACGGCTTGATGCCGTCGGCGAAGTTGTCGAGGTTCGCGAGGTCGACCTGGTCGAGCGGCAGGGGCTCGGCGAGGGCCGCGCGCAGTTCGGCCTGGGTGGTGGGGGTGGCGGGAACGGTGGGACTGGTGGTCATGGGGGATCTCCTGGGCGGGGCTTCGAGCGGTTACAGGTGGTAGGCGTATTCGGTGAATTCCCAGTCGGTGACGTGCCGCCCGAAGCGTGCGACCTCGTCGCGCTTGTAGGTGAGGAAGGACGTCGTGAAGTCCTTGCCTAGGATCTCGGTCAGGGTGGTGTCCGCCTCCAGCGCGTCCAGCGCGGCGGCCAGGCTCGTGGGCAGCAGGGCGGACCGTGCGGTGTCGTAGCCGTAGCCCTCCAGTGGAGCCTCCGGCTCCTCGCCGGCCCGGACGCCGAGCAGCGCGGCGGCGATGATTCCGGCGATCAGCAGGTAGGGGTTGGCGCTGGCGTCGCCGAGCCGCACCTCCAGGCGCGCACCGGAGCCGCGCTCCGGCGGGATGCGGACCATGGCGCTGCGGTTGTCGAGCCCCCAGTCGATCAGCCAGGGCGCGAGGGTGTCGGGTCCGAAGCGTTTGTACGAGTTGACGGTGGGGTTGGCGAGGGCCGCCAGCGCGGGGGCGTGGGCGAGGACGCCCGCGATGGCGTGGCGGGCGGTGGCGGAGAGGCCGTACGCGCCTGAGGGGTCGTCGAAGGCGTTGCGGCCCTCGGAGTCCTCGCAGGAGAGATGGAGGTGGAAGCCGGAGCCGCCTGCGTCGCCGAAGGGCTTGGCCATAAAGGTGGCGAGGTTGCCCTCCTGGCGCGCCAGTTCCTTGACGGCGGCCTTGAAACGGAAGGCGCGGTCGGCGGCGTCCAGGGCCGCGGAGTGCGTCAGGTTGATCTCGTACTGGCCGCCGTCGAACTCGTGGTTGCCGGTGATGACGCCGAGGCCCAGGTCGCGCAGGTGGCGCAGGGTGCGCAGCAGATGGTTGTGCGGGTCGGCACGCAGCCCGGCGGTGTAGACGGCGCCGGTGGTCTGCGGGGCGCGGCGCCAGCCGGTGGGGGTGCCGGGGGCGGGCTCCAGCAGGAAGTACTCCAGCTCGGGACCGACGACGGGGCGCAGTCCCTGCTCGGCGCACCGGGCCAGGACGGTGCGCAGCAGGTCGCGCGGTGATTCGGGGGCGGGGGCCGAGGTCGCCGGGTCGGTGACCTCGCCCAGGCAGGTCGCGACCCCGGGCTCCCAGGGCAGTACGGCCGCTGTCGACAGGTCGGGGCGTACGGACACGTCGGGCAGGCCGGCGGCCAGGCCGCCCGCCACCGGGACCACGTCGCCCTGGGGCGTGGTGTGGTAGACGGCGCGGCAGAAGGCCAGGCCGTGCTCGCAGGCCGACGGCAGGTGGTCGAGCAGGACGTCACGGGCGCGGTCGGTGCCGATCAGGTCGGGATAGACGACCCGGACCACGTCGACGCCCTCGGCGGCGAGCCGCTCCATGTGCCGGCGGATGTCTGGGGTGTCGGATGCGCTCACCGTTGTCTCCTTGGCGGAAGGGTGGGGGTGTCCCCGTGGCCTGAGGCTCTGGGGATACGTGGTGTGCAGGGGACGGGAGGCGGGGTGCGGGAAGGAGAGGCGGACCCCGAGCCAGTCGTTTGAGTCCGAACGGTATGAGCGCGTTCCAGGTCCCGCAAGAGGGTGGCGGTAAGAATTTATCCACCTGGACAGGTATTGACCAGGGCCGAGCCGCTTCCTATGTTGTTTGAAGCCAAACGAGTCAGGGGTGCGGTTCCGCACCCCTTTGGCCGAGGGGCCCGGTCCGACACCGGTCGGGCCCCTCTCGTTCCCCTTCTCTCCCTGCTCCGACGCCCGCATCCTCAGGAGGACCGGCCATGAAGGTCGTCGTCGACATGATCAAGTGCCAGGACCACGGCCAGTGCGTCTTCGCGGCCCCCGACGTCTTCTCGATGGACGACGACGGCCACCTCGTGTACGTCACCGACGCGGACGACGCGCTGCGCGACGAGGTCGAGGAAGCCGCCGACGTGTGCCCGCTCCAGGCCATCCGGATCGAGGGCTGATCCCGATGACCGCACGCGTAGTCGTCGCGGGCGCCTCGATGGGCGGCCTGCGCGCCGCCGAGCAACTGCGCGCGGCGGGGTGGACCGGCGCCGTCACGGTCGTCGGCGACGAGCCGCACATGCCCTACAACAGGCCTCCGCTCTCCAAGGAAGTCCTCGCGGGCAAGGCGTCGTTCGAGTCCCTCGCCTTCACTCCGAAGGCGGCCGCCGCCGATGTCGAATGGCGGCTCGGAACGCGGATCGCGACGGCCCGCCTCGACGAACGCGTAGTCGAACTCGCCGACGGCGAGCGGCTGTCGTACGACGGACTGGTCGTCGCCACCGGAATGCGCCCCCGTCGGCTGCGCTGCCCCGGACCGCTCGTCGGGCGCCACACGGTCCGCACCCTCGCCGACGCCCAGATCCTGCGCGACGCGCTGATCCGGCCCGGGGCACGAGTGGTGGTCGTCGGTGCCGGATTCATCGGTTGCGAGGTCGCCGCCACCGCCGTCGGGCTCGGAGCGGGACAGGTCACGGTCGTCGACCCGATGCCGCTCCCCATGGCCGGCCCGCTCGGTGACCTGCTGGGCCGCGCGCTGCGGAAGCGGCACGAGGAACGCGGAGTGCACTTCGCGCTCGGCACAGGAGTCGCCGGATTCGAGGGTGGCGAACGCGTCACCGGAGTCGTCCTCGGCGACGGCACGGTCCTGCCGGCCGACGTGGTCGTGGAGTCGGTCGGCTCGGTCGCCAACACCGAGTGGCTGGACGGCAACGGACTCGACCTCTCCGACGGCGTCCTCACCGATGAGCAGTTGCGGGTCGGCGGACGATCCGAGATCGTCGCGGTCGGCGACGTCGCCCGCTTCCCCAACGCCCGCTACGACGGCGTACCCCGCCGCGTCGAGCACTGGTCCATCCCGACCGACACCGCCAAGCACGCCGCGAAGGTCCTCGCCGCCCATCTCGCGGGCACCGAAGCCGAGTTGGCGGCCTTCGCGCCGCTGCCCACCTTCTGGAGCGACCAGCACGAGTTCCGGCTCCAGTCCTTCGGCTCGCCCCTGCTCGGCAAGGACGACGTGCGGATCCTGGACGGCGACCCGGAGAGCGATGTCGTGGTCGGGTACCACGCCGGCGACCTGCTGGTCGGCGTCGTGGCCCTCGGCGGCCAGGCAGCCGCGATGCGTGCCGCGCGCTACCGCGCCCAGCTGCTGAAGCAGCCCGCCCTCACCGCGTAACGAAGCGTAAGGAATCCCCGCTATGTCCCCTGTCCGTGGCTACTTCCACCCCAAGACGGCCGGCGGCACCTCGTCGCTCATCCCGTCCCCGCCGTGGCACTACTCCGGCGACCTGCTCACCGTCGAGTACCGCACCGATCCCGCACGAGTGCGCGAACTGCTCCCCGAACCACTGGAGTTGGCGGACGAGGATCCCGGCGCGGTCGCGATGATCTGGGCCGACTGGCAGTCCTGTTCCGGCTCCGCCGAGGAACTGCTCGACCCGGTCCGCGCCCAGTACAAGGAGGCGTTCGCGGTCGTCCGCTGCAAGTACCGGGGGCAGACCTACACCCGCTGTGTGTACATCTGGGTCGACAAGGACTTCGCCATCGCCCGCGGACTGCACCAGGGTTACCCGAAGAAGCTCGGGTCGATCCACCAGACCAGGCCGCACCCGTACGGTCCGGCGCCGCGCGTCGAGGCCGGCGCCCGGTTCGGTGCCACCCTCGCCGCCGCCGACCGGCGCCTCGCCCAGGCGGTGGTCACCCTGCGGGAGCCGTCACCGACCAACGGGTTCGTCAACGGCCACCCCATGGCCCATCACCGCTGGCTTCCTTCCATCGAAAAGGGCAAGGGCCTCGCGCTCGACGAACTGATCGAGACGGGCGCGGCCTCCTTCGAGGGCGGACAGCCCTGGGTCGGTGACGCCGAGCTGGAGCTGTTCGAGGCACCCACCGAAGAGCTGGCCCGACTGGAGATCCGCGAACCGATCGCCGCCTACTACCGGCAGGTCGGTGTCGTCTGGGACGGCGGGCGCCTGCTGGAGTCCGGCACCTCCGGCGCCGAGTAACCCCCCTACACACCACAGGACTTGGAGTCCGGACATGACCGAGCACACCCTCACGGTGGCCGGGGTCGCCGTCGACACCCGGCACTGGATAGGCGGCCGACGCGTCGCCTCTGCCGAGACGTTCACCGATGTCTCACCGATCGATGGAAGCGCCCTCGGGGAGATATCCCGCGGCAGCGAGGTGGAGGCGGCGGCAGCCGTGGCCGCCGCCAAGGCCGCCTTCCCCGCGTGGGCCGCCACCTCCCGCGCCGAACGCGCCCGCATCCTCCACGCCGTCGCCGACGGCGTGGAGAAGCGGATCGAGGAACTGGCGATCGTCGAAACCACCGACAACGGCGCCCTGTTGCGCTCGCACCGCCGTGGAGTGATGCCGCGCGTCGCCCACAACTTCCGCTTCTTCGCCGACTGGCTCGTGAAGCTGGACCACGAGGACTTCGAGACCCGCGGCCACACCAATCACGTCAGCTGGGACCCGGCGGGCCCCTCGGTGCTGATCACCCCGTGGAACGCCCCGTTGATGCTGTCGACCTGGAAGGTCGCCCCGGCCCTCGCGGCCGGCAACACGGTCGTCCTCAAGCCCGCCGAGTGGACCCCGCTGACCGCCTCGCTGCTCGCGGACATCGCCGCCGAGGCCGGACTGCCCGCCGGTGTCCTCAACATCGTCCAGGGGTACGGCTCCGAGGTCGGCGACGCCCTGACCTCGCACCCCGACGTGCGCCGGATCAGCTTCACCGGTTCCGTGCCGACGGCGCAGCGGATCACGCAGTCGGCGGCCTCCAATCTCACCCCGCTCAGCCTCGAACTCGGCGGCAAGTCACCCCTGTTGGTCTTCGCGGACGCCGACCTGGACCTCGCCGTCGACCTCGCGGTCGAGCAGTACGACAACGCGGGCCAGGTCTGCCTCGCCGCCACCCGCATCCTGGTCGAGGAGACGGTCGCCGGGGAGTTCACACGCCGCTTCGCCGAGAAGGCCGCGACGATCGTGCAGGGCGACCCGCGCGACGAGGCCACCGACATCGGCCCGAACATCCACGAGCGCCAGCTCGAGAAGATCGACGGATTCGTGCGGCGCGCGGTCGACGCGGGCGCCCGCGCAGTCATCGGCGGCCACCGCGGCGACGGCCAGTACTACGCGCCGACCCTCCTCACCGACGTCGCCCAGGACTCCGAGATCGTCCAGGAAGAGGTCTTCGGCCCCGTCCTGACCCTCCAGACCTTCGCCACCGAGGACGAGGCGGTCCGGCTCGCCAACGACACCCGCTTCGGGCTCGCCGCCACCGTCGCCACCGGCGACCGGGAACGCGCCGCACGCGTCACCGGGCGACTCGTGGCCGGGACGGTCTGGGTCAACTGCTTCTTCGTACGCGACCTCCAGGCGCCCTTCGGCGGCTCCCGGCACTCCGGCGTCGGCCGCGAGGGCGGCACCTGGAGTTTCGACTTCTACTGCGACCTGAAGAACACCGTGACCGCGCCGAAGGGATGGAAGGACCATGGGTGAGATCGTCGGGGCGGGGCTGCTCGCCCACGTCCCCACCATCGTGCTGCCGGAGCAGACCCGGCTGGAGCTCAACGGGGGCAGGGAGATCACCCTCGTCACCGGTCTGGAGCAGCTCCGCAGGGAGGTCTTCGAACGCGACGACTACGACACCGTTGTGGTCCTCGACTCGCACTGGGCGACCACCGTCGAGTTCGTCGTCACCGCACAGCCGCGCCGGGCCGGCCTGTTCACCTCCGAGGAACTGCCGCGCGGCATGTGCCGGATGCCGTACGACTTCCCCGGCGACCCCGAACTCGCGGACAACATCGCCAAGTTCGCGGACAAGCACGGCACCTGGATCACCGCGATCGACGACGCCTACCTGCCGGTCTACTACGCCACCATCAACCTCTGGAAGTTCCTGGGGGAGGGGCTGCCCGACAAGCGGTGGGTCACCATCGGGGTGTGCCAGACCGGTGACATGGAGGACCATCTGCGGCTCGGGCGCGCCCTCGCCGACGGCATCGCCGCCACCCCTGGCCGCCGGGTGCTGATCATCGCCTCGGGCGCCCTCTCGCACACCTTCTGGCCGCTGCGCGAACTGCGCGACCATGAGTCCGGCGACCCGGCGCACATCTTCACCCCCGAGGCGCGCGAGGCCGACCAGGAGCGCATCGCCTGGTTCAAGGAGGGCCGCCACGACAAGGTCCTCGACACCATGGACGAGTTCTGGAAGTACAAGCCCGAGGCGAAGTTCTTCCACTACCTGATGATGGCCGGCGCCCTCGGTGAACAGGCCTGCGTCGCGAAGGCCCGCCAGTACGGCGAGTACGAGAACTCGATCGGCACCGGCCAGGTCCACCTCTGGTTCGACCGCCCGGCCGACGGCTGGACCGGCGCGGGAGCACCCGCGGCCGCCGCACCCCACAACCCGCACCGACGTTCCTAGGAAGCCGCCATGCCCGAATACCGCCGCATCCTCCTCGACGGCGCCGCCGTCCAGGTCACCGTCGACGGGGACGAACTCGTCGCCGGTGACGGCCGCCGCGTCAAGACCGAGGAGGCCCAGCACCTGCCCCCGGTCGTGCCCTCCAAGGTGATCGCCGTCCACCTCAACCACCGCAGCCGCGTGGACGAGTTCGGGATCGAACTCCCGCCCACTCCCACGTACTTCCACAAGCCGACCTCGTCCCTCAACTCCCACAAGGGTGCCATCGTCCGCCCCGAGGGCTGCAGTTGGCTCAACTACGAGGGCGAGGTGGCCATCGTCATCGGCAGGACGGCACGGAACATCTCCCCGGCCGACGCGGGGGAGTACATCGCGGGCTACACCGTCGCCAACGACTACGGACTGCACGACTTCCGGGACACCGACGCCGGCTCCATGCTCCGCGTCAAGGGCTCCGACACCCTCTGCCCGCTCGGCCCCGGCCTGGTGACCGACTGGGACTTCCGCGGCAAGACCCTGCGCACGTACGTCAACGGCGAGGTGGTGCAGGACGGTTCGACCGACGAGATGCAGTGGGACATGCACTACCTCGTCGCCGACATCGCCCGCACCATCACCCTCCACCCCGGCGACGTCCTGCTGTCCGGCACCCCGGCCAACTCCCGCCCCGTACAGCCCGGTGACGTCGTCGAGGTCGAGGTCGAGGGACTGGGGCGGCTCACCAACCACATCGTGACCGGCCCGACCCCGATCCGCACCGACGTCGGCGCCCAGCCCACCGCGTCCGAAGAGGTCCTGTCCACCGCACTCGGCGGCGACTGGGAGTTCCGCGGCATCCGTCCGCCCCGGCGCTGATGCCGGCCACGCGAGGGCGCCATGGCGGACAGGACGGCGCGAGCCGCCCGGCAGGCCGTTCCGGCACCCACCGCGCGGAGCCCGGCACGGGCACACCCACGAGGTCCGTGCCGGGCCGCTCCGGGCCCCGTGAGCAGGCGGGTAGGGTCGCAGCCATGACCGAATCCGCCGAGACTCCCGAGAGCCGTAAGCCGCGTCGGCGGATGAACTACGGGGAGGGCCGGGAAGCCCTGCTCAACGCCGCCGTGCGGGTCGTGGCCCGGGGCGGCCTGCGCCGGCTCACCTACCGGGCGGTGGCCGAAGAGGCGGGCACCACGCACGGGCTGGTCGTCCACCACTTCGGCTCGCGGGACGCTCTCATCGAGGAGGCGGTCGCCCACGCGATCCGGACCTCCCTGAACACCAGCGCGCTCGAACCCGGCACCGGCAAGGTCGAGGAGTTCTCGGTGGGCGTCTCCGAGATGGTCACAGCCGATCCGGACACCCAGGCGTTCCAGTACGAGCTGCTGCTGGAGGCCAGGCGCCGCCCCGAACTGCTCCCGCACCTACGCGCGTTGTACGACGAGTACTTCGACGCCACCGGGCGGGAGCTGTCCCGCATCCTGCCCGAAGGTGCCGGGCAGCCGCTCACCCGGCTCGTCTTCGCCGCCCTCGACGGCCTGGTTCTGCACCAGCTCGTCTTCGGCGGCCCCGAGACCACCGACGGCGCCATCGAGGAGCTCCGCTCGCTGCTCCGGCTGCTCGAAGCCCAGCAGAGCAGCGATGCCAAGGGCCGCGACTGACGGTCTGACCTGCGTGTTCCAAGGCCCTGGACGTCCGCCGTCCGGGGCCTGCCGCGTCCGGGGCGGGGAAACCGGACTCAGCCCCTTGTCAAACGGATAGTTCCAGCCCAGTATGAGGCAACTCGTTTGGCCTGAAACGAATCCCTCTTTCCTCTCTGGCAGGTGATCCGAGTGGACAGTCAGACCGCGGTCGTGAACCAGACCGTGCCCGACGCCCCCACGGCAGGCAAGCTCAAGCCCAACTCGCTCGGCGTCTTGGGCATCCTCTTCTTCGTCCTCTCCGCCCAGGCGCCGCTCACCGGCGTCGCGGGCGCCGTCCCCATCGCCGTCGCCCTCGGCAACGGCCCGGGGGCACCCGCCACCTACGTGGCGGCGGGCCTGATCACGCTGCTCTTCTCCGTCGGCTTCGTGGCGATGGGCCGGCACGTCGTGGACGCCGGCGCGTTCTACACGTACATCGGCAAGGGGCTCGGCCGGACGATCGGTACCGGCAGCGCGGGTGTCGCGCTGTTCGCCTACTGCGCGATCCAGGCCGCCATGTACGGCCTGTACGGCGCGACCGTCAACGGCCTGCTCGCGCACTACACCGGGATGGACGTGCCCTGGTGGGCGTGCGCCCTGGTCACGATGGTGATCGTCCAGGTGCTCGGAAGCGCGGGCATCGAGATGGGCGCGAAGGTGCTGGCGGTCTTCGTCCTGGCGGAGTTCAGCATCCTGAGCGTCTTCGCACTGGTCACCCTCTTCAAGGGCGGCGGGCCCGAGGGGCTGGGCTTCACGCAGTCCTTCTCGCCGGCCGAGGCGTTCCAGGGTGCCCCGGGCGTGGCGCTCATGTTCGCCGTCGCATCGATGATCGGCTTCGAGGCCACCGCGATCTACGGCGAGGAGGCGCGCGAACCCCGCAAGACGGTCCCGCGGGCCACCTACACGGCCGTCGCCGTCGTTACCGGCTTCTTCGGCTTCGCCTCCTGGATGCTGGTCTCCTCCTACGGTGCGTCCAAGGCGCCCGAGGCGGCGGGCAAGGCCCTGGAGAGCGGTGACTCGACGGGCTTCGTCTTCGCGCCCATCGCCGACCTCCTCGGCACCTGGGTCAACGACGTCCTGCCCGTCCTGCTGGCCACCTCCCTCTTCGCAGGCATCCTCGCCTTCCACAACTCCGCCAACCGCTACCTGTTCTCGCTCAGCCGCGACGGACTGCTGCCCCGCAAGCTGTCGTCGATCAACCGCCGCCATTCGCCCAGCGTGGCCGGTCTGGTCCAGACGGCCATCGCGGTCCTGCTCGTCCTCCCGTTCGCGCTGGCCGGAAAGGACCCGGTGCTGACCCTGTTCTCCTGGGGCAGCGGCGTGGCCGTCCTCGGCATCATGCTGCTGTACTTGCTGACGTCGGTCTCCGTGGTCGTCTTCTTCCGCCGCGAACGCCTGGACACCCGGCCGTGGAACACCCTGATCGCCCCGTCCCTGGGGGCCCTCGGTGTGGCCGGAGCGATCTGGCTGATCGTCGAGAACTTCACCACGCTCATCGGAGGCGAGAGCGGCACCGCCCTCGTGCTCGAGCTCACCGTCCCGGTCGTCCTCGCCCTGGGCGTCATGGCGGCACGGCTCACCCGCGACAAAGCCGGCGCCGCCGGCGGCTGACGCACGCCGGGCCGCTCAGCCGGCCCGGTCCGCCAGCTGGCCGAGGAACCCGTCGACCAGGCGGCGGGCGTTCGTCCGGGCCATGGGTTCCATGGCCCGGCTCCGCGCCAGCAGCTCGCCGGGGTCCACGCCGTGGCGGACGCACTGCTCCGCGCCGCCGGACTCGATCCAGCCGCGCACCATCGCGGTGGTGATCTCCGGATGGAACTGCACCCCCAGGCCGTAGGCGGTCCGGAACGCCTGGACGCAGACCTCGTTGCGGGCCACCTCCTTGGCGCCCGGCGGCAGAACGCAGCAGTCGAAGTGCCACTGGAACCAAGGGCCCGGTCCCACCAGGGACGCGTCGTCCGTATCGACCTCGACCCAGCCGATCTCCGGGCGCGGCGACGCCTCCACCTGGCCACCGAGCGCGGTGGCCAGCGCCTGGGCGCCGAAACAGACCCCCAGCACCGGGACGCCGAGGTGGTGGGCCTCGCGCAGGAGCGCCAGTTCGCCGTCGATCCAGGAGCCCACGGCCGTACGGTCGTACACCGACCACGGGGCGCCGAGCGACACGATCAGGTCCCAGGCGCCGGCGTCGGGGAAGTCGAACGCCACGTTCGGCGCATGGTGGCGGTCCTCGGGCACGACCGTCATGACGCTGAGGTCGTATCCGCGCTTCTGAAGCCGTGCTCCGATCAGCCCAGGCTCCGTCACATGGTCGTGCTGGACGACGAGTGCGCGCACGGTGGCGCTCCCTTCTCCGCGGTGTCCGCGGCCCTGCCGGATCGATGCCAGGAGCCCTTGCCCCGGCTCCGCGTCCACTCTATCGTTTGGGTTCAAATAAGTTTCTGGAGGCCCCGCATGCTGGACGTCACCCAAGAGGAGTGGCTGCTCCGAGCCAAGTCCCTGGACCTTTCCGGCGCCCATCACATCGATGGCGTCGACGAGGGCGGCGCAGGAGCGACCTTCGCCGCCGTCTCGCCCCGCGACGGCCAGGTGCTCACCCAGGTCGCCGACGCGGGCACCGCCGAGGTGGACGCGGCCGTCGCCGCCGCGCGCCGCGCCTTCGACGCCGGCCCGTGGCCGCGCCTCGCGCCCGCCGATCGCGGCAGAGTGCTGCTGCGGATCGCCGACCTGCTCCAGGAGCGCCGGGCCGAACTCGCGCTCACCGTCAGCCTGGAGATGGGAAAGCCCATCACCGACGCGTACGAGATCGAACTACGCGCCCTCATCAACACCTTCCGCTGGTACGGGCAGCTGGCCGACAAGCTCACCGACGAGGCCCCGCACACCGCTTCGGACGCGCTCGCCCTGGTCACCCGGGAACCGGCCGGAGTCGTCGGCGCGGTGGTCCCGTGGAACTTCCCCCTGACACTCGCCGGCTGGAAGGTCGCCCCGGCCCTCGCCGCCGGCTGCACGGTCGTGCTGAAGCCCTCGGAGAACTCGCCCCTGTCCGCACTGCTCCTGGGCCGGATCGCGACCGAGGCCGGACTGCCGCCGGGCGCGCTCAACGTCGTGGGCGGCACCGGCCCGGTGGCCGGCCGGGCGATCGGCCTCCACCCGGACATCGACGTCCTGGCCTTCACCGGCTCCACCGCCGTCGGCCGTCACTTCCTGCGCTACGCCGCCGACTCCAACCTCAAGCGCGTATGGCTCGAACTGGGCGGCAAGTCGCCGAACATCATCCTCCCCGACGCACCCGACCTCGAGAAGGCGGCCGCCACCGCGGCCTGGGGCATCTTCTTCAACCAGGGCGAGATGTGCACCGCCCCCTCCCGGCTGCTCGTGCACACCTCGATCGCCGAACAGGTCACGGAGTCCGTCGTACGGCGGGCACGCGAGCTGCGGATCGGCGACCCCCTCGACCCCTCCACCGAGATGGGGGCCCTGGTCGGCGAAGCGCACCTGGGACGCGTACAGGACCACATCGCCACCGGCCTGGCCGAGGGCGCCCGGCTGCTCACCGGCGGCTCCCGCACCCTCCCCGACACCGGCGGCAGCTTCCTGGAACCGACCGTCTTCGACCACGTGGACCCCGGCATGCGGCTCGCCCGGGAGGAGATCTTCGGCCCCGTCCTGTCGGTCCAGACGTTCGACGATCCGGACGAGGCCGTACGGCTGGCCAACGACACCGAGTACGGCCTCGCCGCCGGACTGTGGACCTCCGACCTCGCCACCGCGCACCGGGTCTCACGCGCCCTGAAAGCCGGCACGGTCTGGGTCAACTGCTACGAGGAAGGCGACCTCACCGTCCCCTTCGGCGGCATGAAGCAGTCCGGCAACGGCCGCGACAAGTCCGCCCACGCCCTGGAGAAGTACACCGAACTCAAGACGACCTGGATCCAGTTGTGACCCGCCCCCTCATCGCCGTTCCGGCCCGCTTCTCCGCGACGACCTCCGCCCTGCGATACGCCGCCGAGGTAAACGCCCGTGCCCTGATCGAGGCGGTGTGGCGGGCCGGCGGTGAACCGGCGACCATCCACCCGGCCGATCCCGCCGTCACGGACGTCGCCGCACGCCTCGCCCGCTTCGACGGCGTCCTGCTCCCCGGCGGCGGCGACCTCGCCCCTCACCGCTACGGAGCCGCCGACACCCACGACAGCGTCTATGACGTCGACGACCTCCAGGACACCTTCGACCTCGAAGTCGCCCGCCGGGCGCTCGACTTGGGTCTTCCTCTACTGGCCGTCTGCCGCGGCCTCCAGGTCGTCAACGTCGCCCTCGGAGGAACCCTGGAACAGGACATGGGCGGCCCTCAGCGCGAACACCGACATGTCGTGCACCCGGTGACCATCGAGCGGGCAACCCTGCTGGAACAGGCCACCGGCGCGCAGAAGGCGGAAGCGTCCTGCTACCACCACCAGCGGCTCGAGCGCCTCGGTTCAGGACTGACGGTCACCGCACGTGCTGCGGACGGGACCGTGGAGGGAATCGAACTCCCGGACGCCGACGGTTGGTTCACCGCCGTGCAGTGGCACCCGGAGGACACCGCGCACGAGGACTCCGTCCAACAGGCCCTCTTCGACGCGCTCGTCCGCGCGGCGCGCGGCAGACGCTGACACGGACGGGCCACTGCAACTGGTATGGCTCTCAGCCCTTCGCCCGTCGGCCACTGCGGCGCCGTGCCGGTTCGGCACCGTCGAGGAGGGCGAGGCGGCGTTCCTCGCCTTCCTCCTCGACCTGGCGCACGACCTGCCGCAGCCCTTCCGCGACGCTGCGGCACTCGTCGTCGCTGAGCCGCGAGGCGACGAAGGCCTCCTCCTGGTTGAACTGCGGGAACAGACGCCGCATCAGCGCCTCGCCCTCGTCGGTGAGACTGAGCAGCTTCAGCCGGCCGTCGGACGGATGGCCGGCCCGTGTCATCAGCCCCCGTCCCTCCAGGGTCCGCGAGACACCGGTGAGCGTTCCCTTGGAGATTCCGGCCTCCTCCGCGACGTGCCGGGTCTCCGACTCGCCCCAGACCCAGACCACCCAGAGCACGACGAACGCCGTCCAGGTCAGATCCGCGTCGCGCAGCACCGAGTTCTCCAGATGCTGCCGGACCGCCGAGGCGGCACGGTAGATGTTGGCGACCACCGCCATCTGCTCGCGGTGTATCGGTATGCCGCCCAGCTTCGCAGCTGCCAGCTTCTCCGCTTCGGTGATGGACCGATGGCCGGGCACAGGCGGGCTCCCTTGATCGTTCGGAGTCAAATTGTACGGGACGGGCCTGGGCCCCGGGCCGATGGAACGCGCATTTCACCGCAGGTGGCGCCCCGTGTCAGTCCGCCGTCGGCGGGGCAGTCACCGGGATCGACGGTTGCCCCGATCAAGAAGGGCAGACCGTCGGCTCGTCGTGGCCGCCGACGGTGAAACCCACCGGCTGGTGATGCCGACGATCCACACGGAAACCGACATCGCGCCTGAAGGCCACCCGCTGCTCCGGCTCCATCGGGTGGCGCT
Organism: Streptomyces sp. NPDC005141; assembly: GCF_053599975.1. Lineage (NCBI taxonomy): Bacteria > Bacillati > Actinomycetota > Actinomycetes > Kitasatosporales > Streptomycetaceae > Streptomyces > Streptomyces sp. NPDC005141. Next base: position 52,588 of record NZ_JBSFYW010000002.1, on the reverse strand, counting down.
CGAGTGGCCCAGACCCCAAATCGCCAGTCAGTAACCGGGTGTTGCGGGGGCAGTGGGCGAGCGTGACGGTGATGGGCTGGTCGGGGGCCAGTGCTTGCCGAGTTGTCCGTGAACTCCCTCGGAATTGTCCGTGATCGGTAACGGACGCATCCTGTGGCCGCCGTCTCTCGTCCTGTCAGGTGGTCGCAAGACGACCACGGATCGGCGAGGAACTGCGGGAGAGCGGGGCGGACATGGCACGGCACGGCGGCGGGCGGGGCTGGTACGGCAAGGTGGTCGGGGCGGCGCTCGGGGTGACGGTGCTGACCGTCGGTGCCTCGGTGTGGACCGCGCAGGCCGGTGCCGTGGGCGGCTCGTCGCCTCAGACGGCGGCGTCGGCCAGGCCGGGCAGTGGCGTCAAGCCGGTGGCGGTGACCATCGTGCACGCCTCGGACAAGGGGGCGCGCGGCGTCAACATCACCATCGACGACGGCCCGGACCCCGTGTGGACCCCGCAGGTGCTCGACGTGCTGCGGGAGTACGAGGTGAAGGCCACGTTCTGCATGGTGGGGACGCAGGCGCAGGCCCACCCGGACCTCGTGAAGAAGGTGGTCGCGGCCGGGCACCGGCTGTGCGACCACTCGGTGTCGCACGACACCACCATGGACGCCAAGTCCCAGGCGTACCAGTCGCAGCAGATACTCGACGCCGAACGCATGATCACCGAGGCGTCCGGGGGCGTACGGCCGATGTACTACCGGGCGCCCGGTGGGGCGTTCACTCCCTACAGCCGCAAGCTGGCCGCCTCCCGGGGCATGCGCCCGCTGGGCTGGAACGTCGACTCCAAGGACTTCGAGCGGCCGGGCACGGACGCCGTCGTCGCCACCGTCGAGCGGGAGGTGCCCAACGGGCCGACGATCCTCTTCCACGACGCGGGCGGCGACCGTGCCCAGACCGTCGAGGCCCTGCGCCGGATCCTTCCCTGGCTCAAGGAGCAGGGCTACTCCTTCGGCTTCCCGGTGCGCTGAGCCCCGGCCCTGGTCGGCCACGGCGTTCGAGGCCCCGGCCGCCGGGCCGGCTGCACCAGCCACTTGCCGGCCGTCGCGAGAACATCCGACCTTGGAAGCCCCCTGCTGCGCTGGAACCGACGCGGCTGGGGCGCCGGTTGCAGCGAGGCGCGGCCCCTCCGAGCTCGCCCGGTACGGTCGCCACGCACCTGTGGGTCTGTTGCCCCCGGAACCCGGGTCTCCTCAACGCCAGGAACCGGTCCTGCGCGGTGATCGACGTGAACCCGCAGGTCGCTTCGTCCGCTACGCGCCAGGGGCGCGGAAGGCGACCTGTCGGCGGGCGGCCTCGTCGATCTCGTCGAGGGTGAGGAGCGGAGTTGCCCGGGTGCGAAGGGCACCGCTGGCCTTGACGGTGAGGCTGACGGCGGCCATGGAGACCGGGTCGGGGAAGTCGACGATGAGGACGATGTCGTCCTCACCGAAAGCGAAGTACATGGCCTCGACCGTGCCGCCGAGACCGGTGACGACCTGGTCGACGGCGGCGCGGCGGCCACTCGCGCCCTCCTCGAGCAGCCCCTTGGTGCCTTCGGGCGTGTACGTGGCCTGGATGAGGAACTTCGGCATCGGGACGCTCCCTGCCCATCGCTGGTGGTCCGGTCTGTGCAAGGGCCTTCCCGCAGGCTCGTCGACTACCACTCCCACAGGGCCGGATTCACCCGGAGAGCGGCGGGCCACCGGTCACCGGCCGGTCGTCGTGCCCGGGACCCCCGCCACCAGGTAGGCGATGATCACCGGCGGCCGCGAGCCCGTGATCGGACGGACTCTGGTCCCGGTCAGTATCCGATCGCCTCTCGGAGAAGCAGCACGGTGCCGCGCCCTGGGCGGAGTTCCGCGTTGAGGATGAGCAGGCGGTTGACGGCGCTGGGCATCCCGTACACCGCCTGGGCGCGGGCGTTCTCCAGCGGGAGGGCGTGCTCCCCGACGCGGCGCAGCGCCGTGCTCAGGTCAGGTACCACCTTCTGCGCGCCGACGACCCAGACCGCGTGGGCGGCACCGCCCGCGTTGGCGGGGAGTTGGCTGCCGCTGCCCGAGGCAAGAACCAGCGAGCCGGTCTCGGTGACCGCGGCGACGCTGTTCACGGCGAATTCGGGGCCGGCGAGCAGCCTTCGGATCTCGTCGGCGCCGGTGGCCCGGTCGATGGCCAGCACACGCGGCCTGATGGCTTGGTACCGGCCGCCGGCGTTGATGTCCGGGTGTGTGGTCTGCACGAAGAAGTCCCACTGGCTCTGCAGCCGCTCGCCCCCGGCACGGATCTCCTCGCGGCCGACCAGCTCGGCCGGGATGCTGGGCATGCGCAGGGCGCCGTCCGGTGTGAACAGCGATGCCAGGCGGGGTCGGTCGCGCATCATCGCCGCGTCGGTGAACTCGCCGCGCAGTGCCTCGATCTCGACGCGGTCCGCGATGGCCTGGAGGTCGTTCATCGGAGTCACCTCTCCGTCTCGCTTGTCGTCCTCACCGGGACGACAACGCAGCCCCTCGGAATGTGAGGCGGCGCGTCGGCCTCACATTCCGAGGGGCTGTCTTGTCGTACCGAGTAGAGGCACAGAAGCGAGCGAGAGACGGCCATGCCATGCGCACCGGAGCCGAGCCCGGCGACGATCGCCGCAGCAGAGGCCCAGGTCAGCCGCAGGACAGCAGGCCTGCCTTCTGCTTGGCGTTCAGGACGCGATGGACGCTTGCATCCACCTGCGCACGGAAGGTCGCGCTCTGCGTCATCCGGCTCCGTACCGCGTTGGTCATGGCCGGGATCAGGTTGGGTTCGACCGTCAGGACCACGTCACCGCCGGCCGACAGGAACTTGACCGCGCGGTCGCCCGGGGACACGGATTTCACTGCCACCGCGTTCCCGAGGTCGTCCGATATGACCACGCCCTTGAAGCCCAGATCCTTGCGGAGCAGTCCCTGGATCACCGTCGAGGAGAACGCGGCCCGGTTCTTCGGGTCGATCTTGCTGTACGTGGCGGAGGAGATCATGACGAACGGCGCCCCGGCCTTGATACCGGACGCGAACACGGTGATGTTCGAGCTCTTGCTCGTTGTCACGGTGTCCACGACGCCCGCCGTGGTGTCGGTGTTGCCACGGACGTTGCCGAGTCCCGGGAAGTGCTTGAGCGTGGCCAACACCCCGGACTGGGCGGAGCCCGCGAGGAACGCGTCGCTGTGGGGGGCCACCGTCGCAGCAGTGTGGCCGAACTCGCGGTCGTAGCGACCGATCGGAGCGTTGGCCCGGCCCAGACTTTCCGGCACGACGTCCGCGACGGGAGCGAGGTTCAGGTTCACACCGGCCGACTTGAGCTCCTTGGCCCATACCGCGGCTTCGCTGCGCAACTTCGACGTCGTCCAGCTTCCCTGGGTCAGGGCGCTCGGGATGGTCGAGAACCCCGGGCCGGACAGCACCTGCACCTGTCCACCCTCCTGGTCGGTCGAGACCAGGAGGGCCACACGGTGCCCTGCCACGCTGTCCGCCTTCGCCTGCAGACCCTCGACAAGGGTTTTGATCGTCGTCGTCCCGGCCTTGCTCCGTCCGGCCAGGAACACCGAGCCGACGTGGTACTGGCGCATGAGGTCGATCCGTTTGCTGTCCGGAGCGGACGGCGTGACCGATCCCATGAAGAGCTGACCGACCCGCTGCGGAACCGTCATCGCCTGAAAGGTCTTGTCGGCGCACGTATTCGACGCGAACTGGATGGGCGCCCCGGACGGATCGATCGTGGCGGCCTGCGAGATCTGCACGCCTCCCACTCCCGCCGCCGCGAGCGACAGTGCCAGCGAAGAAACGAGCCAGACAGGACGCTTGATCCTGGAGGGGTGGGCGGGCGACTGGTGAGATGCCATGAAGATACTCCGGGTGTGCCTGCTGCGGGCCGCTTGTATCTCGAGCGGGTAGTCACTTGCCGTGTTCATGATACCTGCGCGCGCCTTCTCGCCACAGGCGCAGCCGGTCCCGGCAGACGGCGACCGGGCCGCTGCCGCTCGGTGCCGAGACTCACGCGAAGGCGAGAGAGTCATGCGATCACATGGCGCCCGAGCGCCTGATCATCTCGTCCGGTACGAAGCGCTTCACGGAGCGGATGTCCGCCGGGGCCAGGAGCAGGTACCCAGCGAGCCCCGCTTCGAAGTATCCCGCAGTGCGCTACGCCCGGCATTGCGGGAGCCGGGGGAGGACTCAGAAACCCCCGCCGCCGGCGGGGGGCGGGGGACGCGCCGGGCTGCGGCGTCAGCGTTCCAGTAGCGCTTCGTCAGGTTCTTGCTCTGGATCGACCAGCGACGAAAACGCCTGATTGAGCCCGCGGGGGCGTCGTGCTGTTGCTCCGATGGGGCTGTTGCGCGGTGTCGGCGTTGCCGGGTGCCTTGGTTGCCGGTGGTGCGGGCGGGCTTGGGGGGTTGGTCTTTTGTGTGGTGTTGGTGTGTGCGGGTTGTTGTGGTGGAGTGCGGGCCGGGTTATAAAGAACCGTCCACCCGGTTTATTTCGAGGCAGGGGGTCGAGGCGCGTGTTGGCCCGAAGTTGGCCGGATCGGGCTTGGTCGGCTGTCTGGGTCGGGCTGGCTGCCTGTGCGGGGCTGGTCGACCGGCTGGTTGCCCGGGCCGGGCCGCCGGCTGAGGTGAAGTCGCGTTGTCGGGGTTGGGTCGGGTTGGGGGTTGCTGTGGTCGGTCGGGTGCATGTGGACGTGTTGGTCGTGGGTGGGGGGCCGGTCGGGCTGTGTCTGGCGGCCGAGTTGGCGGGGTCGGGGGTCCGGGTGTTGGTGGTGGAGGCACGGGAGTCCGTGTCGCGGCGGCCGAAGGCGACGACGTTGCATGCGCGGTCGGTGCAGTGTCTGGTGCGGCGGGGCTACGGCGGGGATGTTGTGCCAGTGGAGTACGCGACACCGCAGGCCGGGGCACCGGGCGGGGCGTTGGCGGGCGGAGTGTCCAGGGGCGGGATGCCGCCGGCCGGTATGCCTACGGGGCGGATAACTGGGGCCGGAACGTCAGCGGGGCGGCAGGACGGGGCGCCGCTGGCCGGGGCGCCGGTAGCCAGGGCGTCGGTGGGCGGGACGCCTGCGGGCGGGACGCCGGTGGGGCGAATATCTGCGGGCGGGGCATCGGCAGTTGAGGCTGCGGCGACGCGGGGCGGGGTGTTGCCGGGCCGCGGTCTGTGTGTAGGCGGGGCGGCGGGACGAATGCCCCTGACGGGGATGGCCTCGGCTGGGACAACAGCGGGTGGAGTGGCCGCGGACGGGGCTTCGGCCGCAGCCGGGTCGTCGAATGCTGCGGCGTCGAGTCTGTTCCATTTTGCGGGGGTGGGGGGGTTGGTGATTTCGGCTCCGGTGGGGGAGCCGGTGCCGGTGGTGAAGTGCGTACAGGCGGAGTTGGAGGCGGGCTTCGAGCGGCGTGCGCGGGTGGCCGGTGCTCGGGTGGTGCGAGGGGTGTCGGTGACGGGGTTGGAGGTGGAGGGGGATTGCGTGCGGGTAGTGGGGCGTGGGCCCTCGGGGTGTGTGAGTTGGCGGGCTGGGTTTGTGGTGGGTGCTGATGGTGCGCGGAGTCTGGTGCGGGAGTTGGCGGGGTTCGGGTGTCGGTCCTATCCGGCGACGGCACGGGCGTTGATGGGGTGGGTACGTCCGGGTCGGGTGGGGGAGTTGGTGGCGGGCTGGCATCGGACCCGGCGGGGGTGGGTGGTGGTGAAGGACGCCGGGGACGGCGGGGTACATGTGCGGACGCTGAACTGCGGGGGCAGGGAGGCGGAGGGGGTCCGGGGGCGGCCGGTGTCGTTGGAGGAGTTGCGTGGGGAGGTGTCCTGGATCGCGGGCCGGGACGTCGCGATGAGGGAGGGCCGGTGGCTCAGCCGGTTCAGCGACTTCTCCCGGGTGGCGCGGACGTTCCGGATGGGGCGGGTGCTGCTCGCGGGAGACGCGGCGCACGTGCATTTCCCCATCGGCGGGCAGGGCCTGAGCACGGGACTGCTGGACGCGGTGAATCTGGGGTGGAAACTCGCGCTGTGTGTGCAGGGCCGGGCGGGGGAGGAACTGCTGGACTCCTACGACCACGAGCGAAGGCCTGCCGCACATCGAGTGGTGGACAACACGCGAGCACAACTGGCCTTGATGCGGCCGGGAGCGGAACTCGACCCGCTGCGCGCACTGTTCGGCGGCCTGATGCGCCATGGCGAGGCGGGAGGCCTGGGCGAGATGATCAGCGCGCAGGACACGGTGCTGCCGGTGGCCGAGGGGTCGTCGTCGGCGTGGGAGGGAAGGTTTCTGCACAATGTGCCGCTGCGGACCGGGCATGGGCTGACGGACGTGATCGGCCTGCTGCGGGGGAAGGGCCTGTTACTGCTGCTGGCAGGCGAACAGGGCGGCCGCTTCGCGGACCAGGTGCGTCAGTGGTCGCAGGTGGTGCGGGTGGTGCGGGTGGCGTCGATACCGGGTGTGGACTGTGGTGCGCTGCTGTTGCGGCCCGACGGCTACATCGCCTGGGCTGCGGACGGCGGGAGAGAGTTGGATTCGGCCCTGAGGTGGCTAGGGGGCCCGGGGCTGTGAGTGCGTCGCAGGGCTGAGGGCGCTTGTCGGCCCCGGCCGTGGGCCTGCCGCCGGGAGCGGCATTGGCGGCGCTCCGGCCGGTTGGTAAGGGATGACGGATGACGGATGGCGGCCGAGGGCATGGTCCGGCGTCGTGGGTGTTGGTGGGCTTCGGGTCGTGTGGTGGCTGTGGGAGCCGGGGCCCGTGGTGAAGCCGGTCAGGCCGGTCGGATGGGTTAGCCGGCGGCCGCTTGGGGGGTGTTCTGGTGTTGGTCTTGGAGTTCGTTGAAGACTTTTTCGCCTCGGCCGTCGGTGAGGTCGACGGAGGTGAGGACGGAGGAGTGGACGACGGAGGGGAGGAGGTGGCGCAGGAGGTCGGAGATGCGGCGTTGGAGGTCTTGGTAGTCGCTGACGGCTTGGGACATGGCCTGGACGCCGGCGAAGGAGCCGACCATGACGTCGGCGGTGGTGTGGGGTTGGACGTGGGGGAGGAGTTCGCCTTGTTGCTGGGCGGCGGTGAGGGTTTCGCGCAGGGATTCGCTCCAGCGGGCGAAGGGGCCGCTGCGGTCGAGGCCCTGGGCCTGCTGGTCGAGGGTGAGGCGGACGCCGGCGCGGACCATGGGGTCGGTCTGGAGGCGGTAGGCGTGGAGCATGCCCATGTCGACGAGTTCCTGGACTTTGCAGGCGCGGGGGATGGAGGTCTGGCCGTCCTGCTGGGAGAGGACGCCCTGGGCGAGGTGTTCCTTGGAGGGGAAGTGGAAATACAGGGCGCCCTTGGTGACTTCGGCGGCGGTGAGGATTTCGCTGATGGTGGCGGCTTGGTAGCCGCGTTCTTCGAAGACGCCGGCAGCCGCCGAGAGGATCGACTGCCGGGTGCGGATCGCCCGGTCCTGCATGGCCATGTCGGCCTCCTTCCGTGCTGTTCCTGTTGGGCATATGCCCGGTCCGTCGACCCGGCAAAAGAAACCGTCCAGTTTGTATATTACAGGTTGTCGGGCGTGGGGCCTCCTGCCTTGGTCGATTCCGGAACACGCGATACCCCCGGATGTCCGGGAGACCCGTCCCGGTTCGAGGTGAAACCGGGACGGGCCGGGGCGAAACCAGGGCGGGATGAGGCCGGACCAGGCCGATTCGATACGCCTGCAGGCCGCATTGACGGTGGGTCGGGTCGAGGCGAGGCACTCGGCGGCCAGGATGCCGCTCACGCGGACAGTGCCCGGATCACCCGCCGGGAGGCGTGCCGACTGGTCCGGGCAAGGGCAAGACCCCGAGGTCGTTCGATGTGAGGCCGGGTGTTTTGGGGTGAGAAGCCGGGCGGCCGGTATGCCGTCGGCGCGGTCGCGCTCGTTGATCCGCCAGGAGCCGCGTGTCGCCGAGTCCGAGCCCGGGCGGCTCCGGGCCGGTTCGCGGTGAGACCCGGGCCGGTTCGAAGCGGAGCCGGCCGGGTTGAGGTGAAGCCGGGCTGGATTGAGGTGAAGCCGGGCTGGATTGAGGTGAGGTGCGGCAGGGCCGGGGTGGATCCGGGCCGGGTCGGGCTGGGTGTGGTCGGGGTTGTTCCGGGATGTGGTCGGAAGGGGTTCGGTTGTGATTCTGGTGACCGGGGCGACAGGGACGACGGGGCGGGCGGTGGTGGACGGGTTGGGCCGGCTGCCGGGGCGTGCGGGGGTGCGGGTTCTGGTGCGTGATGCCGGGCGCGCGGTGGGGCTGCCGAAGGGTGTTGAGGTGGCGGTGGGGGATCTCGGCGACGAGGCGTCGCTGGGGCGTGCGTTGACGGGGGTGCGGGAGGCGTTCCTGCTGACCTGCCGGGTGGGTGAGGGCGATGACGTGCGGTTCGTGCGGGCGGCGCGGGCGGCTGGGGTGCGGCGGGTGGTGAAGCTGTCCGCGGCGGCGGTGATGGATCCGCAGGCGCGGGATGTGGTGACGTGCTGGCAGCGTGAGGCGGAGGACGTGGTGCGGGGTTCAGGTCTGCAGTGGACGTTGCTGCGTCCGCGGGCGTTCATGTCGAACAGCCTGGGGTGGGCGCCTTCGGTGCGGGGGGAGCGGGTGGTGCGGGCTTTGTGCGGGACATCGCGCAATGCGTGTGTGGATCCGCGGGATGTGGCGGAGGTGGCGGTGTGTGCGCTGACCGGGCAGGGGCATGCGGGCCGTGCCTACACGCTGACCGGACCACAGGCACTCACGGCGGGGGAACAGGCGCAGGAGCTGGGGCGGCAGCTGGGGGTGGAGCTGGGTTTCGAGGAGCTGGGCCAGGAGGCGGCCCGGGCGCTGCTGGGGCGGCGGTATCCGCGGGAGGTGGTGGAGGCGTTGTTGGACAGTGCGTGCCGGCAGCGGGCGGGCGCCAAGCAGGTGGTGGATCCCGCGGTGGCAGCGCTGCTGGGCCGGCCGGCCCGCTCCTACCGCGACTGGGTCCGCGACCACCTGGACGCCTTCCGTGTGTCCGGTCCGGCAGGCGCCGGGGCGCCCGTGGGATGAGGCGTCTGAAGGGACTGGACCGGTCCTTGTTCCGTGAACTCCGCGCGCGCCGTGACCGGCCCTGAAGCAGTGGGTGGATCTCAGTGGCGAGGTTGCGCCTGCCCTCACCCGCCGCGTGGATTGTGGTGACCGTGAAGCGCCACTGTTCGGAGGGAGCCCGGTCGTGGATGCCCCAGGTCGGCCCGACGCAGCCACCGGGGCCGCGCCTCTGTTGCCGGATGCTTGCTGAGGATCCCGTCGATCACCTGCCGGTGGTTCCGCCACCGGCCACAACGCCCGTTACCGACCGGCAGGAACGGCCGGATCCGCTCCCACTCGGCATCCGTCGGATCACCCCGCCCCATGACCTCACCAACGATCCGCACCAGGGGGTAGTCACATGCTCCGCCGATCAGTCCTAGTCTCCTGAGGATCCGAAGATTCCCAGGTGAGTCGGCCTGTCACCGGAGTAGAGGACGATGTAGTAACCGGTCCACCGCATCTGACACTCGCCGAGCAGGCTCCGCTCGCGCTCCTCATGGTTCACAGCCTCGTTGGCAGCAACAGCAAGCTCCTCGTACTGCTCGACCGATGGGCGGTCCGTGCCAAAGTGGTGCACCACACAGCTGAGTGCCAGAGGGCGCAGGGTGCCGTAGTCAGCGGTACCGGACCGCGTCGGCGGGGCATCCGTGGCAACAACCCTGTCGATGTCGAGGATCGTATGGGTGCCCTCCGTCCCCATGAACTCCTCGTCCTCGTACAGGTCCTCCAGGCTTCGGTATCGGGCGTCGTCGCTGTACTCCTCCTGGAACACCCTGGCCTGCAAAGTCGCCAAGGCCGCCTCGGCATCGCCGTCGTACCTGGTGACGTAGTCCCATCCGCTGGCACCCATCGAGCCATCCTCCCTGAAGATCGTGAATGGGCGAACGATAGCGGCGAGAACTGACAACGCTGTGGCCTGGCGCTGGGCTCTGACCGGTTTCCCGGATCGAGGTGTCCGGAGCATGGTCGAGCCCTCACCTGGCAGTTCTCAGTCCGCCCCGCCGTGCCCGTGTACTGCCGCCGGACGCCTGCCGACCGTTCGAAGTCGCCACACGACGATCACCGCAAGCAGGATGAGCCCCCTCACCCGTGGTTGGTTCGAGAGGTTCGCCACCGAAGATCTTTACGTAGGCGCTGTCGTGGATCTTGGACGAACGAGGAGACTGCGGCCGTGCGCGAACTCCCCCGCGCGGGGCTGGACTTCTGGGAGCAGGTCGTGCGCGGGTCCGGCACCGCCCCCGGATATTGCGGGCCAGAAGGTCGTTGACGCCGGCTGCGGTGACTGTGCGGTTGACCTTCACATTAGTGTCAATGTTCTGGAATCGGGCCATGACAGATGACAGATCGTTCTGTGTCGGCATCGCACTGGAGGGTGTGGGCTGGCACCCGGCGTCATGGTCGCACTCGACGGTGGTGGATCCGGCTGAACTCTTCACCAGCGACTACTGGGTTGACTGGGCCCGGGCAGCAGCGTCGGGCGGCCTCGACTTCGTCACGCTCGAGGACGGCCTGAGTCTTCGGACCGACCAGTTCGGCACCGCTGCCGACGACGCCGGCCACCGGGTTCGCGGGCGGCTGGACTCGGTGGTGGTCGCCGCGCTCCTGCTGTCGATGACCGATATCTCCGAGGTCGTCGTCACGCGGAACGTGACGCACTCCAACCCGTTTCATGTGGCCGCGCAACTGGCTACCCTCGCAGCGATCGGACCTGGTCGGGTGGTGTGGCGCCCGCAGGTGTCGGCGGACGCCCGCGACGCCAACGTGGTCGGGGGTACTTCCACACCTGCCCTTGAGCCGGGAGACGTATATGTCCCGACCCGGATCGCACGGCGGCTGCGCGACCTGTTCCAGGACGCTGAAGAGTACGTGCACACGGTGCGTCGCTTGTGGGCGACCTTCCCGGCGGAAAGCCTCGCCGGCGGGGACGAGTTCTGGCAGCCCGAACAGGTGCGGCCGGTGACCTTGAAGGGCGAGCCGCGGTATCCGGCCGCCGGTCCCTTGACGGTGCCCGTCGGGAACCCGCCGCCGGTCGCCGTCCTGGCCCATCACGCCCTTGAGCCGTACCGGCTCGCCGCTGCTGTGGCCGACCGGCTGTTCATCACACCGACTCCTGATCACCCGATGCCGGAGCTCCTGGCGGCCTATCACCAGATCGAGGAACTCACCCCGGACGCCACCCCGACCCTGATCTACGCGGATATCGCGGTCGTGCTCGGGGACACTGACGACCATGCCCAAGACCGGCTCGCACGGTTGAACGACACTGCCGGCGCACCGTGGTCGACCGACACAAGCATCTTCGTGGGAACCGCGGACCGACTCGCGGACGAGCTGACCAGGTCGCGCGATGGTCTCGGCCTCTCCGGCGTCCGGTTGCGGCCTGCCGTGCTGCCCGACGATGCCGAACGGATCATCCACGACCTCATGCCCCGGTTGAGGCCGACCACCGGCGCAGCAGCCGACTCGGACGGGAACCGGATATGACGGGCCTGTTCGCCGACGACCGCGGGGCAGGCACGCCGATGTTCCCGCTGCGCTGAACTCGCGTCACGGGCACGCCTGATCGTCACCGGAAAGCAAGACGCCGCAGTCGGATGGATCGCCCAACGGCGGCTCCTGAGGTACTACCCGGTGCCATCCGTACGCCACCAACCCGGCCCTCGACCGTTGTGGGCACAACGTGCACCTCGAACAGCCCGCGCTGTCGCCACCCTGCTGAGGGATTGGCTTCACGCGCTCCGGGGCTGATCGTCGAGGGTCGGGGCTCGGTGCTGTTCCACCTCGGCCAGGTATTCACTCATCGAGTCACGGTTGCGGATCAGCACCTCGATACGCGCATTGAGCTTGTCCCGCTCTTCCGTCAGCAGCGCCAACATCTCCGGCGTGGCATCCGGGAAATGGATCGATCGGGGCTTGTCCAGGCACGGCAAGATCTGCTTGATGATCCGAGTCGGCAGCCCGGCCGCCAGCAAACCACGGATCTGCTTGACCCGGTCCACATACCGATCGTCGTACTCCCGGTATCCATTCGCGCCCCGGTCCGGGATGATCAGCTCTTGCTCCTCGTAGTAGCGCAGCAGTCGACGCGACGCTCCTGCCAGCCGCGACAACTCACCGATTCGCATCCCGTCAGCCTAGCCACGGATCACCCACTTGACCCTCACATCTATGTGAGGGTTTGAGGATTCGTGCCATGACCACCACCACACCATCCCAGGCGCCATCCCAGGCGCGACGAGCCGCGCTGCCTTGGTCGGCGTTGCTGGCGTTGGGGACCGCGGTCTTCATCACCAGCCTGACCGAAACCTTGCCCGCCGGAGTCCTGCCAGAGATGTCCTCGACGTTGGGCGTGAGTTCCGGTGCTACCGGCCAGGCCGTCACCGTCTACGCGGCCGGCACCGCCCTGACCGCCATCCCGCTGGCGGCAGCCACTTCCGCTGTTTCGCGCAAGCCCCTGCTGCTCAGCGCCATGACGGTCTTTCTGGTCGCCAACACCCTCACCGCCGCTGCACCGGGATACGTCGCTCTCCTGGCCGCCCGCTTCCTCGCTGGTGTCGCCGCCGGTCTTGCGTGGGCGATCCTCGCGGGCTACGCACGACGTATCGCCCCGGCCGGGCTGGAAGGGCGTGCCATCGCCATCGCGATGACCGGGATTCCTTTGGCACTGTCCCTGGGCGTGCCCGCCGGGACCTTGGTCGGGCAGCACGTGGGATGGCAAGCAGCGTTCGCGGCCGTATCGGTGATCACCCTCGCCGTCATCGCCTGGATCGCCCGGTCCGTCCCCGCCACGGACCAGCCGGAGACCGTCAACGCGACGAAAGCGACCACCCGGCAGACCCTGAAAGTTCCTGGCGTTGCAGCGATCATGACCGTGGTCGTGACCTTCGTGCTCGGCCACACGATCATCTACGCCTACATCGCGCCCTACCTGCGGCAGGCCGGCCTCGGGTCGTCCACCGACGCGGTCCTGCTCGCGTTCGGTGTCGCTTGCCTGGTCAGCATCTTGTACGTCGGGCGCCGCATCGACCAGCACTTGCGGGCACTGGCGTTGACTGGGACAGCACTGTTCACTCTCGCCACCGCAGCATTCGCCGCCACGACTGCGCATCCGGTCGTCTGGGTCGCCGCTGTCGTGTGGGGCCTGGGCTGGGGCGGCATGCCTACCCTGCTCCAGACCGCTGCCGGACACGCCGGTATGCGACGCGGCCCGGCCGTTGCCGACACCGCGCAGGCCATCCTCGTCACCCTGTGGAACGCCGCGATGGCGTTCGGCGGGATCATCGGCGGCGTCATACTCCAAGACATCGGCGTAACCGTCTTAGCCACCGTGGCCGCGGCCCTCGGAGCAGCCAGCCTGCTCATCGTCGCCATCGTGCGTCGCCACGCCTTTCCCGCGACTCGGACCGCGCCATGACACACGCCGACGCGCTGCTCCCGATGGAAGGTCGGCGCCGCCTGGTCGAGCGTTGTAATGATCCGCCCGATTGCGCATGCGGGCGCAGAGATTGGGGCGGCGCCGTCCGATGAGGCGGCGCACACCGGGGCGGCGCCAAGTTTGCCGAGCGGCTGCAGTCGCGCCGGATGTGGTGACCCCTCAGCTGCCGCGTCGCACCATTTCGTCGGCGTCGCCGTCCTCGGAACCGCGCCGGACGGTCTCCACGATCCGCTCCGGCTCGGGGTGCAGATGGCGTTCCCGCAGGTCCGCAACCGCCAGCAGCAGTGCGATCATGCTGAACCCGACCGCGGTGAGCAGCCCCAGCTGAATGGCTGTAACGGAGTGCCCGTGGTTGGCCTGATGCGCGAAGTACACCGCGCCCACCACGGCGATTCCGGCTGCCGAGCCGATGCGCTGCCCCGTCTGCAGAACTCCGCCGGCCGCACCGGCACGGTGCACCGGGACGCGGGTGAGCGTGAGTGTCGTGTTGGGCGAGACCGTGAGGCCGGAGCCGAGCCCACCGATGACCATCGGCAAGGCCGTGGCCCACCCCACACTCTGCAGGGGTACGAGTTGCACCGCCACGATCACCCCGAGCAGCCCCACCGCCACTCCGCCGAGGCCGATGACGACCAGCATGCGTCCGTGGCGCATCACCAGACGGCCTCCGATGGTGGCGCCGACCGCCGAGGCGGCTGCGAAGGGCAGTACCGAGATGCCGGCCGCCAGCGCGCTGTATCCGGCTGTGTTCTGCAGGAACAGGGAGTAGACGAAGAAGACGGTGGTGAAGCCCGCGAAGTACGTGAGACTGATCAGGGAGCCGAACGTGAAGGATCGCAGGGAGAACAGGTCCAGATCGACCAGGGGAGCCTGTCCGCGCTGCCCCTGGCGCCGCTCCCACGCCCAGAATGCGGCCAGCAGCAGCGCGCCCACCGGCAGCAGCGCCCACTTCAGCCGCCCGGTCCACTGCTGCTCCTGTACCAGCGGCAGCATGAGCGCGAGCACGGCGGTGCCGAGGAGCAGCACGCCGAACAGGTCGAACTCCTCCTTCTTGCGCGTTGACGCCGGGAATCGGGGCAGCAATCGCAGTCCCGCGGCGAACGCGGCCACCCCGATGGGCAGGTTGACGAAAAACACCCAGCGCCAGCCGCTGTCGGTGCCGACGGCGTTGATCAGCAGACCGCCCGCCAGTGGGCCCAGCGCCGTCGAGACCCCGATGACGCTGCCGAGCAGGCCGAAAGCCTTGGCCCGCTCGGCACCCTGGAACATCTGCTGGATCAGCCCCGAGGTCTGCGGGGCGACCACGCCCGCCGCCGCTCCCTGGATGAGCCGGAACAGCACCAGCCAGGAGGCACTGGGAGCCAGACCGCACGCCGCCGAGGCCAGCGTGAACGCGGCCAGCCCGAGCAGGAAGGCCTGCCGCCGCCCGCGCATGTCGCCCAGCCGGCCCGCCGGGACGAGTACCAGCCCGAAGGCCAGGGCGTACCCGGAGACCACCCAGGACTGGGCGGCCTCCGAGGCGGCCAGCCCATGCTCCATCGAGGGCAACGCCACGTTCACGATCGAGGTGTCGAGCAGCGAGATGAAGCCCGCCGTCAGACAGACCGCGAGCGCTTTCCACCGCCGGTCGTCGGAAGTGGGCTGGGCCTGGACTGTGGTCATGAGGTCACGCTAAGCAGCAACCGCACCCAACGCGTGGAAGGAGCCCTTCCGCGCGCGTCGTAGTCGTCAGGCCTGGCCCTGCCCCCACGCCTTGAGCAACGCCAAGGGTGGACCGCACCGGCCTCGAGGCAGGACCGCACCCTGGGGTGCGGGCCGGCTGATGTCATGAATCGAGCGAGGTGGATGTGCGTGACCACAATGCTGCTGCCCCAGCTCGTCCGGTCCTGGCTCAACCGGAAGCTTCGGGCGGCGGGCTCTCGTTGGGTCGTTGGGTCGGCAGGTAGGCCAGTCGGCGACTCAGCCTCGGCCGATCCGCTCGGCGGCGAACCGGGCCCCTTTAGCCTGTTCGGCCCCAAGGCCAAAGAGTTCTGCAACACCGGCGACCCGGTCTGCGGCAACGGCCGCAACAGCGCCGCGCACCTGACCTAGCACCTCAACGGCAGTGTTGAGCAGCTTGCCGAGGCGATGGTGCGGCCCGAGAGGCGCAGGGGGTTGCCGAAGACGAAGACGGCCTGGACGCGAGCCGCGAGCCCCGGGGGGATGGTGCGACTCTCCTCTGTCCGCACCGGCGGACATCTGCCCTGACACATCGGCGGAGCATGCCGTCCTCCGTGACGATGGGACGGGACAACGAGATGTGCCTGTCGATCTGAATCCGGATCTCGGTGCCGCCCGTGGCCCCCAGCGGATGCCGTGCTCCAACAGGAACCGCCTGGCGGTGTCGCCTGCGAGCCGGACAACCACGGGCTAGCACGCTCCAGCGGCGGTCTTACTACGTACTCCGACTGGGGTGCGGCAGACCCCGCGTGCGCCGGCGACGGGTGCGGGCGGACAAGACACCCCATGCAGCTATCGGGTCAAGCGGCTGCGGCGAGTGGTGATGGTTTTGGTGGGGCGAATGCGATCGCCTCGTTGAACTTCTGGCGGGTGGTCAGGCAGTGGTGGAGCTGGCCGAGCATGCGGTTGAAAAGGTTTCGGAGAGCCGCGTAGTAGCGATCGCCGGTCTCCCTTCGGCGGTTGTAGTGGTCGTGTGCGCCGGTTGAGGCAGTGAGTGCGGCGAAAGCCCAGTGCCGGCCGGTTGAGGCTAGGCGGCTGTTCTTGATCCGGCGGTGGCTGACGCGGCGGCTTTTGCCGGACTCGCGCGTCACGGGGGCACTTCCGGCGTAAGCCTTCAGATCGCGGGCTGTGTCGAACCGTGTGCGGTCGTCGCCGATTTCGGCGAGGAGCCGGGCGCCGGTCAGCGCGGCGAGACCTGGGAAGCTCGTGATGATCTCCGCGTCGGGGTGCTGCAGGAAGAGCTCCTCGGTGGCGCTCGCCAGGTCATCGCAGGCCTTGCAGGCGGCTTCGAGCTGGGCGAGCAAGGCAAGTGTTTGGTGTCCCATCGCCGTTTCCACCAAAGCTGGCTGACGAAGCCAGGTCCGGCGGAACACTTCGAGCAGGCGGTCGGTCTCGGCCTCGATCCGGCGCTGGCGGCCGGCCTGTTTGACGGCGGCTTTGAGCTTGCTGCGTGCGAGCTTGGCGGCTTTAGCCTGTGTGGGCGCGATCGCCAGGATCGCTCGAGCCTCTCGTGCCAGTAGCTTCTCGCGCTTGTCGGCAAACGCTTCAAGGACTGCCGGGTAGTACTCGCGCAGGTGCGAGCGCAGGCGGTTGTGGGCTCGGGTGCGGTCCCAGACCGCGTCCTGCTGGGCTCTGGCGAGGACGGCGATCGCCTTGACCAGCTCAGAGTCGCCCGGCAGAGGCCGGTGAAGCTCTGCGTCGGTCCGTAGGATGTTCGCCAGCACGACGGCGTCCTGGTGGTCGGACTTCTTGCGGGAGACGGCGTGCCGGTCCCGGTAGCGTGCCACGGCCATTGGGTTGATCGCGAACACCTGGCGCCCGGAGGCCCGCAGGCAGGCCACCATGAGCCCGCGCGAGGTCTCGATCGCGATCGGGATCGGATCGTCGGGAGTGTCGCCGTGTTCGGCGAGCAGACGCAGCAGGTCCTGGAAGCCCGACGCGTCGTCGCTGACCCTGAGCTTGCCGAGCAGGCGAGCGTCGGAGTCAACCACCGCCACGTCATGATGGTCTTCGGCCCAGTCGATTCCGCAGGTCACCTGCATGCACGCCTCTTTTCGATACGTCGCTGTCCGTCGGCGTCGAGCCGCGGCAGGACCACTCGGCGACCTAATAGAAGCGCTCGCCGGCGCACCACCCCATCAGCCGTCCGTGGCCCCAGCTGTTCTCAGGGTCCTCGCTCTCGTGAAGAGCTCCACGACTCCGGCTGATCAAGAGGTGGCCCTGGGAACGGCTCGAACCACGGCACGCTACGGCGGTCGAGTCCCAAGCGGCAGGGGCCGCGCACGCGTCACTCTTGTCGAAGCACTCAAAGCGCGGCATACAGCAAGACATCTCGCTCGGCCCCTGCCTAGAGCTGATCCAACTCCCAGCCCTCAACGCCTATTAGGCGTACGCGTCCCGCAAGAACCGCGCCTACCTGCGGCGTCGCGGTATCCGCTGCACCATTGGACAAGGACGACCAGGTCCGCGACCGCAAGAAGCGCGGGTCCAGCGGTGGTAGGCCACCGAAGTTCGAACCAGAGGACTACAACGTCCGGCACACGGCCGAGTGCGGCATCAATCGCCTCAAGAGACATCGAGCCGTGGCCACCAGGTACGACAGACTCGCGGTCCGCTACGAGGCTGCCGTCATCGTTGCCGCCATCAACGAGTGGTTGTGACGTACTTGTCCGACGACAACTCGAACACCCGTACTCGCCGACCACAGGTGGGATTGACGGTCTCAAGGACCGGATGCATCCCCAGTTTGGTCATGATCCGTTCGGAGGCGTCGTTGCCCACTTGAGTGATGCTGACGATCCGCTCCAGCCCTCGCTCTTCGAACCCGAACCGTATGGCGGCCGCAGCGGCCTCGGTGGCCAAGCCCTGCCCCCAGTGGGAACGTCCCAGCCGCCAGCCGACCTCAACCGCCGGCAGTACCTCCGGCAAGAAGCCGGGCACCGAAAGGCCGGTGAACCCGGCTAGCTCGCCAGTGGACCGGATCTCCACGGCGAACAGGCCGAAGCCCTGTGACTCCCACTCGCTCTCCCACGCCTGGACCCCGCCGCGAGTCTGCTGTTCGTCGCGGACGCTGCCGTCACGGATCCACCGCATGACCTCGGGGTCGGCATTGACGGCAGCCATGGGCGCAACGTCTTCCTCGCGCCAGCGACGCAGGATCAAACGGGGAGTCTCAAGCCTGACCATCCCATCATTCTGGATCACCAATGGGCTCTCCGTCATCCTCACCAGGCACTTTCGACACGCGCCCCAGGAGACGGCACATGTCGTCCTCGGGACCGCCGGGTGCAGAAGCCAGGTACGGGCCTTGGGGGTGACCGGAGGGATCAGTGCCAGGGTGAGGGCGAGCCTGCGGGCCGCTTCAAGACGGCTGGGGAAAGACCTCATCGAGATCACATCCGTCGGCCTGCAAGCAGCCCCAAAGGCCGTGGCATTTGGTGAGTCGGTGATGATGGGTAACGAACCCGGGAGTTCCTCCCAGGACAGAAGATAGGTTGCGTGCGTGGAACGGATCTTGGTGGTCGGTGTCACCGGTGCGGGAAAGTCCACGCTCGCCCGCGCCGTGAGCAGTCGCCTGGGCTTTCCGTACCACGAGATGGACGCCCTGTACTTCAACGGCCCCAACTGGGCCGTCAACGACAGGTTGGTTGAAGACGTATCCGGTCTCACCGCCGAGCCTCGCTGGATCATCGACTCTCTCGGCTATCCGGAGGTCCGTGACCTGTTGTGGCAGCGGGCCGACACCGTGATCTGGCTGGACTACCCCAAACGCGTGATCATGCCACGCGTTCTGCGTCGGTCCTGGAGGCGCACGGTCACACGCGAGGTCCTCTTCGGCGGCAACAGCGAAGGCTGGAAGGCCTGGCTGAGCCGGGAACACCCGGCCTGGTGGGCTTGGTCCCAGCACGGACCCCGCCGTCGCGAGGTCGCGCGCCGTGTCAGCGATCACCGCTTCGCCCCTCTCGACACCGTCCACCTCGGCCACCCCAAGGACACTGTGGCCTGGCTGGCTTCTCTCTGATCTGGTGCGCCGTCGGACGGCCGGCCCGACCGGAGATGGTGCGCGCACCCCTCCAGGGACGGGTTCCCGCTCACTGCGGAAGGACCGTGCAACGGACCGTGACCCTGTGGAGCACGCGGGGCCTCTGGCCTTGCGGGCGGATCGCCTTGCGCGGTCGGGCCGGTCTTGAGTGCCTGTGATCCAGGAGCGGCTTGGTGGAGGGGGCCGAGTACCGGGCAACGAAGCCGATCGTTACAAGTGGCTCTTGCGTCCTGGCTGGTATACGCGCAATTTGACTCAAAGGCATGACCCACTAATCTGTCCCAACACGCCTGATTGTCGGTGGAAGGGGCCATGGTGACCACGCCTGCCAGCACTCTGGGGCAGCGCCTGCGCGCGTTGCGGCGCGAGCGGGGCCTGAGCCAGACCGATCTGGCCGGAGGCGCAGTCTCCGCCAGTTATGTGTCGTTGATCGAAACCGACCGCCGCACCCCGGAGCCGCCGGTGGTCGAGCTGCTGGCCGAACGCCTAGGCACGTCCGTGGAGTATCTGCTGACCGGCCGGGACCGCGCCGAGCTCAACGAACGTCGACTCCGACTGCGCTTCGCCGAGCTGGCGCTCGCCAACGGCGCTGCCGTTGAGGCCAGGGATCGGCTGCTCGACCTGGCTCAGGAGAGCGACCCGGAACTGCGCTGGGAGACCCTGTGGGCACTGACCCGGGCGTACGAGGCTCTGGGCGAGACCGACCGGACCCTGGACGGGGTCGAGAGGCTGATCGACGCCGCCCGGCGGGGGGAGGCACTGCCGGTCGGACTGCTGCCGCTGCTCATGCAGCGATGTCGGATCCTCAGCGAGGCCGGCGACTTCGGCCGGAGCATCGAACTGGGTGAACAGGCTCTGGAGGAGGTGCGTCAGCTGGGCCTAGAGGGCACCGACGACGAGATCCGGCTCGCCTCCACGCTGGTCGCCGGCTACTGGGGCCGCGGTGACCTGACGACCGCGCAGCGGCTGGTCTCCCGGGTGATCGAGCGGGCTGAGCGCAACGGCTCGCGCCGAGCACGCGGCTCCGCGTACTGGAACGCGGCGTTGGTCGCCGAGGCCCGCGGCGATCTCGCACTCTCCTTGGAGCTGGTGGAGAAGGCCCTCGCCCTGATGGCCGAGGACGACTCGGAGCACAGTCTGGCCCGGCTGCGGCTGACCTACGCCTGGCTGCTGCTGCGAGCTGAACCACCGGAGCTGGAACAGGCCGGCCCCTTGCTGAATCAGGCGTACGAGGTGTTCGGGCGGGTGTCGGACACCGGTGACCTGGCCGCCTGCGAGACGGAACTCGCCCGCCTGGCAGTGCTGTCGGGCCGCCCCGGGGATGCCGTCGCCATCGCCCTGCGCGCTCTGGGCAGGCTGGAGACTCGCAAGGCGGTCGAGGCGGGCCGGGCTCGCTGGGTGCTCGGCCTGGCGATGGTGTCGGACGGCCGGACCGCTGCCGGGATCGAGGAGTGCCGGACCGCCGCCGATGAACTCCAGTCACTGGGGGCCCAGCTCGAGGCCGCCCAGGCGTGGCGTGAGGTCGCCGAACTGCAAGCCCGTCACATCGGCGCGGACCAGGCCCTGGAGGCATACCGCCGTATGGCGGACTGCCTCCGGGTCAGGCCTCCGACCCGGCTGCCGGCCCCGGCCGCCGAGGGAGTCCGCGAAGCGTCCCGCTGAAGTCCGCGGCCGACGATCTGGCACTCCCCGCCGCCTCGGGACGGAAACCTGCGCTGCTGACCACGGGCGGCAGGCCCACCGCCGTGCCACCACGCCCCACACCGGCCTCGTCCAGGCGGGGGCGTGGTGGGGAGCTCACCCCAGGAGCACGACCTCTGCGATGGCCCTGCAGCACGGACCAGGGCCGTCCGCTTTGGCCTCGATGATGGTCGCGCCCGTTACTCCGGCAGCGGCCTGGATGGTGCCCGTTAGCGGTAAAGCCGCCGTCAGGACGGCGATGACGAACGTTGCCGTCACTTGTCCGACCTGTGTCCTAGTCACGTCATGTCCTCCCCCGGTGCGGGCACAGGCGTGCCCCGGCTGAACGTCAGCGACGATCGTATGGTCAAGATCTCCTGTCAACTCGGTTGCCCTGTGCTTCATGAGCAATTCACATAAGGCTCGTGACGAAACCCCTCAAGAGCTTCTTGACCTGCTCCTTTGTGGAGTGTCAAGGCTGCGAACCCAGGCCGGACGCACCCCTTGCTGGGTCCTCACCAGGCCGTTCGTTGAGTCGAGAAGTTCCTTGACTCGTCGCTCACGGGCTGTGTACGGTCGAAACGAAGCCGCAGTGACGGCAAGATCACCGGGCCTGATGTGCCTGTGATTGCAAGACGGGGGAGGTATCGCACCTTCGAACAAGGGGTGCGCTCTGCCTGACTTCCTTCTCGCGGCGCCGACGGAAACGCGGCGAAAGTCCAGTCAAGAAGGGTTGTCAATTCATCATGTCCAAGCTTGATCGCGCGCGTCTCGAAACGCTGGCCGCGGAACTCCTGGAGAAGCAGTTCGATCGCGTGCCCAAGCTCCGCGAGCTGCACCGCGGGGAGTGGATCGACCGTGACTACTACGTCCGGCACATCACCGAAACGGTTCTGCGTATCCGCCTGAACAACGAGGTCGACAGCTACGCCCTCTACAAGGTCGGTTCCCAGGACGACAACCTGGCCGCCAAGCTCGCCCGCTACCTCGCCGAGGAGTTCGGGCACGAGAACATGTTCACCAAGGACCTGCGGAAGTTCGGTCTGACCATCGACGAGCTGAACGCCACTCCGGTCTTCCCCTCCACCGCCAAACTCATGGGATACCTGCGGCTGGAGGCCGACCGGTCCGGTCCGGCGCCCACCACGATCTGGGACTGGTTCGTGGAGTGGTACTCCGACCGCTACAACCCGGTCATCACCGCGAAGGCCGAGCAGGAGTTCGGCAAGGAGTACGTGCACGGCACCCGTGCGCACCTCGCCTTCGACGAGGACCACGACCACGACGAGCTGATGTTCCGCACGGTCTCCCGCGCCGTCGAGAAGTTCAGCACTCCCGAGCAGGCCGAGGTGTACCTGACCGTCTTCATCGACCTCATCGGTGACTACTTCAGCGAACTGTACGAGTCCACGGTCGGGGCGCGCGAAGCAGTGCCGGCCGGAGTCTGACATGACGACCGACCTCCGCGACGCGCGACCCGGCCGGGTGCTGGTCATCGAGCCGGTTTCGTCCGGAACGGCACTGCTGAGCGCGGCCCGGGACCTGGGGCTGCAGACGGTGGTGGCGTCCTTCGACGCCGATGACCGCCGTCTGCCGGACCCGGTCCGGCAGGACATCGACACCCTGGTCGTCGTCGACACCAACGACGAGTCCGCCCTCATGCGGGCCGCGATCCGCCTGCATGAGGACGGTGGCCTGCTCGGTGTTCTGCCGGGCTTCGAGTTCTATGTCCCCGTCGCCGCCCGGCTCGCCGCCCGGCTCGGTCTGGCCGGATTCGCGGAGGACTCGGTCGCGCAGGTCCGTGACAAGACCGCGATGCGGCAGCGGACCGACGCCGCCGGGCTCCGGGTGCCGCGGTGGGCCCCGGCGTCGTCCACTGCCGAACTCGACGCCGCCGCCGATCACGTGGGCTTCCCCTGCGTTCTCAAACCCACCGACTCGGCCGGCAGTGTCCACGTCAGCCGCGCCGACACCCGTGGTGAACTCCACCGGGCCTACCGCATCCTGGCCGCGGACTCCAGCCCGGATCTGGGCCGCCGCCTTGACGGCCGGGTGCTGGTGGAGGAGTACGTCGACGGCCCGGAGGTCTCCGTCGAGGGCTGCGTGAGCGCCACCGGCGAGGTGGCCATCGTGGCCGTCACCCGTAAACTCCTCGGGCCCGAACCGTACTTCGTGGAGCTGGGCCACATTGTCCAGGCCGGGCTGAGCACCGCCGAGCGGGACGCCGTCGAGGCATACGTCACCGACGTGGTCGCCGCGCTCGGAGTGCGGGTCGGGCCGTTCCACTGCGAACTGCGGCTGCCCGGCGGCGAGCCCGTACTCATTGAACTCGGCGCACGCATGGGTGGCGACCACATACCCGACCTGGTCCGGCTGGCGACCGGCGTCTCCCTGCCTCACCTCGCGGTTGCCGCACACGCGGGTCTGCCGCTGGAACCGGCCCGGTCTGCAACGGCCGTCCCCGCGGAGGCACCGCGCGCCAAGCACGCCGGCATCCGCTTCTTCACCGCGCCCGGCCGCTCGAGCTACCGCACCGTCTCGGGCCTCGCGGAGCTGCGCGCTCGGCCCGAGGTGCTCGACGTCGAGTTGTATCTGGCGCCGGGCGAGCCGATTCCGCCCGAGCACGACTTCCGCTGCCGGATCGGGCACGCCGTCTACAGCGCCGACTCGTACGCCGACGCCGTCGAGTTCGGGCATCTCATCGATCGTGGAGTGAGCTTTGAGTAACGCCGCATCCCTGCCCGCGCCCGATTCCCTGCCGCTGCTCCTGGTCATCAACCGGTACGACGACGAGTTCGGCGAGTACCACCGCTTCGTACCGGACGGCACCCACCGGCTGGCCTACCTCACCACCGAGGACGGCCTGCCGCCGCTGGACCGTGACACGGCCGCGGACACCGTCGTCGTACCGGATCTGGAGTACGCCACCCTGTTGCCGCACGCCCGGCGCATCGCCGAGGAGCACGGACCGCTCGCCGGCATCGTCGGCGTCTCCGAGTTCGACCTGCTCGCCGCCGCCGAACTACGCACCGCCCTCGGCGTCCCCGGCTGGGGCACCGACTACGTCACCCGCTTCCGCGACAAGACCGTCATGAAGCGCTGGATCGGCTACGCGGGCATCCGCGCCCCCCGCTACCTCGGGCTGACCGCCGAGGCAACCGCCGCCGCGGTCCTGGCACCCACAGCGGGACTTCCCGGTCTGCCACTGATCCTCAAGCCACGCGACGGCGCCGCATCCCGAGGGGTCCGGCTGGTCCGCGGCGAGGAGGAACTCGCCGCGGCACTGGGGGACATCGGCCCCGAGGCCCTCCAGGGGTACGAAGCCGAGGAGTACGTCGAGGGCCGGATCCACCACGTGGACGGCATCCGCTGGGGCGGCCGCTTCCACTTCGTCACCGTCTCGGAGTACGTGAACACCTGCCTGGACTTCAACGGCGGCACCCCTCTCGGCTCCGTCCTCCTCGACCGCGGCTCCCTCCACGAGCAGCTCACCGGCTTCGCCGCCGACTGCCTGGACGCCCTGGAACTGTGGGACGGCCCCTTCCACCTGGAGCTGATCCTCACCGAGACCGGCGAGCCCGTGTTCCTCGAGGTGGGCTTACGCCCCGGCGGAGCCGGCGTGCCCTTCCTCCACCGCGACCTGTTCGGCATCGATCTGTACTGCGAGGCCGTCCGCACCACGATCGGCCTGCCACCGCTCACCGACGAGGCCGAACTGCGTGGCATCGAGGCCTCCGGCGGCTGGCTGGTCTTCCCCGAACCCCGGCCCGTGCCCGCCCGGGTCACCCTCCGCGACTCCCTGGTCGAGGCGGTCCCCGAGGTGTACGCCGAGGCACTGCCCGAGATCGGCCACGTATTCGACGGGGAAGGCGGCTACGACCACGCCGGCGGCCGCTTCCTGCTGCGCGGCACCGGCCAGGCCGCGGTGCGCCGGGCCGTCCAAGAGGCCATCGTCCACTACCGATTGGTGGCCGAACCCGCCGCAGCGGAGGTCGTCGCGTGAGCGAGCTGCGCTTCCACTGGGGCTCCGCGCTGGACGACGGCCAGGAGAAGACCGCCCAGAAATACGCGTCCGACGTCCTCGATCTCGACGGCGCCATCGACTTCACCCAGGAGGCCGACGAACTCGGTGTCGACTCCCTGCTGATGGCGCAGAGCTTCGATCTGCCGGACCCGCTGCCCATCATCGGGACCTTCATGCGCGAGACACAGCGGCTGAAGTTCATTCTGGCCTACCGGCCCGGTCTGCTCTCGCCGACCCTCTTCACCCAGGTCGTCAACACCCTGTCCTGGATGTCCGGCGGCCGCGTCTCGCTCAACATGATCGCCGGCATCTCCCCGGCCGAACAGGCCTACTACGGGGACTTCCTGCCGCACGACGACCGCTACGCCCGCGCCGCCGAGTTCCTGGAGATCGCCCACCGCTTCTGGCGGGACCCGGCCACCCCCTTCGACTACGAAGGCGCCCATTACCGGGTGAAGCAGGCCCAGTTGGGCCTGGGATACCACGGCGACGGCCGTCCCGAGATCTACGTCAGCGGCGCCTCGGCCGTCGCCCAGGCCAACGCCGTCAGATACGGGGACTGCTGGTTCCGGTACGCCGACGTCCCCGAGGCGATCGCGAAGTCCGCCGGGCCCGTCCTCGCACAGGGCTGCCGGGTCGGCCTGCGCTTGCAGGTGCTGGCCCGCGAGACCCGCGAGGAAGCCCTGGCGGACCTGGCTGCGGTCGTCGCCGGCGGCGATGAGAGGCACCGCGAGTGGGTCGCCGAGTTCGTGGAACAGGGCGACTCCCAGGCCGTGAAGAACTCCTTCCGCCTCGCCGAGGAGGCCGGCCACGGCTGGCTCGACCCGGTGCTGTACTCGGGCGTCGTCGCCTACCGCGGCGGCCCGGCCCTGTGCCTGACCGGAAGCTACGAGGAGATCGCCGAGGCACTTGTCGCGTACAAGGCCGCCGGTGTCGGCGAGTTCATCCTCTCCGGTTGGCCCGCCCGCGACGAGATGCGGCGCTTCTTCACCCGCGTCCTGCCCCTGGTGCGCGCGCTCGAACAGCGGGAGCCGACCCGGTCCGTGTCCGAACGGCAGAGGGCCTGATGGCAGGCGAACGGGCCCGGCGCTCGCTCTTCTCGGGCGGTGTGCTGATCGGGCTCATGGCCCAGCAGATCGTGCTGTTCGCCGTACCCCTGATCATCTACCGCGAGACCGGCGGGGTCGCCGCGCTGGGCCTGGCCTACGCGCTGGAATGGCTGCCCAACCTGGTGGCCTACCCCTTCGCCGGAGTACTCGCCGACCGCGACGGCGGGGTCCGGCTGTTCTCCCGCGCCAACCTCGCCCGGGCCGCGCTGCTCGGCCTCGCGGCGATGCTCTGCCTGACCCTGCCGGGCTGGTCCACGCCGGTGCTCCTGGTCAACGGCGCACTGCTCTCCACGCTGATGGCTGGCGTCCACATGTCCGTGGAGAAGGTCGTCCCGCAGATCACCGAGGGCGAGAACCTGGTGAAGACGCAGTCCCTGGTGCAGAACATGGAACTGCTCGCCATGGCCCTCGGTCCAGGCCTGGCGGTGGTCGCCGTCCTCGTCCTGGGCAAGGTGGGGCTACTGGGCCTGGCCGGCGCCATGTTCGCCGCAGCGGCGGCCTGCTGGCTGCCGCTGCCCCGGCACCGTCCCGAGCCGATCTTGCGGGCGGCTGCCGAGAGCTCCGGCGCGCTGCGAGACTCCGTGTCCGAGATACGGCAAGGCTGGCGGCTGCTGGTCGGCAACCGACCGGTGCTGACGCTCGCGGGCTTCAACTTCCTGATCAACCTGGTGGCTTCGGTGGCCCTGGCCACGAACGTGGCCGTCGTCACCGGTGTGTTCGACGCCCCCGACTCGACCTTCGCCCTACTGAACACCTGTGTCGGTGCCATGGGCCTGGTCAACCTCCTTCTCATCCCGTTGCTGCTGCGGCGGTTCCAGCTCAGTGTGCTGGGCGTGATCGGCTTCACCGGGCTGTGCGGCGCGCTGCTGCTGCTCGGGTTCGCGTCCTCCCTCGCCGTCTACGCGGTGGCGTTCGTGGGGATGTGGGTCGCCGCCGCGTACTTCAACGTCTACAACCGCACCCAGCGGGTGAAGGCCATCCCCCGGGAACACCTGGGCAAGGTCACGGGCTCGTTCTTCATCATCAACGACCTGTCCTTCCCGCTCGCCGGAGCCCTCGTCGCGGTCACCGCTGACGCGATCAAACCCCAGCGACTCACTGCCGTACTGACGTTGCCTCTGGCGCTGTTCGGCCTGGTGTTCCTGCCGCTCACCATCCGTGGCTTCCAACGACCCCTGGCAGACCCACCGATCGGTGCGGAGCCGGAGCCGGAGTCGGCGGCAGCCACGACCACGGCCGTGACGGGAGGGCAGGCATGAGCGCCCCGGTCCGCCGCCCGTCGGCACCGCTGGACGCGGACACGTTCCGCGAGGCCATGTCCCATCTGCCCACGGCCGTGTCCATCGTCACCACCATCGACGACCACGAACGCCGCTGGGGCTTCACCGCGGGCTCCGTAGTCTCCGTCTCCCTCGACCCGCCGCTGCTGCTGGTCGGTGTGGACGACCGCTCCAGCTGTCTGGACGCCCTGACCGGCTCCCGCGAGTTCGCCGTCAACGTCCTGGGGGAGCGCCACCGCGATCTCGCCGCCCTCTTCGCCCGGCACGGCGCCGACCGCTTCGACGACACCGGCGCCCACGCGTTCGGCCCCTGGCCCGGTTCCCAGGACGGCCCGCCGTTGCTCGCGGGGACCAACGCGGCCTACCGCTGCACCACCGTGAACAGCGTGCCCGCCGGTGACCACCACCTCGTCATCGGTCGGCTGACCGGTTTCGTCACCCGCAAGCACGCCGAGCCGCCACTCGTCTGGTACCGCAGAGCCTTCGTCACCACGGGAGATCCCCAGCAATGAACACACCCGCCCGAGGCGGGCGCCGGATCGTCCTCACCGGCGCCCCCTTCCCCGAGCCCTCGGTCCGCGTGCTGCAGGCCGCCGGCTTCGAGGTCACCACGGCCCCCGGCGACCTCGACGAGGAGGGGGTGATCCAGGCCCTCGACGGCGCCTGGGGATACGTCCTCGGCGGCAGCGAGCAGCTCTCCGCCAAAGCCTGGGACCGGCTGCCGGACCTGGCCGTCGCCTGCTTCCTCGGCACCGGCTACGGCTCCTTCATGGAACTGCCCGCAGGCCCCTCGCCCACCCGCTTCGCCAACACTCCGCACGCGAACGCCGTCGCCGTGGCCGAGATGTCCCTCGCCCACATCCTCGACCTCCTCCGGGCCGTCACCCGCACCGCCACCGAGGTCGCTGCGGGCCAGTGGAGCGAGCGGCCCACCCCCTCCCTGGCCGGTGCCCGCCTGGGTATCGCGGGCATGGGCCACATCGGCCGTGAGCTGGCCCGAATGGCCCACGCCGCCTTCGGCACGGAGATCCTCTACTGGAACCGTACGTCCCGACCCGAGCTGGCGGCACTGCCCTACAAGGCGGTCGCGTCCCTCACCGACCTCTTCCACGCCGCCGACGTGGTGAGCGTCAACTTCGCCCACGAACCCGGCGTGAACGACGGCGTCATCACCGCCGAAGACCTGGGCGCGCTGGGTCCCTCCGGCTACCTCGTCAACTGTTCGCGCGCCGCACTGGTCGATCCGGCCGCACTGCGGTCCGCCCTGGCCGATGGCACGATCGCGGGCGCATCCATTGACGGCTACTACACCGAGCCCACCCCGTCACCCTCCGACGACCCTCACGGCCTGCTCGCCTTCGCCCCGACCCGGCTCCTCGTCACACCCCACAGCGGCTTTCACAGCACGCAGGCGATGGCCCGGATGGCCGAGATGGCGGTGGAGAACCTGCTGGCCGTGCAACGCGGTGAGGTTCCGCCGTACGCCGTACCCCTGTGACCGGCTTCGACCGTCCGGGTTCGATCGGGAACCGTCCTGAGCCGGGCCGGGGCCCAACTCACGCTTCACGCTTGTGACATCGACGGTGGAATCAGAGTGCTTGAGCACGGATGATGACCAGCTCCTCCTCCTTGGACGCTTGCCCGGAAGATTCATGTAGCCGCAATGAACTGTCTCGGGCCTGCCTGGTAGACATGGTGGGGTGAGCATCCCAGTGCTGCTGTGTCGCAGGTTGTACGTGGATCTGGCGCGCGTCGACGCGTCGACCTGTTGTCGCGTCTGACGTCGTCTTCACCTGTTCCAGGTGGAGACGGCCCCAGCGTGTTACACCCGCAACGGCAGCACACAGAGGGAGAGCCATGAGCACTGTCGCGAGCTACGAGATCCG
Source organism: Streptomyces sp. NPDC005141 (assembly GCF_053599975.1). NCBI lineage: Bacteria > Bacillati > Actinomycetota > Actinomycetes > Kitasatosporales > Streptomycetaceae > Streptomyces > Streptomyces sp. NPDC005141. The sequence continues at coordinate 23,379 of NZ_JBSFYW010000002.1, read as the reverse complement.
ACTGGCGGGACCGCGGTTCGGTGCGGAGGTGACCGGCATCGATCTGAAAGCAGGGGTCGACGACCGAACCGCCGAGGAGCTGCGCCGCGCGTTCCGCGACCACAAGGTGCTGGTCTTCCGCGACCAGCACCTGACTCCAGCTCAGCAGGTCGAGGCGGTAGGTGTCTTCGCGGAACCGTTCGACTACCCGACCGCCGCGAAGGACCCCGCCCATCCGCTGGTCTACCCCTACAACGTTCAGAAGACGGGCAAGGCCAGTACCTGGCACATCGGCGGTCTGTGGCGCCAGCCCGTCTTCGCGATCGAGTCGCTGACGTACGAAGTGGTGCCCGAGCTGGGCGGCCACACTCTCTGGGCCGATCTTCAGGCCGCGTACGACGACTTGTCCGAGCCGTTCAAGGTGCTGCTCGAATCGGTCGGCGCGGTTTACGACGGGAACGCGGAGAACTACGCCCAAGGCAGCAAGAGGACCTCGGTGGGGGAGACCGTCGAGCATCCGGTCGTCTTCGAGCACCCCGAGACGGGCCGGAAGGGTCTGTTCATCAGTACGTCGGCCATCGGCCTGACCGGCCTCACGACGGCGGAAGGGAAGGTGCTCCTCGAGCACCTGCTGCGGCACGCGTCGTCGCCCGACTACACGATCCGCTTCGGCTGGAACCCGGGAGACTTCGTGCTCTGGGACAACCGGGCGACCTGGCACTACGCGGTGGACGACTACGGCGACGGCGCCCGCGCCTACCGCAAGGTCATCGGAGTGGAGCCAGTGCGGCAGCCCGCGGCCTGACCAGGTTCCGGGGAGTGCCCGCGCCCGCCTGGGGCGGCGGGCGCGAGCACTTCACATCGGATCCCATTCTGGCGGCTGGCGGTTGGCGGTGCCGGAAGTGTTTTAGGTTGGCCGCATGAGCGTGCGGGGGCGGATTTACCGATATGTCGGACCGGCCGAGCTGAAGGCTGCGGTCCGGCCTGGCGGCGGCGGGTGCCGGATCGGCTCGGCGGCTGACTTCGGAAGCTGGGCCGCTGAGCGATCGACGGCGGAGCTGGCAGAGCCGTTCACCTTCGTGGTCGGCACGGACGGTGTGCTTCGGCTGGCGCCGCGGCGAAGCGAGCACGTTGCCTGTGCGGCGGGAGCAATGGTTCTGAGCGCCGGCGAGATCAGCTTCATGCGCGAGGCAGCCAGGTGGGCCGTGGGCGACGTCAGTAACCACTCCACCGGGTACTGCCCGGACGTCAGCTCCTGGCCGGATGTCGCTCGTGCTCTGGACGACGTAGAGCTCGGGCGGCCGTCCGGCTTCACCCACGAGGTGGTGTTCCGGCGGTGCCCTGACTGCCAGGAGCACAACATCGTGCGCGAGGACGACTACGTCTGCGTCTTCTGCGGCAGCGATCTGCCTGAGGCGTGGAACGTGGATCCCGCTGGATGACGGCTGTGGGTCAAGGCCAATCGTTGATGGCAGCGACGAGGACGGTCGCTTCGTAGAGGACCGCCGGCTTGGCGTATCCCGTGGCGACGGCGCAGTGCCTCTTGAGGCGATCGAATCCGCACTCGACCGCGTGGCGCTCGCGGTAGTCCACCCGGTACGTGGCGTGCAGCCGCCAGGCGAGCCGAGCTTCCTGACCCCTCCACCTGCGGCGGCTCCCGCACCCGGCTCTGCCGTGCGTGCCGTGCGGTGGTGGTTGTTGCTGATGGGCTGGTGCTCCGGCGTGTGCTGGCGACGGCAAATCGTGCCCCGCATCGTCCGTCGCGGCATCGAATCTTCCCGGGCTGGATCCAGCCTCCGAGATTCCCGCCCTCATCCAGGGCACGGTCGACGCCTCACCCCCGGCATGGCGGCGACTCGACACGCTGATCCGCGCGCAACTGGACGTGTGACTCGACGTGCACCTGCGGCCGATCGTGGTGGCGTGCGGAAATCAGTCGGCACCCATGCAGGCCATGGCTGAGCACACGCCCGAGTGTGAATGTCGCTGGTTGTGTGCACGGGGACAAACGTGACCTCTGGTGAAATCACCGGCCACCGTCGCGCTTGCCTGCCACCCCCGTTCGACGATGCCCTCAAGGCCGGGGCAGGACGTATGCCACCACTGCCGGGGGCCGAAGGGTCCTGGCCGGATCCGTGGGCCCCGGGTTGAGGATGCGCGGAGTCTGGTGACTACGCGGTCGGCTCAGGTGGCCGGGATCAGACTGCCAAACGGCGGATCGCAACCACGGCCGCGTCGTCGTTGAGGCGTCCGTGGACGTGGGCCAGCAGATCGTCCTGGAGATGGCGCAGCAGGTCGTCGGGGTCGTCCTTGGTCCACTCGGGCGCCCGTTCGGTGAAGGGGTAGAAGAGTCCGTCGGCGTTGCGGGCTTCGATGACGCCGTCCGTGTACAGGAGCAGGAGGTCGCCGGCCTCGAAGGGGAAGGTCTGGACGTCGTAGACGGCTTTGCCGAAGACCCCGCCGAATCCGATCGGGAGGTGGCTGGCCTTCGCCGTGAGCGGGGTGAGGTGACTCCCGCGAAGGAGGAGCGGTGGTGGGTGGCCGCAGGTGATGAGGTGGACGACTGGATCGTGGTCGGGGATGTCGAGCAGCGTGGCGGTGGCGAAGTCCTCGTTGGTGTCCTGTTCCGCCGGTGGCCGCCACTGGCTGGTGTCCCAGCGGAACGCGGCGTCCAGGTGGACAGCGAGGCGAGGGAGGGTGGCCTGCCGATGAGCGGCTGCACGGAAGGCGCCGAGCAGCAGGGCGGCGTTGTTGATCGCGGCCAGGCCGTTGCCGCGCACGTCGCCGATGAGGAGCCGGGTGCTGTGGTGGGCGGTCCGTGCGGCCGCGTACAGGTCTCCGCCCAGGTCGGCCTCTTCCTCGGCAGGGATGTACAGGCCGGCGATCCGTAGCGGGCCGACCTGTGTGGGCAGTGGCTGCAACAGCACACTCTGCGCTGCCGCGGCCACCGACCGGACCTGGCGCAACTGCCGCTCGCGCCGGTCCCGCACCATGCAGAGGGTGACGCAGACGATGGAGACGATGGTCAAGGCAGCGATCTGGGCCTGGACGTTGGCGGTGGGCAGGACCCCTCTGATCACGCCGATCAGCACCTGGGCCGTCACTGCGAGGGCTCCCATCAGCGCCGTGACGCGGGCTCCGGCGAATGCCACCGTGATCGCGGGCGCTGCCACCAGTAGCGGACCGAGGTGGATGTGCGGCGGAGACAGCACGTCCACCACGCAGACCGTGACGATCAGCCCCACTGGAATCACGACCAGTGCGGGTGCGTGACCTGGCTGCCAGGAACGCTGCAAGTCCAGCCGTGGTCGAAGGGCCATGCCGCAAGCCTTCCACTTACCTCCGCATACGGGGGTGCGCGCCGCTCCAAGGATCGGGGGAGATCGGTCTGGCACTCCGCGAGACCCCGGGTCGCCTGGTCTCACCCGGCGGCGTCTGGTGCTGGCAGGGGCAAGTCATCTCCAACGCTGGGCGTGGCAAGTCGGGCATTCCGGAACTTTGGTCGAGTTACGGCTGTCTCAAATCTTGGTGGACTGCTGGTGAGCGCACCTGATGGCCTTATGGCCACGGCTTCGCGTGCCCTGACGCAGCTCGCGGACTGGCCGGACCTCACGGAGGCCCAGCCCAGCTGCGGCGCCGGCCACGCCTTGCGCTCGGCCAGAGCCGAGATCGCGCACTTCCACTCCGGCCGACAGGTCGACCTGCACCTCACCGCCAGGATGATCCACCGTTTCGAGGGTGACCTGAGGGATTCGACCGTGATCCGGCTCGTGCCGGGCTCGCAGTGGGTCACCATCCGGCTGGAGCGCGACGCGGACGTCGATCTGATCATGACGTTGGTCAGTGTGGCCCTCCAGGCACACCAGGGGCGGCCGGATTCCGTCGGCGCGCCGCAGGCACCGCGTAATGATCATGGCGGTGCGGTGCTCGCGCTTGAGAATGTCGGTGGCGGCTGAGCGGTTTTCCGGGTCAGGGGAGCACAGTGGCGAACGATGAACGCGAGGCAGGCGCGATCCGGGCACTCGTCGAACGCCTCACCGCCTCGTACGGCGCGACCCGGCCCCCGCCGAGATCGAGGCTGCTGTCGCCGCGGCACACGCATCCTTCAAGGACCGGCCCGTACGCGACTTCGTTCCCGTCCTCGTCGAACGCAGGGTTCGCGCCGCTCTCGGCAGAGTCTCGACCGATCACTGAGTTCGGCCCCGTCCGCCATCGCCCCAGACGGAGCCGGGTGGGCCTGGCTCGACGGCAGGACTGCTTCCCGGCCCGTCAGGGACGGCGGTATGGCACAGGCGACCGGGCCCACTGCTCGCTTCGCGGGTGCCGTGAGGTCATGCGCGCAGGGTCGGGGGCTATCGCACGAGACCCTGGGACATGGCCCACAGCCGTGCCGCGTTGCCCGCGTCCAGGGCGTACGGGGCCACGCCGGCGACCGCGGTGCCTCGCTCGGCGACCGGCTCGGCCTCGGCGCAGTCCTCGAAGTAGCGGCCGGTGACGCCCTGGACCGTCGGCGACGCGGCCAGCAGTACCGAGGTCGCGGCGCCCTGCGGCACCGTCTTCCCCGGCGGCAGGGCGAACGCCCCTGCGGCGATCATGGCGCCCACCTGCTCCATGTCCGTGGTCCGGGACAGGTTCGTCTCGCCGACGTTGCCCGGCATCACGGCGTTGGCGGTGATGCCGTCGTCGGCCCAGCACTCGGCGGCACCGACGGCGAACAGGGCGTTGGCGGTCTTCGACTGGCCGTACGAGGTCCAGGGGTCGTAGGGCCGGAAGCGGTAGTCGACGTCGTCGAAGACGACGGGGGAGAAGAGGCGCCCGATGGAGCTCACCGAGACGACGCGCGCGCCGTCCGCCGAGGCGAGTGCCGGGCGCAGACCGGTGGCGAGGGCGAAGTGGCCCAGGTGGTTGACGGCGAACTGCAGCTCGCGGCCGTCGGGCGTGCGGGTGAGCTCCGGCGGAGCCATCAGCCCGGCGTTGTTGACCAGGATGTGCAAGGGGCCCTGCCAGCCGGTCACGAAGGCGTCGACGGTCGACCGGTCGGCCAGATCGAGTCGTCCGACAGTCAGCTTCCCGGCCGAGGGTGGCAGTTCGGCTTCCAGCTTCGCCGCGACGCGGGCCCCCGTGTCGGCGTTGCGCACGGCCAGCGTCACGTCGGCGCCCGCCGCGGCAAGAGCCCGGGCCGTCTCCACGCCGATACCGGAACTGGCTCCGGTCACCACGGCCCGGCGGCCGTGCAGGTCGACGCCGTCGATGACCTCGGCTGCGGTGGTGCTCGCCCCGAAGGTGCGGGGAGTCTGAGATGCGGGCATGAGGGGATCTCCTGACCATGAAAGTAGGTGGTTACCTACATATCGACGGTAGGGCGGGCCGCCTGGCTTTGCAAGTGGGCACCTACTTACTTAGAGTCCAGACATGGCCCGCAACGCAGAAGACACCCGGCGCAAGATCCTCGAGGCCGCCACCGAGGAGTTCGCCCAGTACGGCATCGCCGGCGCGCGGGTCGACCGCATCACGAAGAACGCCGGGGTCAACAACGCCCTGCTGTACCGCTACTTCGGCAGCAAGGTCGACCTGTTCGACACCGTCTACAGCCGGCTGGTCACCGAGATCGTCGACGCCGTCCCGCTGGATCCATCCGATCTGTCCGGTTACGTAGGGCTTCTGTATGACTACTACGAGGCACGGCCCAAGGTCGTACGCCTGGCCGCCTGGCGGCAGCTGGAACGGACCGAGCACACCCTGCCCCAGGCGGTTGTCGACAGCCACCTGGACAAGCGCGCGAAGATCGCCCAGGCCCAGCAGGACGGACGGCTGCCCACAACGCTGCCCGCCGAGGAACTGCTCGACCTCATGATCCTGCTGTCACTCAGCAACACCCCTCTCGTCCCCGCTCCGGGCTCGGACACCGACCGCGAACGCCGCCGCGCCACCGTTGTCGCCGCCGCCACCGCGATCCTGCGCGGCTGACGCCTCAGCACCCCGACTCCCTTCCCTGGAGGCCCACTTGAACATCGTTGTCTTCGGCGCGTCCGGCATGGTCGGGCACGGCGTCCTGCGCGCCTGCCTCCTGGACCCCTCGGTCACCGGAGTCCTGGTGGTGAGCCGCAGCCCGCTCGGCGTCAGCCATCCCAAGCTCCGCGAAGTCGCCCACCAGGACTTCGCCGACCTGTCCGACCTCGCCCCGCACCTCAGTGACCTGGACGCCTGCTTCTACTGCCTCGGCGTCTCCGCCGCGGGCCGCTCCGAGGCCGAATACACCCGGATCACCTACGACTTCGCCCTCGCCGCGGCCCGTGCCGTCGGCGAGCACAACCCCGGCATCACCTTCACGTACGTCTCCGGCGAGGGCACCGACAGCACGGAACGCGGCCGCACGATGTGGGCCCGGGTCAAGGGCCGTACCGAGAACGCCCTGTTGGCGATGCCGATGAACGCGTACATGTTCCGCCCGGGCTACATCCAGCCTCTGCACGGCGCCGTCTCCAAGACCCGCCTCTACCGCGTCATGTACACCCTCTCGTCCTGGCTCTACCCCGTTCTCCGCCGCATCGCCCCCTCCCACACCACGACCACCGAGCACCTCGGCCGCGCGATGCTGGCGGTCACCCGGCCCGGTGTGCAGTGCCCGCGCGTCCTGGACAGCGGGGAGATCAACCGGCTCGGCGCATAAAGCCCTCGTGACACCTCTTCACACGGAGGTTCCGGCGCAGCCCGTGCCTGGGAGCGGCGGCTCTTCGTCGCGGCAGTGACCGCAGGGCTGACAACCGACTGGAACTCCGGTCCCGTCGAAGGGGCAGGAAACCGGATCAAAATGCTGAAGCGGTAAATGTTCGGTCGTGCCGGATTCCCGCTCTTGCGCAAGCGAGGCTTCTGGCCTGACGCTCGCGTCACCGAAGGTCACATCAACAAGACCCCCGGAACCCCGAGATCCCGTCCGGTCGAAGTGATCGGACGGGATCTCGTCAACCGCTCCCGAGCGGCTCGAGAACAGCCGAGTTCAGACGGCAGTGCCTTCGGGTCAACGCAGCAGCACGTCGCAGGTGGACGCGAAGAACTCGCCCGTCTTACCGCCGTTACCGCCGTCCGGGGTGTCAGGGCCGCCGTGGCCGCCCCAGATGTGCACGACTGCTGCCCTGCCGGTCCGCCGCGGGAAGGTCGCGAACTCCCACTTGTCGGATTCTTCTTCCCTGTGCGAGCCCTGGACCTCGACCAGGAAGGGGATGGGTTCCAGGTCCTCCCAGCTCAGGCCCCCGGTCGGGTCCCAGCCCTCACGGGTGATGAACCACCGGTGGGACCAGGTCTCCGCCGTGTGGTAGGCCGTGTAGTCGTAGGTGAAGGTCTGGCTGGGGGCGGAGGTGTCCAGCTCCGTCAGGGGCCACTCTCCCAGTGTGGAGTCCGGCGCCAGGTCCAGACCCCGGAAGGCTGGGTTGCCCGTCGACGGGACGGTGCTGCCCTGGAAGAACTTGCGGTGCTCCAGGTACTTCAGGTCGTTGTTCCACGGGTAGTCGGCGAGCATCCGGTCGGCGCCCGGCACCACCTCCTGCCAGACGGTGCTGGTGTTCAGGTTGCGGGCCTCGACGCAGACCTTCGCGGGATCCTCGTCCCGAATGGCGGCGGCCGCGCGGCTGCGCGGGTGGTTGACGGTGCCGTGCCGCGGTGCCGCGTCCCTGCCCTGGGGGGCCTGCCGTGGCTGTTGCGGGGACGACCAGGGCCGGGAACTCTCCGGACTCACGGTCACCTCATTGGTGAACGGCGTGAACTGGCCGTCCACCTTGGCGCGGATCTTCACGCTGTACTCGCTGTCCGGCTCCTCGCCCAGGTCCACCCAATGGGAGTTGGACGGTGTCCAGTCCCAGGCGGGCCAGTAGAGGAAGACGGTCTGCCGGGCCTCGCCGTTGATCCACACCTCGTAGACGTGCGGGTAGGGTGCCTGGCCGTCGTTCCAGTCCTCCGGGGGAGGCCACGTCCCCTGCTCGGGATTGTTGGCGCCGATCTGCCACCGCAGGCTGATGCCGCGCATCGTGTGCGGGCCGTCAGCGCGGTGTCTGACGTCGGCGCGAAGGTCGGATGGGGCCGAGTTCTGGAAGCGACCGCTCATGATGTCCCTCTTCCTGGAGAATGCGTCCTGCGGATATCACCGCGAGACTCGCATATGCCACATAGATATACATTTCCAAGCGTCGACCCGCTCGACGCAAGCTACGGTGGCCCATTCGTGTGACACCTGGTCGAATGCGAGCACCTCTTGTCAAAAGCTCGTACGCCAGCGGTACGGGCGTTTCGCCCCCAGACCCGTGACGTCATGTCCCACTCTCAAACGGCTACGGCGAACGGACACGCGGTCGTCGTGTGGCGCCCCGGCGGGACCTCACGGATCGGAATGCCGGCTGCGGTAGGAGTCCGAACCGGTCGATCGGGGTGCAGTCGAAGGTGAGCGGGCCGCCCCTTGTGACGCTCTGTCGCCGACTGACAGAAGTTGTGCCAGAGCCTCTTGCCGTGCCGTGTCCTTGCCGCGTCGCGCCGCGGTGAGCCGGTCACACTGGCCTCGAACAGCGCCCACCCCCTGCACCGCGAGGTCATCCATGGCGTACGGTCTGGCCCGCCGCGAACTGCGGCCGAGAGTCCCGTTGCGGCCGGGGGAAGGCGACCGGCACCACCTGACCAGCCTCGAAGGGCTGGCCGCGCTGTCCCTGGACGCGTTGAGCTCGGTGGCGTACGGGCCCGAGGCGATCGTGCTCGTCCTGATCACCGCCGGGACGGCCGCGCTGACGGCAACGCTGCCGGTGACACTCGTCATCGCCGCGCTGCTGGCGGTGCTCGTAGTGTCGTATGGACAGGTCATCGCCGTTCACCCGGACGGCGGCGGCGCCTACGCGGTGGCGAAGAAGGACTTGGGTCCCAGGACGAGCTACCTCGCGGCGGCCAGTCTCGTCGTCGACTATGTGCTGACGGTGACCGTCAGTCTGGCGGCGGGCGCGGCGAGTCTCGCCTCCGCCTTCCCCTCGCTCGGCCCCTATCTGCTCGAGATCTGTCTCGTCGGGCTCGCCCTGCTCACGGCGGTGAATCTGCGGGGTGTGGCCGAGAGCGCGCGGGTGCTGATGCTGCCCACCGTGCTGTTCATCGTGAGCATCCTCGGCATCATCGTCCTCGGACTGGCGCGCGCCCACCCCGCGGCGGTCGTCGGAACCGCCCAACCCGTCCACGCCACGGAGACGCTGGGACTGCTGCTGCTCCTGAAGGCGTTCTCCTCCGGCTGCTCCGCGCTGACCGGAGTGGAGGCCATCGCCAACGGTGTGCCCTCGTTCCGCAAGCCGCGCGTGAAGCGGGCGCAGCGCACCGAGCTGATGCTGGGCGCACTGCTCGGGACCATGCTGGTCGGCCTGGCCGTGCTGATCCGGCGCGACCATGTGGCCCCGCGCGGGGGCGTGACCGTACTCGCGCAGCTCACCGCGGGCTCGTTCGGGACGGGGTGGCCATACTACGCCACGAACCTGATCGTCACCCTGGCGCTCGCCTTCGCAGCGAACACCAGCTTCGGCGGTCTGCCCGTCCTCATGAGCCTGCTCGCCAAGGACCACAGGCTGCCGCACCTGTTCGGCCTGCGCAGGGAACGCCCCGTCTACCGCTGGGGAGTGGTGGCCCTCGCCCTCCTCGCGGCACTCCTCCTGATCGCCGTCGACGCCGACACTCACCGCATGATCCCGCTCTTCGCGATCGGCGTGTTCATCGGCTTCACCATCAGCCAGATCGGACTCGTACGGCATTGGGCGGGGCAGCGGCCGCCCGGCTGGCTGCGGCGCGCGGTGCTGAACGGCGTCGGCGCGGTGCTGACCACCGTGGCCGGCCTGGTTCTGCTGGCCACCAAGTTCCTGGAGGGGGCCTGGGTGGTGGTGGTCGCCATTCCGTTGCTGATGCTGCTGTTCTCCCGCGTTCAGCGGTACTACACGGCGGTCGGCCGCGAATTGGGGCTCGGCGAGGTTCCGCCACCGGTGGGTCTCACCGACTCCCTGGTCATCGTGCCGGTCGGCGAGGTCAGCAAGGTCACCCAGCTCGCACTCACGGCGGCACGCGCCCTCGGCCACGAGGTCGTCGCGGTCGCTGTGCAGGGCGATCCGGCCAAGGCCCGCTCACTACAGGAGAGTTGGGCCCGCTGGGACCCGGGCGTACGACTGGACGTCATCGACAGCCCACAACGATCGCTGGTGCAGCCGATCGTCGACTACGTCCAGCGGGCGGCGCAGGGGGGACGTCAGATCGCCGTCCTCATCCCGGAGGTGGAGCCCCGGCACCGCCGCTACCAGATCCTGCAGAACCAGCGCGGCCTGCTGCTCGCGGCCGCGCTGCGGGCCCGTACCGATGTCGTCGTGTGCGTGGTGCCGTACCGGCTGAGCCTGTGACAGTCCGGGAGCTCAGCCGGTACGGGGTTACAGGAGTCCGTCGGCGATGGTGCCGAGGGACAGTGCCGGAAGGAAGTTGAGCAGCGCCAGGATGACGGCCGCGGCCGTGGCGAGGACGACGAAGTTGACGCCCTGGGCGCGCAGCGTGCCGACCGTGGCGACGCCCGGCTGCTGCTTGGCGAGTCGACCGGCCAGGGCCAGCACGGCGATCATCGGCAGATACCGCCCTGCCAGCATCGCGACCACCATCAGCAGATTGTGGAAATCGGTGGCCCCGTTGAAGCCCGCCATCGCGCTGCCGTTGCTGTTGGTGTTGCTGGTGTAGGCGTAGATCAGCTCCGTCAGGCCGTGCGCCCCCGGGTTGCCCATCGAGGTCTGCCCGTCGCCGAAGGCGAGCGCGATGCCTGTGCACGCCAGGATGACGGTGGGTGGGATCAGCGCGTACACCACGACCCAGCGCATCTCCCCGAACCCGATCCGCTTGCGCAGGTACTCGGGCGTGCGGCCGACCATCAGACCCCCGATGAAGACGGCCACCAGCACCACCACGATCAGGCCGTACAGTCCGCTGCCGGTGCCGCCGGGCGCGATCTCGCCGAGCATCATGGCGGACAGCAGCACCCCGCCGCCGAGGCTGGAGAAGCTGTCGTACGAGGCGTTGGCCGCGCCGTCGGCCGAGCCCGTGGCTCCCACGCCGAACAGCGTCGAGCCGGGGATGCCGAAGCGGGTCTCCGTGCCCTCGTACTGACCGCCGACCGCCTGGGTGACCGTGCCGGTGTGCGCGGACTGGGCCAGCGTTCCGGCCGCGAGGAGCAGGCCGAAGAGGATGCCGACGACCGTCAGCAGGGTCCAGCTCTGCTTCAGGCTGCCGATCAGCCGGCCGAACATGCGGATACAGGCCGTGGGGATGAGCAGCATCAGCACGATCTCGAAGGCATTGGTCCAGGCACTCGGGTTCTCGAAGGGATGGGCGCTGTTGGCGTTGAAGACTCCGCCGCCGTCACCCGTGAACAGCTTGACCGGCTCCCAGGATCCGACCGGTCCGTCGAGGATCGTCTGCTGGGCGCCCGCGACCGTGGTGATGGTGTGGCCGGCGCCGAGGCTCTGGATCACACCGCCCGCCATCAGGATCAGACCGCCGACGACCGCCATCGGGAGCAGGAGGCGGACGATCGTACGGAGGAGGTCGACCCAGAAGTTGCCGAGGTCGTCGGTGCTGCGCCGGACCAGACCCCTGACCAGGGCGAGTGCCACGCAGATGCCGACCGCCGCCGAGGCGAACGCCTGGACGCCCAGACCCGTCATGACGGCGAGGTGCCCGGTGGTCGACTCACCGGCGTAGTTCTGCCAGCTGGTGTTGGTCGTGAAGGAGACGGCGGTGTGCAGCGCGAGCCGCCACGGCATGCCCTCGTGACCCGTCGACCAGGGCAACCTGCCCTGAAGGGTGAAGAGGGTGAAGAGCGCCGCGACGCTCATGACGGAGAAGGCGAGCAGGGCGGTCAGGTAGTGCCGCCAGGTCTGCTCCTTGTCCGGGTCGATACCGCACACCCGGTAGAGGGTCTTCTCCCCGCGCCAGTGCTTTCCGCCGTCGAGGGCTCGGGCCATGTAGTCACCGAGCGGGACATGCAGCCCCACCACCACGGCGAGGACGAGTGATGCCTGGATCCAGGCCGCCATGATCAGGCTCCCTGCTGGGGGTAGGCGCGGTCGAGCGCGATGTTCAGCTTGACGACATTGACGCCCGGCTCGCCGAGAACGCCGAGCGTCCGGCCGGTGGTGTACTCCGCGATCAGCTTGCGTACGTCGGCCGTGCTCGTGCCGCGCTCACGCGCGACCCGAGGTGCCTGGAGCCTCGCGTACGCCGGGCTGATGTCCGGGTCGAGCCCGCTGGCGCTGGCCGTCACGGCATCGGCGGGCACGACCGGGTCGGCCGGTGCGTCCCCGCGTATGGGGAGGGTCACGGCGCGGCTGTAGTCCGCGCCGGGCTCGGCGCACATGACGCGCACTCCCTCGTGCGTGGCGAGGAACGGCTTCGCCGGGCAAGCCTGGTTGAGGCTCACGGCCCGGGTAACCCTGCCGCTCGTACCGTCGGCGTGGAAGACGCCGAGGACCGCCCCCACGCCGTCCGGCGTACAGAACGGGCGGGAGCCGTCGACGCCTTCGAGCTCGCCGACCGACTTGCTGCGCCCGCACACGAGGGTGAGCAGACTCGGCTTGTCTTTGGTGTCGACAACGGATTCAGGGCCCTGGTTACCGGCCCCGGACGCGGTGGCGTCGTATCCCGTACCGGCGTTGGAGGGCCGGGACTGGAAGTACCGCCTGAGCGGGTTGCCCTTGGCGTCGGTGAAGGACTGGCCGATCAGGGAGGAGCCGGCGTCCTTGCCGTCGGCGCCGGTCACCTCCGAAGTGCCGTCGAGCCCGGGGGCTTGGGCGAAGGCCGTCATGGCCAGCGGATAGGCCAGGCCCGTCAGAAGGGTCAGCACGATGACCACCCGTAGCGCCGCGAGGTGCTGGGCGAGCCAGTGCGGGATGCGTGTCATGGTCAGATCCCCGGGATGAACTGGACGAGGGCGAAGTCGATGAACTTGATGGCGAGGAAGGGCGCGACGATGCCGCCGAGCCCGTAGATCCACAGGTTGCGAGTGAGCAGGGCGGAGGCGGAGGACGGCCGGTAGCGCACACCGCGCAGGGCGAGCGGGATCAGCGCCACGATGATCACGGCGTTGAAGACGACCGCCGAGAGGATCGCGGACAGCGGCGAGTGCAGGTCCATGATGTTGAGGCGGTCGAGCCCCGGATACACGGCGGCGAACATGGCGGGCAGGATCGCGAAGTACTTGGCGATGTCGTTGGCGATCGAGAACGTCGTCAACGCGCCGCGTGTGATGAGGAGTTGCTTGCCGATCTCGACAATCTCGATGATCTTCGTCGGGTCGGAGTCGAGGTCGACCATGTTGCCGGCCTCCTTGGCGGCCGACGTACCGGTGTTCATCGCCACGCCGACGTCCGCCTGGGCGAGGGCCGGGGCGTCGTTCGTCCCGTCGCCGGTCATCGCGATGAGGTGACCGCCCGCCTGCTCCCGCTTGATCAGCTCCAGCTTGTCCTCGGGGGTGGCCTCGGCCAGGAAGTCGTCGACACCCGCCTCCTCGGCGATCGCCTTCGCGGTCACCGGGTTGTCGCCGGTGATCATCACCGTGCGGATGCCCATCCGGCGCAGCTCGTCGAAGCGTTCACGCAGGCCGGGCTTCACGACATCCTTGAGGTGGACGACGCCGAGGACTTCGGCCCGGCCATCGCTCGTGGACTGCGCCACGACCAGCGGTGTACCGCCGGACGCGGAGACCTGCTGGACGGTCGCCTCCAGTGCGGGCGGGACCTCGCCGTCCTGTTCGTGTACCCACGCCGCGACCGATGCCGCCGCGCCTTTGCGCAGTCTCTGCCCGCTGGGAAGGTCGACTCCGGACATGCGGGTGGCGGCGGTGAACGGCACCCACTCGGCGCCGTTCGCGACCCGCTTGGTCAACTCGTGCTTCTCGTAGGCGAATTCGACGATGGAACGGCCTTCGGGCGTCTCGTCGGCCAAGCTGGACAGGAGCGCGGCCTGTGCCAGCCGGTCCATCGGGACCGTCCCGACAGGGAGGAACGCGCTCGCCCGCCGATTGCCGAAGGTGATCGTGCCCGTCTTGTCGAGCAGCAGGGTGTTGACGTCACCGGCAGCCTCGACGGCCCGTCCGGACATGGCCAGTACGTTCCTCTGGACCAGCCGGTCCATGCCCGCGATGCCGATCGCCGAGAGCAGCGCGCCGATTGTCGTCGGGATCAGACAGACCAGGAGCGAGACCAGCACGATGGCGGTCACGCCGTTCGCGTCGAGCGCCGCGGTGTCGTGTGCGGCGGCCATCGCGTCCTTGGAGAAGATCGCCATCGGCTGCAGAGTCACGACCGCGACCAGGAAGACGAAGGTCAGCATGACCAGCAGCAGGTTGAGGGCCAGCTCGTTGGGGGTCTTCTGCCGGTTGGCACCCTCGACCAGGGCGATCATCCGGTCCAGGAAGCTTTCCCCGGGCTCCTGGGTGATGCGCACGACGAGATGGTCGGAGAGCACCCGGGTGCCACCGGTGACCGCGCTGCGGTCGCCGCCCGACTCGCGGATGACCGGCGCCGACTCACCGGTGATCGCCGACTCGTCCACGCTCGCGGCGCCCTCGATGACGTCGCCGTCACCGGGGATCAGTTCCCCGGCCGTTACGGACACGAGGTCGCCGCGCCGGAGCTCGGAGGCGGCGACGGCCTCTTCGACGTACGAGTCGCCCGCGGCGCCGGGCTCCCAGCCCGCGAGCCGCCATGCGGTGGTCTGCTGCCGGGTTTTGCGCAGCGAGGCGGCCTGCGCCTTGCCACGGCTCTCCGCCACGGCCTCGGCGAGGTTGGCGAAGATCACCGTCAGCCACAGCCAGCCGGTGATCAGCCACCCGAAGAGGCTGGGGTGGACCACCGCGATCCCCGTGGTCAGCGCGGCACCGACCTCGGTCACGAACATGACCGGGTTCCGGAACAGGGCCACCGGATTCAGCTTGGTGAACGCCTGCGGGAGCGCGCGCCACAACTGCGTCGGATCGAGCATTCCGGCGCCGACTCGGCGCGGCGGTCGCTCGGTTCCGGGAGGAGGGGAGTCCGGCACGGGAGCGGGCAGGGTCTGGGCGGGGGCGGACATCAGAACTTCTCCGGCTTGATCAGGGCGACGATCAGGTAGGCGAGCAGGGCGACGGCCACGAGCAGGCCGACGCTGTTTTCGACGGTCATCGAGACCTCGTCCTCATGGGTGAGCGGTTGGTGCGGGGATCTTCGTGATCTTTCGGGCGTGCGTGCCGAGTGGTCGCCACAGTGCGGCCTCCGCCGGGCAAGAGCCCTGGCGGAGGACCGGATTTGGAGCAGAGGACTAGAGCCCGACGTCGCGGCGGCTCATGTCGTCCAGCGACTCGCGGCGTACCAGGACGCGGGCGATGCCGTCGGAGACCGCGACCACCGGTGGCCGGCCGACGAGGTTGTAACCGGACGCCATGGAGAGGTGGTAGGCGCCGGCCGCGGGGACGGCCAAGAGATCTCCGGGGTGTACGTCGCCGGGGAGCGCCACCTCGTCGGCGAGGATGTCGCCCGCCTCGCAGTGTCGGCCCACGACCGCGACGAGGCGGGGCGGGGCGCTGGACTTGCGGCCGATCAGTCGGGGCGCGTACCGCACTCCGTAAAGCGCGGGCCTCGGGTTGTCGCTCATGCCGCCGTCGACGGCGACGAAGGTGTGCGCGCCGGTGCGCTTGACGGCCAGGACCCGGTAGACGGCGACTCCGGCCGGGCCGACGATCGCCCGCCCGGGTTCGAGGGTGAGCCGGGGCACGGGCAGCCCGGCGCGAGCACAGCCATCCTCGAGTTCGGCACGGACCCGGCCGGCGAGGACGCCGACGCTCAGGCTCCCCTCGCCGGGTCGGTAGGCGATGGCGTGACCGCCGCCGATGTTCAGCTGAGGGAGGGCGACGCCGTGCTGGTCGCGGATCCGGGCCAGCAGTCCGACCATGCGGCGCACGGTGCCGACGTACGGCTTCACGGAGGCGATCTGCGAGCCGATGTGGCAGTGCAGCCCGACGAGTTCGAGGTGCGGCTGGTCGAGTATCCGAGTGACGGCGTGCTGCGCGGACCCGTCCGTGATCGACAGGCCGAACTTCTGGTCGTCGGTGCCGGTACGCACCTTGACGTGACCGCCGGCAGCGATGCCGGGCACCACCCGCACCAAGACCTTCTGGCGGGTGCCGGAGGGGGTGATGGCCGACAGCCGGGTGATCTCCGAGGTGCTGTCCACGACGATGCGTCCGACGCCGAGGCGCAGGGCGGTGCGCAGGTCCTCCGGGCTCTTGGCGTTGCCGTGCATCACGATCCTCTCGGGCGGGAAGCCCGTGGTGACGGCGAGCGTGAGTTCCCCGGCGGAGCAGACGTCGAGGCCGAGGCCCTCCTCCTGCATCCAGTGCGCCATCGCCCGGGACAGGAACGCTTTGGCCGCGTAGACGACGTCGGCCTCGGGGAACGCCCTGCGGTACGTGCGGCAGCGCTCGCGGACCTCCTGCTCGTCGAGGACGTACACGGGGGTGCCGAAGCGGTCGGCGGCCTCGGTGAGGGAGACCCCGCCCACGGAGACGTCACCGTGGGCTTCGGGGAGGGCGGAGCGGGGCCAGATGGACAGGCCGTCGGCGTCTCTGGCGTCGGCACCGGCGACGGTGCCCAGGGGGCGAGGCAGTTCCCGAAGGTGCAGGTCCCGAAGGGGGGCGTCCTGGATGGACATGGTGTCTCCTCAGCCGATCAGCAGGTTCAGGCACGCGGCGACGGTGGCGGCACCGGTCACCCGCAGGGCGCCGGCGTGCTCGGGATGCCGGCGGTGCCAGGAGTTCTCGCGCTCACGGACCGCGGCCGTGGTGCGGCTGGCCGCGGGGGCGGAGAGCTGCGGGTCGACGGTGAGGGCGGTGACGCCCAAGGGCGCGGTGAGCGTGCGCAGCGCGGGTTCGGAGAGCCGGATGGCGGCCTGCTCGGTGCCCAGCGTGGCGGTGAGCTTCGCCGCCGAGGTGAAGCCGACGGCCGTACGGCCGCCCAGGGGGGTGCGGAAGAACCGGGCCGTACAGCCGGCGGGCCCCGACCGGACAGGGACGAAGAGAAGTCCGGCCGGGAAGCGTTCAGAAGGCTCGGGGTCCTCGGAATGGTCGACTGGAGACATGGTGCTGCTCCTCGAAGAAGGCGACGTGCGCCGCCCGGTCGGATCGGCCGGGCGCGTCGACGAAGCTATGCCCGCCCCACCAGGACCGGGCCCCTCGCTGACGGATGCTTGACGGGAAACCTGGCACCTATGACGCGCCACTGACGGCCACAGGGACACCAGGTCAGCGCCGCGGCAGAGTCATCGGCCGAAGCCGCGCCGCTGTCTGCTTCGACCGATGACGGGAAGGACGGAGCGGCCTGAGGCGAGGGCGTACGAAATGGTGGATCCGGACGTTGTGCAGGGAGCCCTGACGCGCCGCAGCTCGGCAGCGGACCCGCCGCGGTGGTCCGCAGCGCAGTGGGATCGAACCGCCGGACATGCCGTCCGGGGCGCTGGGCGGCATCCGGCGGCGCCCATGGCCCTCCTGTGCATCGGAGGACGGTTCGCCCGACACAGGTATCGCGCTCTCAGTCGCCGACATGCCCCGGGTGGTCAGGACCTGCCGTCCGTCAGCTCCCGGGCATCGAGCGACCGTCGCAGGCTGATACGGCGGTGCATGGAGACGAGTTCGTTCCGCAGAGGAGAGGGCGGTACCGCCAGCACGGGGCAGGCGGCGTGGGCGACGCAATACCGGCCGACCGACGGGAACAGAGCGCGCATCGCGCCCCGAGATCCCGCGCCGATCACCAGGAGGTCCTCGGCCCGTTCGGCGGTCTCGACCAGCGCACGCCCCGCCGTGCCCCGTACGACCAGGCCCTGGAACGGAACCCCGGGTCCCGCGTCACCAAGGCTGTGTCGAGAGAGGCGAGCAGTCGTTTGCCCGCATCCCGCCGCAGGTCGGCCGCCGACGGCGGAAAGATGGATCGCCCATGGGAGATTTCACCACCTGGCGGTTCCCAAGCCAGCACGGCCAGCAACTCGGCATCGATTCGACGGGCCTCGCCCACCGCCCTGTGCAGAGCCGCCAGGCTCCCCAGTGAACCGCTCACTCCGACCACCACGCGCCGTCGCCCGCCATCACCCATAGTCGCCCACCCCTTGGCCTACGCCCTCACAGTCGCTGGTCTCCCATCGAAGCGCCGGACGAGGTCAGCCGACTGCTCTGTTGGCGTACGCCTGACATCGATGGACCGGTTCATAGCGCGTCTCTGACGTCGCTCACAGCCAGGCGTTGCGTCGGAAGCAGATCAATGCGTGTCGCAGTGGCGCAGACATCGCCCCTGGCCGTGTTGATCTCCAGCGTTGCGTGATGCCTGTTTACCTCGGGCTTTCGCGCGGCTCGGTGTCCAGCACGTGATCATGTCAACAGAAGAACCCCTCTGGCCAGCGAAAATGAGGATTGTCGAGGTCTTGTTCCCGCGCCATCCGGAGGCACTTCCCAGGTGCAGAAGCGCCCGGGCTGAGAATGCCGCACGGCCATGCGCGCCATACGCTCGGCATATGTCCGATTTCATCGCCGCCGGCGCCTCAGCCGACGACCTTCCCGCACCGGCCGAGGGTCTGCTGCTCACGCACTTCCTCACGGTTGGCGACGTCCCTCGCTCGCGGGCGTTCTATGCCGATGTGCTGGGCGGGCAGGTGGTGCTGGAGGAGAACCCCTGCATCATCAAGGTCGCCAACAGCTGGATCATCATGAACCCCGGCGGCGGGCCCACCGATGACAAACCCGACGTCGTCCTGCGCCCGCCGGAGGACCGCCACACCGTCTCCAGCTTCCTGAACGTACGGGTGGCGGACATCCACGGCTTCTACGCGGCAGCCCGCGCCAAGGGAGCCGAGTTCCTCACCGCGCCCATCGACCGGCGCGCCGAGCTGCGCTGCTACATGCGCGACCCGGATGGCTACCTCATCGAGGTCGGCCAGTCCACGGGCCTGCTCAGGGGCATCCTGGCGCGCACCAATACCGAAGCCTGACCACTGCACTGCACTGCGCTGCACTGCTGACTGAATTCGTCAGATGCGACGGACCGGGTCCGTGATTCCGCCGGGGCACGCAAGCGCCGCGATGTCCCATCCGGCGCGTCCGGCCCCGGCCTGGTAGGCGCTTTCGTAGAAGGCGAGCACGGCGGCGCGTGGATCGGCCTCGGCGCGGGCCGCGTCGTAGCGCAGCACGGCCAGGTGGCTGTCGCCGCTCGCGACCCACTGCGCGGATGCCGGGCTGAGCGGCGCTTCGGCAAGGTCGGCGGGCTCGGGGGCGGTGTACGAGTAGAACGCGGGCTCGGCGAAGGTGTCGTCGCCGAACCAGAAGCCGAAGCTGATCACTTCCAAGGAGTACGCCTCCCGGGTGACGGGGTCGACCTGCCCGGGCTGGTCGACCCGGCGCCCGGAGAACCGGCTGTGGGCGATGTCGAAGGTGTGCCAGAAGTGGTGCACCGGGCTGGCCTTTCCCGAGAAGCCCGCCGCGAACTCCTCCAGCACGGACGCCACCTGGCTCAGCACCCGCCAGTAGCGGTTTGCGGCCACCGGGTCGTAGGTCGCGTGCTCGGTGTCCTTGGCGAACGGCCGGTCGGTGTCGGGCAGATCGAAGGGCCTGGGAATAGCGATGTCCACCCGGACGCCCAGCGCGGCCAGAGCGGCCAGGGTCTGGTCGTAGAAGGATGCGACGGACTGGCCCGGAAGCGGAAAGGACCGCTCTTCGCCGTCCAGTGTCATGACGGCGAGCCGGTGGTGGACGAAGTCGAAGTCGATCGTGAAGATCGGATTCCCGTCGACCTGACCCATCGGACGGGTGGTGATGCCGTGCCCAGTGACATGGAAGGGGACGTTCCACCAGTGGTTGCGCCGGGCGCTCGCGGCCAAGCGGATCTTGCCGACGATCTGCGCGAAGCGGTGCAGCGTCTCCTTCGTGTCCTGCCACTCCGCCAGCGGCACCGGCGGGAACAGCTCCATCGTCTGCCCCTTCCCGCCCGGCGCTCCGGCGGCGGCCGGGCAATCTCATCATGACCCCGCAGGGGACGTCCGGCACGCTGCCGAGGGAGCGGTTCAGCCCGGGGCCGCCGCACGGGCCGCCCAGGTCACGTCGTCGTCCGGGCCCGCTGGAGAAACCAGCGGACCGTCACGAAGGATCGAGGTTAGCCTCGCGCTTTCATGAGCATGCTCGTTGTCTTGATCAAATAAGCGGAGAGTACTCCTGACCTGCAACGATGGGACTTGTCTAGGGTCCTGCCGGCTGCATGGGAAGAATCACTCTCCAGGTGAGTAAGCGTATCGGGTTGTACCCGCGTGTCCGCGTCGAAGGCGGTGGCAGCGGGGTGGTCTCGCACGCCGGGGCCGTGCTGCTGGTCGAGACGGTCCGCAAGTCCGGTCTGGACACCGCGATATCGGCGGCATTGGCGCAAGCCGCGGACGGTGCACGATCCGGGCAAGGTCCTGCTGCATGTCGCGCTCGGAGTCGCTCCGGGCGGGGACTGCCTCGCCGATGTCGCCATGCTGCGGGCCGAGCCCGACGTGTTCGGCCCGGTGGCGTCCGACCCCACGGTCTCCCGGCTCATCGACGTCCTTGCCGCAGCCGGCCCGAGGGCACTCACCGCGATCCGGTCGGCGCGGGCAGAAGTACGGTCGCAGGTCTGGGGACTGGCTGGTGCGGACGGTCCGGCCGCCGACGGTCACGTGATCGTGGACATCGACGGCGTGCTGGTCCTTGCGCACTCCGGGAAGCAGGACGCCGCCGCGACCTGGAAGAAGACCTTCGGCCATCATCCGCACGTCGCGTTCGTCGACCACGGCCAGGCCGGGTCCGGAGAGCCGGTGGCTGCGCTGCTGCGGCCCGGCAACGCAGGCTCCAACACCGCGAGCGATCGCATCACCACCACCCAACTCGCCCTGGACCAACTCCCCAAACACCTGCGGCGGAGTCGGCAGGCGCTGATCCGCACGGACTCCGCCGGCGGCACTCATGCCTTCCTCGACTGGCTCTCCCGTCGGGGCCGGTGGCTGTCGTACTCCGTCGGAATGACGATCACCGTCGGAATGACCATCACCGACGCCATTCACCAGGCTGTCCTGAAGATCCCGAAGAAGGCGTGGACACCGGCCTACGACGCTGGCGGCACCGAGCGGCCCGGCGCCTGGGTCGCCGAGATCACCGACATGCCCGACCTGAGCACATGGCCCAAGGGCATGCGGCTGATCGTCCGCAAGGAACGACCGCACCCCGGCGCCCAGTTGCGCTTCACCGACCTCGACGGACTGCGGCTGACTTGCTTCGCGACCAACACCAAAGGCGGCCAGCTCGCCGACCTCGAACTGCGTCACCGCAGGCGGGCCCGCTGCGAGGACCGCATCCGAAACGCTCGCGACACCGGCCTGCGCAATCTGCCCCTGCACGACACCGCGCAGAACCAGATCCGGCTGGAGATCGTCCAGATCGCACTCGACCTCCTCGCCTGGATGTCGATGCTCGCCCTGACTGCAGAAACCCGCCGCTGGGAACCCAAACGGCTTCGCCTGCGGCTGCTCTCTGCCGCTGCCCAACTGGTCACCACCGGCCGCCGCCGCTGGCTCCGCTTCACCACCCGATCGTCCTGGACGGATGTGATCACCCGTGCGATCCAGCGACTCGCAGCCCTGCCGAACCCCAGGTGACCAGCAACTCCGACCGTCTCAACGAGCCACAGCAACATCCCGGAGCCGTGGAACCCCGGCGCCTACCCGACGCGACAGCCGGGCCGCCAACCTGCCCCAGCCCACGAAATTCCGCACCTCGCAAGCACAGAGTCCCCGTCAGCGAACCGACGAGGACTCATGAACGATCGAGGTTAAAGAGACGCTGAGTGGCCTTGGTGTCGGCTCGAAGTTGCTCCTGGTAGAGGCGCTTCGGTTTGTCGAACTGGCCTAGGCCCTGTGCGGGGACGCATCTGCGTGCTGAGATGTCGCTATGGAGGTTGTGCTGGCCAGTTTGATCGCTGTGGCTGGAACCCTGTTGGGATCAATCATCACTTTCACCTTCCAGCGCCGTTCCAGTGTGCAAGCGGAGGTCTTCGCCCGCTCCCTGCAACTGCGCCAGGAACGTCTGACGACTTACAGCGCCTACGCGGGAACCGTAACGGCACTCAAGCAAGGGACAGTTGCCCTTTGGTTCCGTCTGCAGAGAGATGCAGACAGCCCCGAAACGCGACACGCCTTCACCGAGTGCGACCGACTTGGCGCCGCCACAGAGAATGCCCAGTTCCGGGTGCGGCTCCTAGCCGAAGACGACACGCTCGTCGCACTTGCTGCATCGGCCTTCGACGCCATCGGCCCAATCCGCAGGGCATCAACGAAAACCGAGCTGGCTGAACGCGAACAAGAGCTGCAGGGCGTCCTCAACGCCTTCATCACCGCCGCCGCTGTCCAGATTCATTGATCCACAAGACGGGGTCGGCAGACTTGTCGGCGCGCACGTTGAGGTGTCGTGTATTCCTCGGTGAGGTCGGTAGCGGCGTCACCGTGTGTGGTCACGGGGGCGTATCCGCTCCAGGTGCCGCCGGCTTCGGTGACCAGCCGGGTGGTGGTCTTGTCGTGATAGCCGAGTGCCTTCGCGAGGATGGGGGCCGGGGCTTGGAGGACGAGCTGTCGGATTGGGGAGGTCCTGCCGCGTTGCGGAGGAACGCCGATCTCACGCAGAGGGACTTGCAGGCTGACCGGGTTCAGCTGACCGGGTTCATCGGCTGTCCCGGCTGGCGGCCGGGGAAGAGCCACTGTGAGTTCAGAACAGCCGCCCCGAGCTGCACGGAGTGTCCGGCCGAAACCAGTTGCTCACGTCCACGGCCAGGACGAGCCGGCCGGCGGCCGCTTTGGGCTGCGGCAGTGGGGCGGCCAGGCCCGCCGCAGGCACCCGGCGTCGACCTGGCGACGTTTGAGGGCGTCGTATTGCGCGCCGTGCCCACAGTGGTGCTGGGCCAGCAGCATCAGGTCCACCGGCGTCGTCACCGGCCCGTCGGCCGTGTTCACGTCTCCGGAATCACCGTACGGGTGATCGTGTTCGGGACACAGTTCGAGGCTGACAAGAAGGGCACAATGCTGAGGCGGTTCAGTCGGCGGATCTCGTCTCGGAACAACTCCGGTCCAGAGTCCGCCGTTTAGTCGAGCTGGTAGTCGAACCAGATGCGATGCGTGCCGTCAGCGTCAACGGCCATCCCTCCGGCACCGGAGATGCCAGTCAGCTCGCCGGTTCCGCTTGAGGGCACGATGGTGAAGAACTCCGCAGTGCGGTCGCTGCCGGACGTTGTCGCCGAGTGCACGAAGTTGAAGGAACCCTCCCGCCCGTGCAGCGAGCCTTCGAACGACTCC